>CALFAM010000099.1 GCA_937948815.1 uncultured bacterium
GAGATCGGCATCGACGAGCGCGATTTGCGCGTCGACCGCTACTGTTCGTCGGGCCCTGGTGGCCAGGGCGTCAACACCACCTACTCCGCCGTCCGCCTCACCCACCTGCCTTCGGGGCTGGTGGTGCAGTGCCAGGACGAGCGCAGCCAGATCAAGAACAAGGCCAAGGCGCTCCGCGTGCTCAAGTCGCGCCTGCTGCAGCTCGAGCAGGAGAAGGCCAACGCCGAGCTCTCCGCCGAGCGTAAGCGGATGGTCGGGAGCGGTGACCGCTCCGAGAAGATCCGCACCTACAACTTCCCCCAGAATCGGATCACCGATCACCGCATCGGCCTGACCGTCCACCAGCTCCCCGCCGTGCTCGAAGGCAACCTCGAGCCGGTGCTCGAACCGCTGATCGACCACTACCAGGCCGCGCGCATGGAAGAAGCCGCGCGCGCCAGCGCCTGAGCCACTCCGATCACAGCCAGCGCCGGACCCGGCGCTTGTAGGCCAGGTAGGCTTCGCCGAACTTGTGCTCCAGGTAGGTTTCCTCGGGCAGGATGACCCACTTCTGGAGCATCCATGCGGTCACCGGCGTCAGGAGCAGGAGCCACACGTTGGCCTTGCGAATGGCGAAGCCCACGCAGAACAGGACCATCTGCAGGTAGATCGGATTGCGCGAAAAGCGGAATGGACCGTAATCGACGATGGCTGGCGTCGGTGCTCTCGGATCGGGGTTCTGACCCGATCGCCGCATGATCCAAAAGGCCCACAAGGCACCTGCCGCGGCCACCGCGAGCGTCGCGCCACCGACCCAAGCGAGAACGCTGGCCACTGGCTCCTGCGCCGGGTCGACGGGGCCAGGACGGAGTGGCCAGATCTTGTCGAGGAGCGTGCCGGCAATGATCGCCGCCACGGGAGCGAGCGGCGGATAGATCCGGATCGCGGCAGCATCACGCTGCTGGGGCGTACGTTGCTCACTCATCCCTGCCTCCGCGCTGCGCCGCACGCGACAACGACCACCGCAGAAAGGGTGGCGACGGCGCCCGGCGCGCGATCGAGGGTAGCGACTCGGCGGCGGATGAGCAACGCCGAGCGACGTCAGCCGCCGACGCCGACGGCCTGTTGCGCTTGGTCGTGACGTGGCTGCGGAATCCGACGCAACACACGAACGAGGTCCTCAACGCGGAACGGCTTGCTGAGCTGGGCGGCGAAGCCGTGGCGGCGAAAATCCGCCATGACCGGATCGTTCGAGTAGCCGCTGGCGACAATGGCGACCACGTCCGGATCGATCTCGACCAGCCGTTGAATGGCCTCTTTACCACCCATGCCACCCGGAATGGTGAGATCCATGATCACGGCATCAAAAGGCCGGCCGGCGGAACGTGCCTGCCGATAGGCCGCGACGGCGGCCTGTCCGTCGGTCGCCGTCGCGGTGTCGTAGCCGAGCTCTTCCACCATCGTCGCGGTCAGCTCGAGCACCGTTTGATCGTCGTCCATGATCAGAATTCGTCCGCCGGCCATGCCGGCCGTCGGAATGACGACATCTTCGCTCTTGGGGGCGACCCAACGCGTTTCCGACGCGGGAAGGAGGATCCGGAAGGTGGTGCCGCAGCCCTCCTCGGAATGGGCGGTCAGTGCGCCGTCGTGGTGACGAATCACGGAGTAGGCGGAAGCCAGCCCCAGACCCCGGCCTTCTGCCTTGGTGGAGAAGTACGGATCGAAGATTCGGCTCAGGTTCTCCGGCGAGATTCCGATGCCCTGATCGATCACCTCGATCGTCACGTAGCGGTTCCGCGGCATATCGACCGTACGGCCGAGACTGTTGCGCCCGCGCAGCGTCACCGTGCCGCCCTTGGGCATCGCCTGCATTGCGTTGATCAGCAGGTTGTTGATCACCTGGCTGATCTGCCCGGCATCGATGTCGACCACCCACAGATTGTCGGGCAGCTCGACCTCGCACCGAACGTTGGACCCACTGAGCACGAACGAGGCCGAGTCCATGATGACTTCGCGGATCGAAGCCGCCTCACGCACCGGCATGCCGCCACGCGCAAAGGTCAGGAGCTGTTGGGTGAGGTCACGTGCCCGCAGCACCGCATGGGTGGCATCGCGAAGCTGCTTGTCCGCCATCTCGGTCTGCTCGACGGAATGCTCGAGCAAGGAGAGGTTGCCCAGGACCACGGTCAGCAAGTTGTTGAAATCGTGCGCAATGCCACCAGCCAGCAGGCCGAGCGCTTCGAGCTTGTGCGCCTTGGCGAGCTCGTTCTCGAGCTCGTGCTTCTTGGTCACGTCGCGAAGCGCGATGACCAAGCCGTCGTGCCGCCCGCGCGAACGAACGATCGGCGAGCCGGAGATCTCGATCAGGTGGCGTGCTCCATCGCGGGACGACAGCTCGACCGTCTCGCTCTTCTCGAGCGCGTCGATGTCCCGCTCCTCGAGCAGCTTCATCGGGTCGAATGCCGAGCGATCGCCGCGTGCGCGCCGTACCGGGAGAACCTCGTGAAGCGGCACGCCCTCCGCTTCTTCGCGACTCCAGCCCGTGGTCGCTTCCGCGGTCGGATTGAGGTAGATCACCGCGCCCTCGGCGTCGGTGGTGACCACACCATCAGAGATGTTGCGCAGGGTGACGGTCAGCCGCTCCTTCTCGAGCATCGTCTCGCCCATCCGCGAGCTGATTTCGATTTCGAGACGGCGCGCATAGCGGCGCTGGGCATACGCGCGCATGCCCATGGACGCGATCACGACCATGCCGAGCAGAATGATTGCCGCTTCGAGAAACCCTACGCGCGCCGACTCCACCCCTACCCTGGTGCTGCACGCGGATACCCCGAACCAGAGAAAACCGGCCGAGCCAAGATGCCGCATCGATCCCCCAATCGGTCTAGGCAGTAACCCAAACCTTACCAGAGGCGGCTTTGGGAGCTTGCAGGGTGGCGTAAACTGACCTCCGTGGCCCGACTCGACCATCTTCTCGCCGACGCGCGCCAGGCGCTCGCCAACGCGGACTTTGCGCCCGAGCGACGGGAAGCAACGCTGCTACTCGCCCATGTCCTCGGCCTCTCGGAAGCGCAGGTGATCGCGCGCGGCGGCGAGGATCTTGGCGCGGCGGAATCCGCCGCCTTTCGCGCCCTGCTCGCACGCCGGTTGTGCGGCGAGCCCGTGGCCTACCTGTTCGGAGAGCGTGAGTTCTATGGCCGGCCTTTCCAGGTCGATCGCCGGGTGCTGATTCCGCGGCCCGAGACCGAGCATTTGGTGGAGGCAGCACTCGGCCTCGTGCTGCCAGACGCACCGCGAATCCTCGATGTCGGGACCGGATCTGGCTGCATCGCGCTGACCCTCGCACTCGAATACCCCGCCGCCCGTGTGACGGCTACGGATTGTTCCCTCGACGCCCTCGATGTCGCCAACGCGAACCGGAGACGCCTCCAAGCACCGGCCACGCTCATCTGCGCGGATCTTCTGGCCGGCCTCGCCCTCGACGAGATCGATCTCTTGGTCAGCAATCCACCCTATGTCGACCCGGCCGAAGCCACCTCGCTGTCGCGGGAGGTCGTTGGCTGGGAGCCCCATACCGCTCTGTTCGCTCCTGCCGGTGGCCGCGCCTTGATCGAACGGATCCTCGACGCCGCGGCCGGCATGCGGCCGGGCACGCCGACCCTGCTCGAGATCGGCTACGACCAGGCAGCGTGGCTTCGAAGCGCTGTTGCCCTGCGGCCCAACCTTCTTCTCGAGCGCATCATCGAGGACTATGGCGGGATCCCCCGGACTGCACAGCTCCGGACCGTCGATGAAGCGACCACGGCGACACGGCCGTGACAGCGATACAGTAGTGACATGGATCCCAAGCCTGTCGACACGGAACGTGAGCGCAATCAAGGCGAGCAGGGCCCGGCCGAGGCCACGCGAGCCAGGCCAACGCGGGTATCCACGTCAGCGCCGACGGGCTCGCCGCTGATCGGCGACGTTCCCCGAAAGCGGCGAGCCGTGAATCGTCGCCCGTCCTCTCCAGCCGAGCAAGGCAGGCGGGATGCGATCTCCGAGGATGCACATCTGGCATCGCAACGAGCGCTCAACGCGTTGCACCGTGCCATTCGCGCCGCCCCGTTCAGCCAGCGGCAGGTCGAGCGGCGCGCTGGCTTCTCCAGGGGATACCTTTCCCAACTACTCGCCGGCAATGTCGATCTCAAGGTGCGCCACATTCTGAGCGTGCTGGACGCCCTCGGCATCGCGCCTGGCCAGTTCTTCGCCAGCCTCTACCCCCGCACCGGACGAGCCGCGTTGTCTGCGTTCCAGAACCGTCATGGCCAGGAGGCCTTCACCAAAGCCGACGACCTGGACGCCTTCCATGAGTTGGGGATCGAATCCCTGGCTGGGCTCCGGCAACGGCTCGAGCGCTGCGAGCGGGTGGTGGCTCAACTCGAGGGACTTGGGATCGTGAGCCAGCCCAGCGTCGCGCCCCTGAGGCCTGATCCGTGAGTGACACGAGCCCGTGAGCGACATCAAGCTTTGCCAGCGGCTGATCGCCCGCGCGGACGAAATGCGCCAGCAAGATCCGATGCGGGCCTACGAAATCGCGCGCGCGGCACGTGCTTTGGCATCGGCCGTCGACCGACGCACCGTCGACCGTGGGGCGTGGCGTGCGCTTCAGATCGAGGCATGGGCCGCGCTGAGCGGTGTCCATCGCGCCCTCGGCCGGAGCGACCACGCCGAGGCCGCGCTGAACGTCGCACTCGCCTTTCTCGACCGCGAGGCCACGCGGCACGACCCCTCGCTACCGCTCAGACTGGCCCAACGAGCCGCCTACTTGCGGGCCGGCCAGGGCCGATTCACCGAGGCACTCGAGCTGATCGAAGAAACGATTGGCGCCCTCGCTGACCAAGATCGTCCGCAGCTACTGTCGACGGCGCTGGTCGATCGGGCTGTGATCCTCGGTGACGCGGGCCGCAAGCGGCTGGCTGTCCACGCCCTGCGCGACGCTCTTGCCGAGCATGGGCGCACCATGAATCGCCGGACGCTTCTTGCCGCGATCCACAACACGGCGGTCTTTCTGCACGAGTCCGCGTGCACCGAGCGAGAGACGCGTGAAGCGCTCGCCTGGCTGCAGCTGGCTGTTCGCTGCCACGCCCAGCTTCCCGCGACCGCCGAGCGCATCAAGCTGCGCGCATTGCTCGGTCTGAGCGCCATCCGCTTGGCTTCGATCGATGACGGTGTGGCCGAGCTCTGGTCCGCGTACGATGCATTCAAGCGTTTGCATTTCGCCCATCATCAGGCCCTCACCTTGCTCGACCTGGCCCAGACGGCGCTGACGCACCGTCGCCACCAGGATCTGCGCCGCATCGCTGGCGAGATGTTCGCCCTGTTGCATGCGTTTGACAGCGACTCCGAGCATCGCGACCCATTGCTCCGGTTCTGCCACGCGCTCCAGCACGATGCTCTGACCGACTCGATCGTCGCGCGCACGGCCCAAGCCATGCGCGCCACCGATCGCTGAGCCGCGCTGGCAGCGCGATCAGCCCTGGCCCGGTCCGTCGCCTTCGTTCGGCGGCGGCACGGCGCTGCCGCCCGGCTCGATGGTCAAGTGATGACGCCCGTGGGCGTTGATCGACTCTGCACCCTCGCGACCGGCTCCGTGCCAGCTGATGGTGATGTCGTGCCACACCGCTCGCCAGTAGACATGTGCCCGCTCGACTGCTTGTCCGATCCAGGTACCTGACACATCCGATGCCCCGATCGGCCGGTCGGCAGACCAGGCAGGCATGGCCAGGCAGGCGACAAACACCAACATCGTCACCCGCACCATCCAACGCTTTCTTCTTGGCTTTCGCTCTCGGCTCATGGTTTCTCCTTTGCGCATGGTCACCAGCGAATGCTGGCCCGCTCTCGCGCGAGCCGAGCGTAGACAGTGTTGGCAGATTCCAGCTCAATGCCTTGGCCCATTCAGAGAAACTTGTCATATTCAGAGATTTTCTTGAAATAGAGAGAAATTCTCGCTAAAGTACAAATCTGTGATGCGCCTCATGTCGTGGCTCACCGGCTATCCGACATGCGGTACTTCGACGTGTGTCTCCTGAGGGCACACTGGATCCGAATGAGGGAATGATCGAGATGATGCTGCCGCAAGCGTTCCACGTCGATGCGCGCTTCGTTTCGCGACTGATTCTCGGCGCGCTCACCGAGCACGAGCAGCGTCGTCTGGCCCTTCGCCTGCTGCAAGTCGATAGCGGTTTTCGGCTGCGTGTTCTCGCCTTTCTCGAGCCCTTCGAGATGTTCGACGGCGATCTGCTGGCGGGCTATGCCCACGCTCTCGAACGGTCGGCGCGGGATCCCTGCTACGACCTCCAGCGCGCCCGCCAGGCACTGCTGGCGCAGTCCCACGAGCGGGCGCCTGACCTCGGGCCTCTGATTCGCGCCTTCACCTTCGGTGATCTGCTGCGCCTCGGCGAAGCTACTCGCCGGCTGTTCTCGTGGAGCATGGCCGAATACCTGCTGGCGCGGAGTGCCGACGCCAACGATACGCCCTACGGGATTCGCAGCAACCTCTACCTGGCGCTCACCGTCGTCGACGTGGTCGAGATCCTGGGCGTCGCCGGTCACTCGCCGTACTTCCCAGACGTGGTCTCGGACCTGCGAAGCCGCATTGATGGCGCCTACCGAAGTCTCGGACGCTGAGGGCCGCGTGGCTTCAAGGCATGGCCGCCAAGGTACCGCCCGCCGTCCGCCAGGAGGTCGAACGCATTCGCGATCGGCTGCGCCTGGTGATCCACCAGGCGCCGATGACGCAGCGCCAGATCGAGGAGCGAGCGGGCTTCTCCAAGGGCTACCTGTCACAGCTGATGTGCGGAAACATCGACCTCAAATTCCACCACATGGTGACCATCCTCGGCGCCGCAGGGGTCAGCATCAGCGACTTCTTCGGCGAGCTCTACCCAGAGCGGCCCAGCCGGCTGCTCGGCGCCCTCGCCAGCTTCCGCCGACGCTCCCAACCACTGGATCAACAGGTTCGCCTTCAGCTCACCCGCCTCTATGGTCTCGGCCTGGCCTCACTCGACGATTTGTCCGAGCGGCTCGACCGCTGCGAGGACGCGCTCGCCGAGCTCGAGTCGCTCGGCATCTTCGAACGCAAAGAATCACAGTCGTGAGCGGCCATCTCTTCCCCCTCCCTCCTTTGGCCGCCGACTCGGGCGCCACGTCCATGCACCCGGGCCTTTCCCCCACGGTCCGGCACAGCACCCCTGCTGGCTCTCCTCCGCATGCGCGCGGCGCCTCATCCCCGAGCACCGACCTTCCAGTCCTGGCCCTCTCTGCAGGGACCATCACCGGGACTGGAGGGTCGGTGCTCGGCTTTTTGTCCTGATACTCCTCAGCCTGTGCCCTTTGCCGCCCGCAGCCGTCGCGCAGGGTGCGCCTCGTGTGCAAGTCTTGTGACGTGAAGTGTCTAGCAGCTCGTCCGGAACGATCCCCCGAAGTTGGGCAGCGCGGTGGCTGGACAGTTCCGGCCGAGCAGCCGTAAGAGCTGAGCATGAGACGAACGCTCATTGCCGGAATTCCGATCCTCGTCTTGTGGGTCTCCGCGATCGCCTGGCTGGGAGCCCGCCAAGGCTGGTGGCTCGCGAGGGTTTCGGCGAGTGGCCCCACAACGCTCGCGCCCACCGAGTCGCGGCTACGCGTCTTGATGGGCGATGCGCCCATCGGTGAGGTGACCCTCCTTCGGTCCGTGACCGAGGCGACGGTGTCGACCGACATCGAAGCGCATTTGGATCTTCCGCTCTTCGGCGTCTCGACGCCACTCGACCTCGAAGCCAGCATGTCCCAACCGGCGTTCGCCGGACCCGAAGCGAACGCCGCCGGCTCGACGATCCGCCTGACCGTGCGCTCGGGCGAGCAGGTGATGACCCTCGACGCGGCCTTGGCCGACGGGGCTTTGCGCGGCACGGTCGAAACCGCGGGCGAGATCCTGCCTTTGGACGTTCCCATCGACGATCAGCTCATGCTCAGCGGCATGTGGGCACCGCTGGCCAATGTTCCCCCCTTACGGGCCGGTGAGCGCATCACGCTCGAGGGCTTCGACCCTCTGACGCTGCGTGCTGCGCCGATGATCGTCCGCGGTGTCGGATTCGAGCGGCGTACGATCGACGGCGAGCCGATGGATACACGCGTCGTCGACATCGAAGGGCGCGGCATCGGCGCCCGGGTCTGGCTCGGCCGCGACGGCACGCTGGTCCGGGCCGAGACGCCGATCGGTCTGGTTCTGGAGCTGGCCTCACCGCAAGCCGCACCGAACGCCACGAAGGCAGCGAATCGCGACGCCCCGAGCGTCACCGGACAGGCACGGGACGCGCTGGCGGGCGCTGATGCATTGGCCCGCGGCCTCGCCGTCTTCCCGACCGGCCAGCGACCGCAACGAGGCGCGCAGCACATGGTGGTTTCCATCAACGAAGGCCTACCGGTGATCGCGGATAGCCGGCAGCAGCAAAGCCCGGACGGCACGTGGCGACTCGGGACCCGTGCGCAATCACCGTCGGAGCGACCCCAGCCGGAGCATCTCGCCGCCGACGCCTTCATTCAGTCCGACCACCCGAGAATCCGCGCCCAGGCGGAGGCGATCATCCCCGATGGGTCGACGTCCCTGGATCAGATTCTGGCGCTCCATGACTGGGTCTTCGATCGCCTGGAAAAGGTGCCTGTAGCCAGCCTGCCGTCCGCCCTTGCCGTCCTCGACGCGCAGCGTGGCGACTGCAACGAGCACACGGTTCTGTTCACCGCGCTGGCCCGCGCCGCCGGCCTTCCGACCCGCGTCGCTGTCGGGCTCGTGTGGTCCGACGAGCTCGACGGTTTCGGCTATCACGCCTGGCCCGAAGTCTGGACCGGCAATGGCTGGTGGGCGACCGACCCGACCCTCGGTCAACGCCAGGCGGACGCCACCCACATCAAGCTGATCGAGGGCAGCGTGCTTGCGTGGCGCGAGCTGATGACCTATCTCGGGCGCATCCAGATCGACGTGCTCGATGTCCGAATGGAGCCGCAATGATCACGATTCGGAACCTGTCGAAACACTACGGCGACAAGATTGCCGTGGCTGGCCTCGATCTCGACGTACCGGCTGGCGAGCTCTTCTGCATGCTCGGCCCGAATGGCGCCGGCAAGACCACGACGTTGCGCATGATTACCGGTCTCTTGCGCCCCACCGGAGGACGCGCGCAGGTAGGCGGCTTCGACATCGTGGAGCAAGCGCTCCAGGCCAAGGCGCTGCTCGGCTATGTCCCCGACCGTCCGTACCTCTACGATCGACTCACCGGCCGTGAGCTGATGCGCTTCGTGGGTGGCCTCTATGGCATGGACGAAGCGCTGTGCGAATCCCGCAGCGAGTCCTTGCTCGAATCCTTCTCTCTGGGTCATGCCCACGACCAGCTGGTCGGCACCTACAGCCACGGCATGCGCCAGAAGCTGTCCTTTGCCGCATGCTTCCTGCACCAGCCCAAGGTGGTCGTCATCGACGAGCCCTGGGTCGGGCTGGATCCGCGCAGCATTCGGCGGATCAAGGACGACCTGCGCCAGCGCGCGGCGAACGGCCTCACCGTCATGATGTCGACTCATACGCTGTCGATCGCCGAAGAGCTTGCCGATCGCGTGGGCATCTTCCACGGTGGCCGCCTGCTTCGGGTCGGTACGGTCGAAGAGATCAAGGCCATTGCCTCAGGCCCGGGCTCGCTCGAAGACGTCTTCCTCGAGCTGACCGCCGAAGACGCTGACACCCAGGCTGATCAAACCCAGGCCCGAGAGATCACTGCGTGAGCAGCGAATCGTCTCCTTCACCGCACGCCGGCTCGGCGCGCCTGCCCACGCTGCTCGCCAACAGGCTGCGTATCGGCTTGCGTCGGGTAGCCAGCATCCGCGACGAGTCGAAACTCAAGGTGGCATTCGTCGCGCTTGGCGCCAGCTTGCTCTGGCTCGGCCTGTTTCTGACCGCCCTCTTGCTGCTCCGCGCACTCGGCAACATGCTCGACAGCTTCGCGTCCGGGGCCGGGCCGGCTCTCGCCGATCTGCTCATCGCTCGTCTGGTGGCTGCAGCGACCCTCGCGCTGCTCTTCTTGCTCCTGGTCTCGAACCTGGTCATCGCCCATGCGAACCTGTTTCGCAGCGACGAGATGCGCTTTCTGCTCAGCAAGCCGATCACCGCCGAGACGCTTCTCCTGCTCTGCTTCGGAGAGGGACTGGTGATGAGCTCCTGGGCGTCGGCCTATCTCGCCTCGCCGGCGGTCTTGGCCTACGGTTTGGTGCGTGAGGCGCCGTGGTTCTACTATCCGATCGCAGCCCTGCTCGGCCTCGCCTTTGCCTTGCTTCCGGCAGCGCTGGGCGTGCTGGCGGTCGTGGTTGGCGCACGGGTGGTCGATCGCCTGGGGCGGCGACCAGGCATCACCCTCGCCGTCGGTACCCTGATCGTCGTGGTGGCAGCCGTTCGCCGTGCGGTGGTGTGGCCCTCCCTCGAGCAGCTAGACCCGCAGCGTGTCATTGCGATGCTGTCGATCAGCAGCCATCCCCTCGGCCCCAACACCTGGTTCGCCGATGGCTTGATGGCGGCAGCCGATGGACGCTTCGGTGATACCGTCTTCGCGATCGTTCAGCTCCTGGCCAATGCCGCCTTGGTCCTCTGGCTCGCCTGTCTTGCAGCACGCGGATGGCTCTTGTCTGTGCTGACTTCGGCACAGGGCGGCGGAAGACGCACCCGAAATCGGGGCGTACTGGCCGGCCTCGACCGCTGGCTTAGCCCCCTCCCGCAACCGGCGCGTGCCTTGATCGTCAAGGACATTCGCCTGTTCTGGCGCGACCCTGCACAGTGGATTCAGTTCGCTGTCTTCTTCGGCCTCCTCGCGCTCTACGCCGGAAACCTCAGCGCGTCCTCGGCCACACTCGCAACGCCCGCCATGCGCTCGTGGATCGCCGCGCTCAACGTCGCCGTGTGCCTCCTGGTCCTGGCCACCCTGACCACCCGATTCGTCTTTCCGCTGATCAGCCTCGAAGGGCGGCGCTGGTGGCTGCTCGGCCTTTCCCCGGTGTCGCTCGGCACCGTGCTGCGGCTGAAACTCGCGCTGGCGGCCACCACCACGGCTGCCATCACCGTCGGTTTGGCGCTGCTGTCTGCGCATCGCCTCGGCCTCGCGCCCGCCGCCGCCGTAGTCACGGTCTCGAGCGTCCTGGTGGCGACGATCGCGCTCTCGGGCCTGGCGATCGGCCTGGGCGGTCTTTATCCGAACTTCGAAGAGGACCAGCCTGCCAAGATCGTCTCCGGCCTCGGCGGCACCTTGAGCTTCCTGCTCAGCATGGTCTACGTCACCGCCGTGGTCGCTTGCCTGGCCTTGATCCTTCGTTCGGGTCAGCCGACACCGCTCCTCCTGGCTGGGGTTACAGCCACCATCGGCGGCCTGAGCGCGCTCACCTGCTGGCTCCCCATGCGCCTCGGCCGCAGGCACCTCGAGCGCCTTGGCTTCTGATCGAAGGGCACGGTACGTCGCCCCTTCCACACCGCTGATCGCGTCATGGATCTTGGCCTTCGAGCCGCTCGCCGGTAGGATGTTGTGGTGAGCAAGAGCAAATCCCCATCGTCCCCCTCCCTTCCGGATCGTCGCGTCCTGACGCTCTTGGCCGCCACTGCTGCGGCCAGTGCCGGCTGGGCCGTTTTTCTATGGCGGCAGCTGATCGCCGCGCGCGCCGGCGCAGAGCCGTTCTGTGCCTTCGGTGAAAGCAACTGCGCGCAACTCTGGGACGGCGCCTTTGCCAGCTGGGTCCACGGCGCCACGCGCATCCCCGTTGCGGGATGGGGCGTGGCCTGGAGCCTGGTGGCTTTGCTGCTGCCGCTGGGGCTGCTCCTGGGCTTGGAAAAGGCATGGCCTCTTCGTAGCTCGCGAGCCGCCATTCGCTGGACGGCATTGGCCGGCGTGTTGTCGGTCGCCCTCCTGCTCGCGGCAAGTCTGCGGGCAGGCTCGTTCTGCAGCAATTGCGCCATCACCTACGGACTCACCTTGCTTTACGCAGCCCTGGCCTATTGGGGGCTTCGTCGATCGGCCGAAGCCTGGTCGGAACGCGGTCTGTTCAGCGCCGCGGTGCTCACCCTCGTGGCCTACGCTGCGCTGATCTACCCTGGGCTGCAGACACCACGTGCCCGTGGCATCGAAGCGCGCGAAGCCCTCGAGCGAGCATCCGAGAACCTGCAGCAAGCGGACGGGGCAGCAGCCAGGCCGAGGGCTAGCGATCCGACCGACGAGTTGGTCGCGTTCATCGACAGCTTGCCCGCCCCGGTACAGGCGTCGCTGTCGACGACCCTGGCGCTCTATCGCAACGCGCCGGCCCGGCCGGTGGATGTTCCGCGGGCGGCTCAGGGCAATCCCGACGCGCCCGTGGTGGTTACGGAGTTCGTCGACACATTGTGCAGCCACTGTGCCGACCTTCACGGCACGATGGAATATCTCCTCGATACGGCGCCCGATCGTTTCGCTCTCGACTCACGCCACTATCCGCTCGATGGAAACTGCAATGCCGACCTGCCCATCCACGGCCCGGAATCCGTCCGTTGCCTGGCGGCGCGGGTGGAAATCTGCGCCGAGAATCTCCCGACCCGCTTCAAGCTCACCACGGAGCTCTTCGCGAGCCAGAGCAATCTGACCACCGAGCGGGTGCTCGAGATCGCCGCCGGGCACATCGACCAGATGAGCCTCGACGCCTGCCTGGCCGATCCGCAGACCGAGCGTAAGCTCGCGGACGATGTCGCCTTCGCCAGTCGCTTCGACCCGACGGGCACGCCGATCGTATTGGTCAACGGCCGTCAGGGTAGCCCCTATGGGCCCTTCCTGCTGGCGATGATCCTCGCGCAAGGCGACGCCGACCACCCCGCGTTCGGTGTTCTACCACCGCCGCAGGCCCGGCCAGGAAGCTAGAAGGGTCTGGAAGCTAGAAGGGTCAAGCTGCTGAGCCACGGGGCACCGCATAGGTTCCCGTAGCGTGGGCAACCGGATCATCCTGCCCGTCGCTCCACAGCGTCACTTCGCCGACTGCCAGGCGTCCGCGGGGCTTGAGCATACGAGCTTCGGCGAGCAAATCACGCTTTCCCGGACGCTCGAGAAAGCGGATCGCGAGATCCGTGGTGACGGCCTGCGGTACTCGCCCGGCCACCGACATGACCCCAGCATAGAGGGCCGTATCGGCGAGCGTGAACATGACGGGCCCAGCGATGGTTCCACCGGGCCGAAGCTGCTCTGGATGGAAACCAAGGCGTAGCCTGACGAATCCAAACTCAATCGCCTCGACACGAAAGCGAAATGACTCCTGGCTCACCCAGGCCGAGAGAAGCTCTTCAAAAGCGGCGCCGGTGATTCGCGATGGTGGCCTCGACATCGCCGCGTAACGTACCATGCGGGGTTCAGGCAGACGGTTGGTAAACTCGGCCAGCGAGGCAGGGTGTGGCGGGTCGAGAAGGAAAGACATGGCAGAGAGATTTCAGGTCAAGGGAAGCACCCTGCACACGAAGCTCGCGTTTGCGCGCACGCACCTCGGCTCCGAGGTGGAAGAGGCGATGCTGTCGCTCTTGCGGGATGCGGGCATTCAACGCATTCTGACGGGCTCGTGGTACGACTTCGCGATCTACGAGCGCCTCTTGGAGAGGCTCGCTCAGATCGGCTTCCAGGGCGATCTCGAGCGGCTCCGCGAGGTCGGGGCGTACTCTGCCAAGTCAGCACTGAGCACCACCTACCAAGCCTTTGCGCGCACCAAAGACCTGGACCGATTCCTCGAGCTACTCCCCCAGCTTCACACCAGCATGCACAGCCACGGCACGCTGACCCTCGACGAACGCACGATGACGTCCTTCGTGCTCACGGTGCGGGACATGCCCAGCTACGATCAAGGTGAGGCTTATGTCACGGAGGGCTTCTTCGCCGCCTGCGCCCGCCTGCTGGGTTGCCTTGGTGTCCGCAGCCGGATGAAACGCGACGGCAGCAACGTGGCATATCGCATCACCTTCGCCAGCCATTCGCGCGCCGAGGCATGAACCGGACGAGCCGCGCGGGGCGTAAGCCCAAACGATGCCACCGCGCGGACCGATCACCGATCGAGTCGCGCCGGCTCAGAAGCTTCCTGCTCTGATCCCATCGACCGTCTGGAGTCTGCCCATGGCCAACGCATCCAGCCACCAGCGCGCACTGCGATCCATTGTTTCGGGCGCGTTCCTGCTCGGCTCACTCACGGCCTGCTTCGAGCCCGCCGGTGGCTCGGTCGCACCCGCCGATCCGGCACCGCAAGCAGATCCAGCGCCGCAGACCGATCCGGCACCGCTGGCCGACACCGCCGGACACCCCTTTACCTACGACGTCTGGGGCCGCGCGCTCCAGCACGTGGACGGCGACGGGCTGGTCGACTACGCGGCCCTGGCCGCCGACCCGTCCGACCTCCGGGCCTTCTCCGAGCAGCTCGCCAATCTGTCGCCAGAGACCTTCGATGCCTGGGACGAGCCAGCGAGAATCGCCTTCTGGATCAACGCCTACAACGCCCTCACGTTGCTGGCGATCGTCGATCGCTGGCCGCTCGCACAGGCCGACACAGCACCATCGACCCACCCGCGCGGCATCCGCTGGATCGACGGTGTTTGGGACGACCTCCCGTGGACCGTCCTCGGCCGCACCGTCACCCTCGACGACATCGAGCACCAGATTCTGCGCCAGGAGTTCGTGGAACCACGTATCCACGCGGCGCTGGTCTGTGCCGCCATGAGCTGCCCGACGCTGCGCGATACGGCGTTCGAGGGCCCGCAGCTCGACGACCAGCTCGACGACCAGATGGAACGCTTCGTCACGAACGCGCAGACGGGCCTGGCCATCGACCGGGCGGGCGGAAGGGTGCTCCTCTCGAAGATCTTCGAGTGGTACGGCGACGACTTCGTCGCCACCGATCTGCCGCTCGAAGGCTATGGCGCCCACGCTCCGAAGGAACGTGCAACGCTGGCAGCAGCAGCCTTCTTTCTGAGCGACGAGGACGCCGCGTTCCTCGAGGAGGCAGACTACGCGGTCGGCTACCTCGACTACGATTGGTCGCTGAACGAGCAAGAAGCGCCCTGACCCGCGCCCCATCGGCGATCGCGTGGGGTAGCCCGATCACGCACCCGGCACCCAGGCCCCTGCATCCGGGCCTCTGGCGCCCGGGGTAGACATCTTGGAGGCACTCCGATGCCACGTCACGAATCGGCACCGAGGCACGCCCGGCGGACGCCACTTGCCTGGATCGGCCTAACCCTCGCCCTCGCTCTGACTCTGGCCCCGACCGCGGCCATGGCCGGAAGTGAGCCGATTGTCATCTCCGACCTGCTGAAGCTGCGCACCGCCAATCAGATCGACGTCTCGGCCGACGGCAGCCAAGCGGTTTACGTCGTCCGCTCGATGGTTGCGGTCGAAGGCGAGTCCGGTGCGAGTGGGCATCGATACGAGCAGCATCTATGGCTCGCCGACACCACCGGAGACGTGCCTCCCCGCCAGCTCACATTCGGTGAGCGACGGGATACCAGCCCTGCGTTCTCACCCCATGGCGAGCACATCGCATTTGTACGCCAGGTCGACGATCTGCCGCAGATCTGGATTCTTCCCCTCAGCGGTGGCGAGGCCTTTCAACGCACCCATTCCGAGCACGGTGCAACGTCACCGACCTGGTCCCCGAACGGCGAGACGATCGCGTTCCAGTCCGAGATTCCGATCGACGAGATCCAACCCGACGAGGGCGCGAGCGCCTTGCCCTGGGCCTACGAGCGCGCCGGGCGCAGCTTTCGCGACACCCCATCGACACCTGGCGACGGCGACGGTGAGCACGACGACGAACCGACGCCAGGAAGTCCCGACGGCGACCTCGCGTCCCTGCAAGCCTGGTTGGCCCACAACGCCCGGGAGGAAGATCCACGCGTGCTGGCCCGCCTCGACTTTCAGGACGAGCACAGCCTCGCCTCCCCCTTGACCTTCACCCACATCTTCGCCATCCCTGCCACCCCAGACACCGCGCCGGCCGGGAACCGCCACGAAGCGCCCGGTGACGCAGCACGCCAGCTTACCCACGGATTCCAGGACTTCTCGAATCCTGCCTGGCACCCGGACGGATCGGCGCTCCTGGTCGACAGCGCGCCCAATCCGGTGCACCCCGATCGGGTCATCGACGGCGATCTGTGGCGCGTCGCGATCGATGGCAGCGGCGCACACCCGCTGGTCGACTGGCCCGACTGGAACGCCTTCGCGGCCGTTCCGAGCCCGGACGGCAAGATGATCGCGTTCCTCGCCAGCGACCAGAACGACCCGACCTACAGCCTGACGCATCTCGCCCTCGCCAAGGCGGACGGTAGCCAGCCGCGCCGGCTGGCGGCCGAGCTCGATCGCAGCATCGATTCCGCGCCGGTGTGGTCCGCTGACGGCCGCTCCATCTACGTGACGATTCGGGACCGCGGCGCGTTCCCACTCGTGCGCGTCGACGTGGTCCGCGGCACGATCGAGCGCGTGATCGAAGACGCTGTCGGTGTCCGTGACTTCGACCTCGCGGCAGGCCGCATCGTCTACGCGCTGACGGCCGCCGCCAGCCCCTTCGAGCTTTACGCCGCCAGGGCCACCGACATGGACGCACGACGCCTCGGCGCGTTGAACGCCGACTGGCTGGCCACCAAGCACATCGTGACCCCCGAGGAGCATTGGATCGAGCGAGATGGGAAGCAGATCCAGTACTGGGTCATGCGCCCGCCGGCCGCCGGCGGTGGCAAGATTCCGACCGTGCTCGAGATCCACGGTGGGCCGAGCGCGATGTGGGGGCCGGGCGAGTTCACCATGTGGCACGAATTCCAGGTGCTGGCGGCACGCGGCTTCGGCGTCGTCTACAGCAATCCGCGCGGATCGAGCGGCTATGGCTATGGGTTTCGCCGGGCCAACTACCGGGACTGGGGCCACGGCCCGGCGGGCGACATCTTGGCCGCGCTGGACGCCGCCGCCGCGCAGCACGACTGGATCGACCGCGAACAGCTCGTGGTCACCGGCGGCAGCTACGCCGGCTACATGACCGCCTGGATCGTCAGCCAGGATCAGCGTTTCCAGGCCGCCGTCGCCCAGCGCGGCGTCTACGAGCTCTCGTTCTTCTTCGGCGAAGGCAACGCCTGGCGCCTCGTGCCCTACCACTTCGGTGGTTATCCATGGGAAGCCGAGGCTCGACGCTTCCTGGACGCCAACTCGCCGCAGAGCTTCGTCGAGCAGATCCGGACGCCCCTGCTGATCATGCACGCGGACAACGATCTGCGGACCGGTGTGAACCAGTCCGAAACCCTGGTCAAGAGTCTGAAAGTGCTCGGCCGGCCGGTGGAATATGTGCGCTACCCCGACGAAGGGCACGATCTCTCGCGGACCGGCAACCCCTACCGCCGCATGGATCGCATGGGGCGCATCGTCGAGTTCTTCGAGCGTTTCATCGACCACCCGGCAGCAGCGTCCGCCTTGCCCGTCCCATGAGCGGACGCCCGGCGCGATGATCGGCTCGGTTCGCCAGCACCTGGTCCGGCACTTCGACCTCGCGCACCACGGCACCTCGCTCGCGACCGAGGTGCGGGCGGGGCTGGTGACCTTCCTCACCATGTCCTACATCCTGCTGGTCAACCCACAGATTCTGGGCGACGCCGGCATGCCGGCACGGGACGTTGCCGTGGCCACGGCACTGGCCGCGGCGGCCGCCACCCTGGTGATGGGCCTCGCAACCAATTATCCGATCGCGCTGGCGCCCGGCATGGGCCTCAACGCTTACTTCACCTATGGCGTGGTGCAGGGGCTGGGCGTGGACTGGCAGGTGGCCCTCGCCGCGGTGTTCACGGAGGGCGTGCTCTTCCTGGTTCTGGCGGTAACGGGCGTTCGCTCGGGCCTGGTCCGCGCCATCCCCCTGCCGCTCAAGCTCGCGATCACCGGCGGCATCGGGTGTTTTCTGGCCTTCATCGGCCTGCAGTCGAGCGGGCTCGTGGTCGCCCACCCCGTCACCTTGGTTAGCCTGGGCGATGTCGGCGCGGCTGGCCCGCTGCTGGCGCTCGGCGGCATCGTGCTGACCGCCGGCCTCTTGGTACACAAGCGCCACGGCGGGATCATGATCGGGATCGCCGCGGTCACGGCGACCGCGTGGCTCCTCGGCGAGGCACCGCCGCCCCAAAGCGTCGTGGCCTGGCCGTCCTTGCCGCGAGAGACCTTTCTCGCCCTCGACTTCGGCGGCCTGCTGGCTGGCCAGACGATCGCGGTGGTGCTCGCGTTCCTCTTCGTCGACCTCTTCGATACCGCCGGTACCCTGATCGGCGTCGGCCGCCTCGCAGGCATGACGTCTCCTTCCGGCGAGTTGCCCCGTGCCGACCGGGCCTTCACTGCTGACGCGGCGGGCACGATGATCGGTGCCACCCTCGGCACCAGCACGGTCACCAGCTACGTGGAGTCGGCCACCGGAGTCGAGGAAGGGGGTCGAACGGGCCTGGTTGCGGTGGTGGTCGCGGTCCTCTTCTTGCTCGCCCTGCCCTTCGCGCCGCTTTTCGCGTCGATCCCTCCTGTCGCGACCGCACCGGCGCTCGTGGTGGTTGGCGCGGCGATGATGCGGGGGCTCGAAGGCCTCGATTGGCGCGCGCCCGGTGACGCCGTACCCGCGTTCCTCACCCTCATCGCCATGCCCCTGACCTACTCGATCGCCACGGGGGTCAGCCTCGGAATCGTGTCCTGGATCGGCATCCGGCTGGTCAGCGGACGGATCCGCGAAGTCCACCCCTTTCTCGCGACACTCGGTGTGATGCTGATCGCCTACTACGGCTGGCAAGCAAGCTGACCAGCCGTTATGCAGCGCCGGCTCCGCCGGTCGGTGCCGGCGCGGACTCGATTGCGCCAGACGACTCGGCGCCGCGGGCCAACCGGGCAAGCTGCGCGAGCTCGGTTTCGACTTCGCTGCGTTGGGCGTGCAAGTAGTCTCGGATGCGGCGCTGCCGCAGGAACAGCAGGAAGACACGCACGTTCTCGACGATGCGCCGTCGCTCCCGTCCCACCATCAGGGCCACGCCAGCGGTGATCGGCAGGCTGAGCGCATAGAGCAGCGCGATTCGAGAACCCCAGACATTCCAGGCAACCGCGGTCTGGGCACTCCAAAAGAGGCCAAAGAGCACGAAGCCAAAGAGCATGCTGGCGGTGTCGTATTGATCACGCCCGCGCGCCGCACGCTTGGAGAGAGCGCGGGTAAGACTGTAGGGAATCGCGCTGTTGACCAGACCCCAGAGTGCGAGCGGAAACACCAGGGCGGCGAAAAGCAAGGAGCGCACCACGAAGCGCGCCACCAGGGCCGGGCGGTAGCGCAGGTTGAGGTGGTAGTCCTGCACGCCGTAGCGACGGCACAGGCGCTCGAACCGACGGAGCTGCTCCCGCAACTTGGCGACCCGTAGGGGATACCGCACCCGCAGCCAACGCTGCATGGCATAGAGGCGCCGAAAAGCGCGGTAGCGGTGCGCCAAGCTGGTGTCCTGCGCGCTGCCATCTGCCTCCTCAACGCCGGTGTGATCACGGCGCGATGCGCCACGCTGATCGCGACCCGCACGAAGCGCGGCAAAGCGCTGGACCAAGGACAACAACGCAACGTCTTCCCACGCTTCGACATTGAGGGTCACGCGGAACAAGCCGTCGCGAATGGCGTCCGTCCAGCGGTCGACCAGAGCGCGCTCGTCCAGCCGACCGTCGACCTCCTCGGACGAATCGAGGCACGTAGGCGGCGGCTCGAGCGCGACCGGTTCGCCAATCTGCACCAGCACATTGCCCCGGAAGCGCCCTTTGTGCGTGAAGATCAGCCCGACGGGCACGATGCGCGGCAAGGCACCATGGTTCCGCCAGGCACCGAGGGCGATGCGCGCCGCCCCCGTCTTGATCGGCCGCAGTGACGGATCGGAATGGCTCTGCCCTTCGGGAAAGATCAGCAGGGTTCGCCCGTCGCGCAGGTAATCGAACAGGCGCGCAAACGAAGCGTGGTTGCGTGCCGCGGTCTCTGCCTTCGACGCATCGTCTCCCTGCGGTCGACGTCGGTAAACCGGCACGGCTTGAATCAAGCGCAGAATCGGCCGCAGCAACGGACGGCGAAAGAGACCGCTGCGCGCCAGTGGATGAATCGGCCGAGGGCATGCTGCCTGAACGACGATGGCATCGACCAGCGCATTGACGTGGTTGGCGCACAGTAGCAAGGGTCCGTCGCGCGGAATGCGCTCGGCGCCCGCGATCTCCACACGACGGTAGAAGATCTTGACCGCCAACAAGCAGAAGCGACGCCAAAAGCGCTGACCGGGGGTCGGCGGCGGTGCAGACGTGCGCATGCCAGCCTCCGGCCCGGCAGCCGTCATCCCGCTACCCCGCGCCGTTGCCATGTCCGGATCTGCCGTTCGGTTTCATTGTCTCGAGCCATTGTACTGCCGGCGGCACGTACCGATTCAGATTGCCGCGGAGCTACGGCCTCGTCCGCGGCCGCTCGAGCAGGGTATAGAGGATGTTGTCCGTGAACACCGGATCCTTGGTCATCCCCAGGTGGTCCTGGAACAGGAAGGTGACTTCGGACCAGGCGATCGGCGAGACCAGGCCTGGCTGCCATTCTCCTCCGACTCGCTCGTCGAGCAGCGCGCTGGTCCGCAGCACGGTCCCGTCCCCCGGCGCGGTCTCGCTCGCCGACAACGCACCCGTCCTACGGTCGACCGCCGCCACCGACACGGTGGGCATTGCGTCCCCTGCGATCAGGCTGAGCCCGAGATGCTCGGGCACGTTGGCGGGATGGTCCAGCGCGCGATGAAACTGCTCGGCCCGCGCCAGACTCTTGGTCAGATGGTCGAGAGCGATCCGCTGACGCGCTTCCCGGCTGTCGGCATCGGGCAGTAGCATCTGCAGGAAAGCGTCCTGGTCGGGGTCGAGCAAGCCCCATCCCATCTCTTGCCAGAAGGACGGGTCGTAGATCCGCTCGACACGCGCGTTGGGATTGCCAGCTTCGACCAGCGGACCGTGGCGATCGCGGGGCAGGAGTTGATAGAGCGTCGGCAGGGTGCCGAGCAGGGCGGGCTGGAAGGTTGGCAGGCCGAAGCCGAACTTGCGGCCGTTGACCAGGTCGAGAAGGGCATCGACGGCCCCCGCATTCGGCGTACCGACGATGATCACGTTTCCGACGTTCTCGGCACCCACCCAGGTCGGGACGGGCGTGGAGCCATCCGCGGGCAGATCGGCCGCGCCATAGCGCAGGTAATAGCGGGTCAGCAGGCCACCCATCGAATGACTGATGATGTCGAACTGCACCGGACCGCCGGCATCACCGAAGCGCTTCTCGCGCTCCTCCTGGACGTACGCGCGCTTTTCCGCAATGAATGCTTCCAGACGGGCCGCGTTCTCGACCAGATCGCGACGCCAGTCGTAGGCAAATTGGAAACACGTGAAGTGGCCCTCGCCGTAGTCGACGTCGCTGAGCCGAATCTGCTTGTCGCGGTAGCCCCCGATCCCGAGGGTACGCATGACGTTCTGATAGGCCCCGATGTTGATCGGCAGGCCGAAGAGTCGGACCTTCATGCGGTCGAGCACGCCGTCCGCATGGACATCGTCGGTCAGCTCCGCGAGGCTCGCGCCTTCCCGCATGGGCAACGCCAGGAGGCGGGCACCATCCTGCTGGCTCGGCTTGACCCCACCGCCCAGCACGCCCCACACCAGCTGGCCGCTTTCCGGATCGACCAGCTTCGATCCCAAGATGCCGGGAATGGCGATGATCGGATTGCGATCGATGCCTTCGTACTGCGCCGAGCGGTTGTAGATGGAACCGATGTCGGGGGCCTTGGCCTGGCTGCAGGCCGAGGCCAGTACCAATAGGGCGGCGCCGAGAATCGCGAAGCCGAGCAACGCCTTCGGGCTGGCAACAGACGAGTGATCGCTTGGAAGACGGCTCACGGGAATCTCCTTGCCCATCGCAAGAGCGCCCTGACTCAGCGGGGGCGAGCCATGGCACGGTTTCGGGAACAAACGGAATCGAGGTACCGAATACTACTTTGCCAGACGAGCCTACCTGGGTACGACCGCCAGCGTGCGACCAAGGGCTTGGAATGGTCTGCTAGCATTGACAACGGGCACCGTCGAACAACACCGGTACCCGAAAACGCATGTCCATACGTCAAACCGCCTTCCTGATCCTGACCGTCGCGCTCTCCGCGCATGGGATGGGTGCCGGGAATGCGGCGCACGCCGTACAAACGGCCACGGACACCCAGAGCGCCAAGTTGGAGCTCTGGGGACTCGCGGCTACGCCGTGCGGCCACGCGTCGGAGCGGACGGACTCGGAGACCTTCTTCGCCAAGTTCGTGGCTCCGCCGGCCAAGGCCTTGCGGCATCGCACCCCGACGGCATGCGCTTCCTTCCTCGCTCCCTCACGCCTGACACAGCGGTCTGCACCGCTCTTCCTGCTCCATTGCGCCTTCCTCTGTTGATCGTTTCGCCGTAACGGCACTCCGCACAACTTGCCTTCCGTCACGCGCGCTGAGACCGGCGTGCGGATGCTGCGCATGGCGTTTTCGAACGCGAGGCGCTGGCTGCATCCGCGCGTCTGGCGTCGCCGCTCGCGCGTGGATCACCCGACCCCAAACGATCTCTCAGGAGTCCGCAGATGACCCAGCGTAGCAACAGCTCCAAGCCTTCCTCGAGTCGCCGTCGGCCCTCTCGTCTCAGGCGAATCTTCCACCGTGCCCTCCCGCCATGGGCACTGATCGCACTCGTACTCATCGGTGCCCTGGCCCTTCCGATGATCCAGGGTGAGGCACCGGTCGACTTCGGCCTCGATCTTTCGGGCGGCACCCGTGTGACTTATGTTCCGCGTGAGCCTGGAGAGAGCACGCCAGGAACGAGTCTGCCGTCGGACGGGACGAACCGAGAGGCGAGCTCGCCACCACGCGACCTGCTGGACGTGGCGAAAGAAACCCTCGCCAGCCGGCTCGCCCGCAGCCTCGACTCGGTGCCCGACGTAGTCGTCCGCAGCGACGGGCGAATCGTGGTCAACATTCCGGGCGACCAAGACCAGCGACGCCTCCTCGAGCTGGTCGGCAAGACCTACCACCTCACCATGGCCCTCGTCGCCTCCAGCGATGCACCCGCTCGCGGGGGGACGCACGTGGTGTTCGAGGGCCGCGACCTGATGCTCGAGCCCGCAGCCTTCACGGGCGACATGCTCGACGTACGGCGGTTGCAGGTCGTGACACCGCCGCCTGATCCGCGCAGCCTGCAGCCGACTTCCGCAATGGTCCAGTTCGAGCTCGAGCCGCCACACGACGAAGCCTTCGCCGACTTCACCCGCGAGCACATCGGACGCGAGATGGCCATCTCGATCGATGGTGCCGTGGAATGGGTGGGCGTGATCGAGAGTACGATCCGCGGGCCCGGAACCTTGGCGGGTAACTACACGCTCGCGCAGGCTGTCGAAGTGGCCGACATGCTGCGCGCCGGAACCCTGCCGATCGCGCTCGAAGTCGAAAGCCTGATCTCGATCGGACCGAGCCTGGGCCTGGAGGTGCGGGCACTCGGCTTCGAGAGTCTCCTGCTCAGTCTGGGCCTCCTGGTGGGCTTGCTGGTCGTGGCCTATGCCCATCGGCGCCGGTTGCTCGCCACCGGGCTTGCCTCCCTCGGCTGCCTCTTTCTCTTTCTGCTCGGCCTGATCGCCCTCTTCGACCTCCGCCTCGATCTCGCCGGTATCGCCGGGCTCGTGCTCTCGATCGGCATGGGACTCGATGCGATGTTCATCGCGTTCGAAGCCATGGAGGAGCGCGGGGTGAGCGCGCGGAGTGGTGACGTCCGCATCGGGGCAAGAGAGATCTATGCGCTCGCTCGGGAAGGCGGCACGCTCTTCCACGCCAATGCCACGACGTTGCTGATCATCATGCTGCTGCTCGGCAGCGAGCGGCTAAAATCGTTCGCCGTATTCATGGCCGTGGGCGCAGTCGCGTCCGTGCTGACCATCCTGACCACCCGGCGCTGGCTCGGCAATCACGCGCACGCCGAGCGCGACACGGCATGGGGGTTGTTCCACGCTTTGCGCCGCGCCCGCCCGCGCCTGTTCCGCTTTCGCGGTGTCTACGTAGCCGTCGTGTTGGCGCTCGTGGGCGCGGTGTCTGTCGGCATGGTCGCCGGCACAGGCCCTCGACTCGAGGTTGGGGCTGACTTTCGCCCTGGCGCCCAGCTCGAGCTGGCGAGTCCCAGCCCGGAAGCGCTCCAGTCAGCGCTCGACACCTTGGCCGATCGGCTGCCGGAAGCGTCGATTCGGCACCAACACCTCGGCGACGATGGCAACCGTCATCTGGTGACGCTCGGCACGGAAGTGGTCCTCGAAACCACGTCGACGTCCGTCAGCAGTGGGAGCCCACAGGAGAGGCACGAAGACGGCCGCATCGACGCCCGCGAGATCGCGGAGCTCCTGGCAAGCGAAGGCGTCGAGCTGGGGCGGATCGACGCGGTCAGCGCGCGCGTATCCGGACAGCGCTTGCTGCACAGCCTGTCGGTGCTCGGCGCGTCGATCCTGCTACTCGGCTTTTACCTGCTGGTGCTCCAGATCCCACTTGACCGCGCCTTCGGTGCATCTCGCCAGCGCGACAGCATGCGCAGCCAGGCACGGGTCTTCGCAGGCGTCGTCCTCGCCGTCTTGCTCGACGTGGCCATCGTGCTGGCGTCCTTGCCGTATCTGGGCATCGCGATCGACTTGCCGGTCGTTGCCGCGCTTCTGACGATCATCGGCTATTCCGTGAATGACTCGGTCGTGCTCTGGACCCACGTGCGCCGGCGCGCGGCCGAGCACCCAGAGGCCTCTGCCGTCGAGATCGTCACCATCAGCGCCGACAGGATTCTGACGCGCGCTGTGCTGACCAGCATTTCGACGATGATCCCCGCAATCACGATCTTGCTCGTTGGCCTCCACCAGCTCGCGTCGTTGGCCTGGGTGGTCATCATCGGCACCGCGGCCGGCACCCTGTCGTCGATCTTCGTCGTCGGATGGTTTGCGGTTCGCGCCTTGGCGCCGTCCCAGGTACCCGCCGCTGCGGCCCCGGCCGACCTCGAGGTGACGTCTCACGCTGCCTGAGGCTGCTCGAGACCGTCACGGCGGCTGTTCCCGTGGGAAGATCGGCGCACGATCTTCCCACCGTTCGAATCTCGGAGCGTCATCCATCGTGTACCGGACGAAGCCCTCGGGCCCGGCCCCAACGAGACAGCCCATCTGGACAGGTACCCGCATTGCACCGTGGGGATTCCTCATCGTGACGCTGGTCGCCAATGCCTGTGCGGAACCGCACCGCCGCACCGCGGCGGCTGCCGTCGACCGAGAGGCACCTCCGAAAGTGCTGCCAGCAGAGACTCCCCGGCCCTACCGCGCAGCGGCCCTCGAAGCGGCGCGCTGGCTCGAGAGCACCGCCATCGAGACGGAAGCGGGGCTCACCTGGCCGGTGGCACCCGGCGCCACGGTAGAGCCCTATCGAGACGCGCGCGAGACAACGCTCTATCTCGGCAGCTCTGGCGTCACCTGGTTCTTCGCCGAGCTCGCCCATGCCACCGACGACGCGCACGCCCTGGCCATCGCCCGTCGCGGCGGCGACCATCTGCTCGCTTGGATGCAATCCGAGCTGCCGGCGCAGGAGAGGCGCGATGCCGGCCTCTACACCGGCGTCGCGGGAGTCGGCTGGGTGCTCGGCCGCCTTGCCGAGATTGCCGGCGACTCTCGCTACGAAGCAGGCGCCCGCGGCGCCGTCGACTGGTTGACTCGACACGCCGACGAGGCCACCGATACCCCGGAGACTGCTGATGGCCTACCGGCTGCTTGGGGGCCGTCGACCGACATCATCTCGGGAGCCGCCGGAATCGGGCTCTTCTTGCTCGATGCCGGCCGCACGCTCGGGTCGCCGCATGCCATCGACCTGGCAGCAGCCGCCGGACGCGCCTTGATCGCGCAGGCCGAAGCAACCGACGACGGCGGCTACCGCTGGCAGATGACGCCTGGGTTCCCGCGCACGATGCCCAACTTCTCCCATGGCACCGCAGGCATCGCCTACTTCTTGGCGTCCCTCTTTCTCGAAACCGGCGACCAGGCGTTTCTCGACGCAGCCTTGGGAGGTGCCCGCCATCTCCTTGCCATTGCCGACGTGACCGCCACGAGCTGCTTGATTCATCACCACGAGCCCGGAGGCGAGACGCTCTACTACCTGAGCTGGTGCCACGGCCCTGCCGGCACGGGCAGGCTCTTCCACCGGCTGCATCAGGCGACGGGCGACGACGCATGGCGCGTGTGGCTCGCGAAATCCGCAGGCGGGCTCGAAGCGTCGGGCATTCCCGAGCAGCAGACCCCAGGTTATTGGAACAACGTCGGCCCCTGTTGCGGCGCGGCTGGCGTCGCCTGGTTTTTGCTCGGAGCCGAGGAGTCGCTGCAAGATGCGAAGTACCGTCAGCTCGCACTCAGACTGGCCGACGACCTGCTGTTGCGCGCCGAGCGCACGCCGGCCGGGCTCAAGTGGACCCACGCCGAGCATCGAACCCGGCCTGAATTGCTGGCGGCTCAAACTGGCTACATGCAAGGTGCTGCCGGGATCGGCCTCTTCCTACTCGATCTCGATGCCGTGCTCCATGACGGCCCGCGGGTCGCCGCGCTGCCCGACTCGCCCTTCGGCGCTCGGTAGCATCCACGCACCATCAGAGCCCGTGCACGCTCGGACTGGCGGGCGCTAGACTCGACGCCATGGCAGAACGCCCGAGCGACGGTTTGACCTCCGCGAGCCACACTGCACCCGATGTTTCCCAACACGATGCGGTTCCGGCGCCGCGCCCCTACCAGCTCTTCATGCTGGGCCTCTGTATCTACGTGCTCCTGGCACTCGCAGCCCAGACCTTCTTTCGGCTCGACACCCAGACCCTGATCATCCTCGACACGGCCGATCTCGTGGTCGCAGCCATCTTCCTGCTCGACTTCTTCTACTGTTTTCTCACCGCCGAGCGACGCTGGCACTATTTTTCGCGCTGGGGCTGGATCGATCTGCTGTCCAGCCTTCCGATGCTCGATCTTCTTCGCTGGGGTCGCGCGGCGCGCGTCTTCCGCATTCTCCGGGTGCTGCGCGGCCTACGGGCCTCGCGCTTTCTGTCGAGCTTCGCCTACGGCATGCGCGCCGAATGCGCCTTCTGGGCGACCGCTTTGTTGACCACCCTGGTGATCATCTTCGGCAGCATTGCGATCCTGCATCTCGAGGCCGGTCCCAACACCAACATCACGGGCGCCGAAGACGCGCTGTGGTGGTCCTTCGTCACCGTGACCACGGTCGGCTATGGTGACTTTTACCCGGTGACCACGTCGGGGCGCATCCTCGCAGCCCTGTTGATGACTGTCGGCATCGGCTTGCTCGGCACCTTCACCGCCTTTGTCGCCACAGCGTTCCTGGCACCCGGTGAGCGTGAGCAGGAGCGCGAGATGGCCGCGCTCCGGCATGAGGTTCACGCGATCCGCTCCATTCTCGCGCAGCAGGCGGAGCGCGCTGACCGCATAGATGGCGCCCCCCGCGCGTAACCCTCACGACCCACGAATGTCGGCCGCCGGGACCCGGCGGGAGGAGGCCATCGAATGAAGCCGCACAACCAGCTCCATCTTCAGGAGGAAATCCTGCTACTCGGCCTTCGAGACGACGCCGGGACTCCGGAGTCGTGGGGCCAGTGCCAGATGGCAATCGGGGGCCTGATCCTCGCGGAGCTGCTGCTCCACGAGCGCATTCGCGTTGCCGAGGGGCGCAAGAAGCTGGTGGAGGTGATCGATCGCACGCCGATCGGTCATGCACTTCTGGACGACACCTTGGCCAAGATGGCGGAGGCCAAGCGTCCAGCGTCTGCGGCAACCTGGGTCGCCAAGCTCGGCAACGCCCGCCAGCGAACATGCATTGCCGAGCGATTGTGTGAGATGGGTATTCTGCGGGCCGAGGAACGCAAGATCCTGGGTATTTTCCCGCGTACGGTCTACCCGGAAACCAACCCCGAGCCCGAGCGAGCGCTCCGCGCGCGCATTCGTCAAGCCGTCGAAGGTGACCACGACGATGTCGACGCGCGCACCGCCGTGCTGATCGCCGTGGCATACCGCTCGAATGTCCTTCGAGCCGTCCTCGGCAAGACGCTGCTCAAGGCTCGGCGCCAGCGCCTGACGCAGATTGCCGAGGGCGAGTTGGCGGGTCGCGCCACCCAGGAGGCGATCGAAGCCGCCCAGATCGCGCTCGCGCTCGCCGCGAGTGTTTCAACGGCCACCATCGTCACGAGCAGCTGACCGCGCCAGCACGAAGGGTGCTCTCGCCGAACGAATCAGTCGATCGAAAAGGACATCAGCTCGACCGGAAGCTGGGTGATGCGAACATTGTCGATGCCGAGGGTGGCGGCCACGGCATCACCCTGCCAGGTCGCGGACGTCGCGCTCAAAACGCGAAACTGCTCGACTCCGTCCAGCACCTCCGAAAGCGAGCCGGGACTCCCCACTGACGTCATCTCGCTGGCGCTGAGGGCGAACGATACGTCACGCCAGACACCGTCCGCGGGAAGCATGACGGGGGTCGTGCTGACATAGCGTGTATCCACTCCGTCCACGATGGAGGGAATCGCCCGATTGACGCCGATGCGAATGGCCAGCGGATCGGAGCCGAGATTGGCGAGAGCCATCGTGATCTCGACTTCGCCTCCCACGGCGCTGTAGTCACCGCTCCACTGCATCTCATTGAAGACCACCATGCGCGAGCCGGGCCCAGCGGTCCCGGTCGACTCCATCTGCAGGTAGTTGTCGCCCGCACCGTTGGGGCCGCCGTCGGGCTCGTTGGAGGGCTCGGAGCCAGGGGTCCCAATCGCCCAATTCTCGGTGGTTCCGTCTTCGAAGTTGTCGACCTCACCCGGCGTGACCTGGGCAACCACGGCGAGCGGAGTGAGCAGCAGGCCGAAAACGAGCAGCAGGCGCACCGACCTCGTACGAACGAGCATGGGAAGTCTCCTCAGAAAGGTTCGTGGCTCCGCGGAGGTGGAGCTGGCTGGGCGGCTGCGGAAGGCAGCGCCGCGAGCTTGTCGAGTCTACGCCAATGGAGACCGGGAAAGGGGTCTCAACCGGCACGCTCGTAGGCTTGCTTCAACCATGCGACGAGCTCGGCGTCGACCTCTTCGGCAGCGCCCAGCCGAACCCGGTGGCTGACCATCTGGTTGAAGCTCCCCGACGCTTCGAGCCGGTCCGTCGTGGGCTCACCTTTGAGGTTGATGCCCACGTCGACGCG
>CALFAM010000100.1 GCA_937948815.1 uncultured bacterium
CCCAAGGTGAGGACCAGCGCGGGGCCAATCGCGACACGATCAGCGGTAACCCGAACGATCCGACCAACCTTTGCGACATCGGTGCCTACGAATCGATGTGCGAATTCGGCAAGGTCAGCGGCTCCACCCTCAGCCATCTGATCTACCTGGACCAGTACAAGAATGACGGCAGCATTCTGAACAACGGCGCCTGCGCCACCAGCTCGGCCGAGTTCGAAACCACGCCCACCCAAGGCTGCACGATCCGCTGGCAGTTCTACGGCGGCCCTTGGCTCGAGATGCGACGCGTCTGGTTCCTCGATCCGAACGTCCAGTGCGCGTACGACTGCTTCGACGATCCCACGGCGTGCAAGCGTCACTGCACCCTCGACCCGGACGATTGGAAGGCAGCGCTCCCGGGCCTGGGCTTCGAGGTTCCCGCGTGGGACGTCTCTCCCCACAGCACGAGCGTGTCGCTCGTGTCGCCGACATGCGACGTTCCAAGCGTTCGGTACATCATGGAGTTTGCCGACCAAGATGGCGTGGACGTCGACTGGGATCCGGAAGTGCAAATCACCTCGGGCGACTCATCGGGTTCCAGTAGCGGTCAGGGAACCACCAACTAGGCGGACGCGCGCTCAGATCTCGACGCCGAACTGGCGACAGAACGCGACGAAGTCTGGTGCCCGATAGCCCTTGGCGCGCAGCCGATCGAGAATCGGCTGCGCGCTCGCGTGTTGCCCCAAGGCGATCTGTGCCCGCGCCCACGGATCGAGAAGGTGCAGCGTGTCTGCCTCGCGCGCCAGGGGCTCGATCAGCGCCAGCGCCGCCTCCCAGGCATCACGCGCCGCCGCAGCATCGCCCGACCGGGCCAATACTTCGCCACGCAAGATCTCGATGCCGCTCAGCTGGGCGCGGGCAGACGCATTGCCGCCCTCCTGGTCGAGCCGGGCGCGCACGCGCCGGCGTACCGCATTCGCCTGGACGAGGGCCGCCGCCGTGTCGCCCCGTGCCAGCAGGGCACCGGCGATGGCGCGCTGGCGATCGGCCAATCGATGCTGCCAGGTCGTGACGGCAGGATTCCTCTCGACGAGCCGCGCGAACAGGTCGCGGGCGCGGCGGAAGTGCTCGAGCGCTCGGTCGACATCGCCGGCGGCCTGGAGCGTTTCGCCGACCTTTGAAAGCGCGATGGCGTGGTTGCTCTGCCAGCGCGCGTTGTCCGGATCGAGAACGGCCAGACGCGCAAAAACCTCTGCCTCGGTTTCGTAGAAGGGCCTGGCTGCCGCGGCGTCGCCGCGCTTCCAATTTGCGAGACCGACATAGCCGGCGCTGGTCGCGAGTCGGTCTTGAAGCCGGGTGTCCTCCGGCGTAGCGCTCGCCAGCTCGCGCAGGATCGCGTGGTCTTGCTGATAGTGCTCGAGCGCGCCGGCGAGATCACCACGGCCCTCTCTCGTCTGGCCGAGGAAGTGGTGACTGGAAGCCAGACCGAGCCGCAGGTCTCGGTCGTCCGGGGATTCCCGTACCAGGTCCTCGAGAATGGCCAAACGCGCACGCATGTGCTCGAGCGCAGCCTCTGCCTCTCCCAGGCCGTCCAACACCAGGCCGAGATTGCTGTGACCATAGGCCAGCTCGAGCCGCCAATGCCGCTGACTCGGATCCTGGGCCACCAGGCGCTCGTAGCCATCGCGGTGGGCAGAAAACGCCGCACGCGTGCCGACGAGATCGCCGTGTTGGCGAAGAACCTCACCGACGTAGAAATGACTGTCCGCGAGCTCGGCCTGCCAAGGGCCATTCGCGGGATCGCGCGCGACCAGGCGCTCAGCGCTCTCCAAGGACACGGCAAAGGCCTCGGCCGCAGCCGCCAGCTCGCCCTGGTTCAAGCGGACGACGCCGATCTGGCGCAGCGCAGCGGCACGCCGCGACAGTGCCTCGTCGCCCATGTCATCGACGCCGAGGGAATCGAAGTAGCGCAGCACCTCTTCGTTCGTGCGCTCCATGGCGTCGAGGCGGCCAACCTGTTCCAGGGTTCCACGAAGGTCGCCGAGCATGAAGGTGACCAGACGCTCTGCCCGCTCCCGGCTTTGCTTTGCCCGGTCGCGCGCGTCGAGCGCCAACAAGGTGAGGACCGCGACCACCGCTGCGACCACCAACGACACACCCGCGACACCCGCCAGCAGCTTGCGCCGGCGCTGGGCACGCGCCAATGCCAGGCGGGTGGCTTCCTCCGCTCGCTGTCGACGCTGCTCTTCGGCGATCTGCTCCCGCCGAGCCTCGAGGGAGCGCAGGCGCTCGGCGACCCCGCGCGCGCTCTGCGGCCGATGTTCGGGTGCCAGATCGACGCATTGCGCGATGTCTTCGCGCAGCAAGGAGTCGTCGACCTGTCTACGCCACCCCGGCCCCATCGCCCGGTCGAATCGACCGACCACGGCTTGGTAAAGCACGACACCCAGCGAATAGATGTCGGACTGGATGCTCGCCATGCGACCTTCCAGCAACTCGGGTGCGATGTAGAGACGGGTGCCGCTGTTGGAATCGGGCGTCTCGGGCAAGTTGGTCTCGGTCAGACCGAGGCGGGTGATCTTGGCATCGGCGAGCTGCCCCGGGTCTGTCAGCCGTCCGATGCCGAAGTCCGTGAGCCGCGCCCGCGGCTGGGCATCGCGGCCGGGACCGATCAGTATGTTCCCGGGCTTGACGTCTTTGTGCAGGACGCCGATCGAATGGGCTGCGGCGAGCGCTTCACCCGCCTGCGCCACGATCTCGAGCCGGGTGGCGAGGGGCACGGTCTCCAGCCCACCCTGGCTTACCGCCCAATCCGAAAAGCTGCCACCTTCGACGTATTCGAGCTCGAGGAAGTAGGGCGCGTCATCGAAGTTCCAGTCGAGAATTCGCGTGATGTCGGGGCGCGCCCCCAGGCTTTCCTTGAGCAGCCGAAAAAGCGTCACCTCGCGCTGCAGGGAACGCAGGCGATCGACCTCGACGCAGAACTTGAAGACCCGCTTGTCGCCGGTCTTGGCATGCTCGGTCAGCCACACCTCGCCGAATCCGCCCTCGCCGAGCTTGTGCAGGAGTTGCCAATGCGGCCGCTGGGGAACGGCCTGTCCAGGTGCCGGGCGCCAGCCGAGAACGGTCCGTTCGCCCCCGACGGGGCGGAGCCCGGCCGCGCCAGCCGGTGCTTCGAGCGGCGCGAGCCCGCGGGCACCGACTTCGAAGACCTCGAACGGCTCGCCATGTCCAACCAGGCCGTAGTCACCGTGCGCAGACCAACGCAAGTCGGCCTGTTCCGGCGCAATGGCCTCGGCTGCGGCCCGCCCGATATCGAATACGCCACGCGACGTCAGGATCTGCCGCGCATGGGCCGAGGCACAGAGCGCGAGCACCACGGACACAGCCGCCCCAGCGACCGACGTCCCCGTTACGGCGCCGGATTCTCCGTCATCCGCCGCAGCCGACTGATCACGCACCGTGATCTCGCCGAGATGGACGCCCACCGAAAAGGCTCCGGCCTCCTCATCTGCCTGCTCGAACGTCGAAGCCTGCAAGGCGAGAGCGAAGCGCAAGGCCTGGGTCGGGCGTTCGAAGAGCGCAAGCGCGCAGGCCGGTGCTGACGTGTCGGGGGCGACATCGGCCACGACCCCCTCCCCTTCGTACTGCGCTCGCAGCGCGGCGAGATCGGAGGACGTTGTGAAGGCTAGATCGCCGGCCGTCCAGGCGACCAGCGTCTTGGCAACGACGGAGGGGGCGCGCGCGACGGGCGCGACCGGTGCGACCAGGCGGTAGCCACGGCGCGGAACCGTCTGGATGAACGATGGATTCTTGGCATCGTCGCCGAACGCTTTGCGAAGTTCCCAGATGCAGTGCGTCAGGGCCGCTTCGCCGACGAAGGCATCGCCCCACACTGCATCGAGCAGCTCATCGCGCGTGCGTACTTGCCCGGCATGCTCGGCCAACTCGCCAAGCACCGCGACGGCCCGCGGTTCGAGGCGCACAATGCTCTCGGGGCCGGAGAGCTGGTTGAGGTCTGCGTCCAGAACCCAGTCGCCAATCTGCACGGCTGATTGTGGATGAGACGAGCTTGTCATCGTTGTTGGGGCGCAGCCTAGCACGCGTGCAGACACCAACTTCCGCACGCATCGGGCGGCCCACGACACCCGGCTCGCTCACCGCCCGCTGGGGAATGGGTGACACATGGGGGAGCAGAGTCCCACCCCGTTCACAATGTTTCGAAAGGCCTTGATCAGGGAAGGCCGTGATCAAAGGGGGGCCGTTCGCCCACCAGCCGTCAGGGCACGAGCAGGGCCTCCCGATCGACCACCTTCCCACCCTGGATCACCAGGTGGATCTTGCGGGTGTTGCGGATGTCGTCGATCGGCGAGGCGTCGAGCAGGATGACGTCGCCTCGATCGCCCGCAGTCAGCCCCCACTTTGCACCGAGCAAGGTCCCCGCATCGACCGAGGCCGCCCGCAGGGCATGCCAGGGCGTCAGCCCAGCCTCCACCAGCTTCTCCAGCTCGCGGTGCAAGGACCAGCCCTGGATCACACCGACATTGCCGGCATCCGTACCCGCGAGCACGACGACACCGGCATCAGCCAGCTTGCCCACCGAGCGCAGAATTTCGGCGCGCATTCCCTTTTGCCACACGAGCCACCGCTCGGTTCGCTCACTAAAGTTCTCCCGCGACCGAAAGGGCGTCCGGATGTGCTCTCCCGTGACCGCCTGCGCCAGCGGACCGTCGAGCGGTGTGGGATCCGCGATCAGGTCCGCCAGCTCGGATTGGACCGCGAGGGTCGGAATGATCATCGTGCCCTTCTCCACCATCAGCGCCGGCAGGTCCGCGGGCATGGGGCCGCGCGGTGTGTGAGTCACTGCGGTGGCGCCGGCCAGCGTCGCCTCCCGCACGTCCTGCCAGTGGCCGATGTGGACCACGGTCGCCAGGTCGTGTTCCCGGGCCGTGGCGATCGCCGCTTCGAGTGTCGGCAGGTCGATCGACGGCATGCTGTGGCCATCGTAGTCCTCGTGGTCGTAGACGATCTTCACCACGTCCGGATTCTTGGCCGCCAGCTCACCGACCTGCTTGCGGGCATCCGCCGGCGTATCGATGATGCGGGTGGGAATGCCGTACTCGCTGCAATGCCCCTTGGTGGCGGTCAGGCAGGGTCCGGACGCGAAGATGCTGGCCCCTGGATAGCCCTTGCCCGCGCGCTGACCATCGCGAATTCCCAAGATCACTTGCTCCATGCCGAAGAGATCGAGAAAGGCGACGACACCCGCGTAGAGAGCACGCTTGGCAGAACCGGGCGTAAACAGCATCTCCATCTTGCCGTCGGGCGCCATGTTGCCGAAGGAATGCACGTGGGTGTCGACCAAGCCGGGAATGGCATAGCGCCCTTCGGCGTCGACCACGGTCCCGGCAAATTCCTTCGGGGCAGCCGCAACGGGCCCCACGATGGTCCCATCTTCGATCAGCAGCAATCCCTTGCTGATGCGTTCCGCGGCGGGATCGACCCGGTGGACGTTGGTGATCAGCAGGTCCTGCGCCCAGCCAGCGCCGGCCCACGCGAAGAGGGCCACGGCGGGCGCCCATCTCAGCATCCAGGCCGAAGAGCGAGACAGAATTCCGGTTTGCATACGATCTCTCCTCATCACGCGGCGCTCCCTCCGGGACGCGGCACGCGATCTCTCGATTCACCAGGCCTTGGGATACGTGGCGCTCACGCACGACACCCGCGACAGAACACACGGACCGATCTCTATCGTACGACGTTTGTGGCCCAAGGTTCGTCCGCACCCAGGCCCGAGTGCGAACCGCGGCGTCGTCCAATGCGAGCCCTGTTCGAATGCGAGTCAGCCTCTGCGCGTAGCCTAGAAGGACGTCGCAACGGCTGATGCTGCGACGGTACTCAATCGCGAGATGC
>CALFAM010000101.1 GCA_937948815.1 uncultured bacterium
GCCTTCCAGTCGAAGGCCACCTTCATCGCGTTCTCGACGGCGAGGGCGCCACCGGCGATCCAGAAGTGGTAGCGGAACTGGGGTGGCGTGACGACCGAGCCGAAGGCATCGACGAAAGACGCCATCGACGAGGTGTAGAGATCCGAGTTGGCTGGATTGTTGCGCGCGGCGCGGGCGATCTCTTCTACGAAGGCCGGATCCGCCATCATCGGGTGGTTGTAGCCCATCGGCCACGAGGCAAAGCCCGTGAAGCAGTCGAGGTAGCGGTCGCCAGTGGTCGCGTCTGCCAGCCAGGCTCCCTCGGAGCGGTCGAGATCGAGCACCACCGAGTAGCCATCCGCAAGCTGATGACGGCTGAGGGTGTCGTGAACGTTGCGGGGGGCGATCATCTCTAGGGTCTCCTTGGCGCCGGACTTTCGATCTTCAGTCTTCGAAGTTCGGTGCTCGAATCGCAGTCTTCGAAGCTCGCGCCTCAGCGCGGCGGCAGTCTGTAATAGGGCGACTTCGCAGCACGCAGCTGCGGCGCACGAATCAGCTCAGATGATGTCGACGGTACCACAATCGAGGGCATCGATTGGACGCCTCCGGATCGCCTGAATGGACGTGTCGACAGGCTATTCAGCTGCCGGTGTCAGCGTGTGCTTCCGCGGACTCAGCGAACCCAGCGCTGCAGGCGCCACGTGTGATCACCGTCGCGGGCTTCATAGGCAGGGCCGGTCGAACGCAGACGTGTGGCCAATGCGTCCTCGCGAATCAGCTCGCCCCGGACGTACGCGGGATCGAGCGCGGCTGCATCGAGGGTGGTCAGCAGCAGCTCGTCGATCAGCACGGGGGGCTCGAAGAGCTTGGCCGCGGTCGAGGGCCCGGCTTCGACCGTGATCGCGGCGGAACCGGTCTGCTGCAACCGGGCGATGCAGCGTTGGAGTGTCGGTTCAGCCTCGGTGATCAACATGCCGCCTCGCGCTGCGAGCTCGATGCCGAAGCTCGGCGGCGCGCTCTCGTTGGTAAAGACGAGGACCGGGTTGTTGCCGTGAAAGACGGGATGGTCGAGGTCGATGTCGCGACTGCGGGTCATCACGACCGTCGTCGCCGGACGCTGGCGTCCGTTGGCCGACCGCCATGCCGCCATGGCTTCGCCGTGGTCGGTGGACGCCTCGGGCGCGTGGCTCAGCGCGGGCTCTTCACGAAGGATGGCGCCGGTGGTGATGATCGCATCGGCGCGGGCGCGGGCGAGTGCCAGGGCGAACGCATCCTCGTCGCACCGGGGTGCGCCTTCGCCGGTGGCGAGGGCCAAAAGGGCACCGTCGCGACGGTGACACGCCATGACCTGCAAGACGCCTTGGGGGGCAGGCAGGTCGCCGAAGATGCGGATGGCCTCCGCGGTGACGTCGTCAGCAGTGCGGACCGCAGCAAGCGTGAGTGGTGCGATGGTCTCGGGCATGGTGTCTATTCCCCTTCAGCATCGTGGCCCCCCGACCCTTGGAAACTCCGCCTCGTTCAAGTGCGTCGATCATGCAGCGTATCGCATCGTCTGGCCAGGCGTTTGAGGATCTTCTTATGAAGATTTGCGGTTTTCCTAATGCGAATTCACAAGGAGTCAATTCGTAGCGCATGGTCGATCATGTCGTCACCGTCGAAGACAAATCGTCCTTGAAAGGTGTCGCCACGCAGCATGAGCGGGATCCACAATCGGTCATCGGCCCACATCTCGTCATAGGGAATGCTGTCGAGGGGCGTCCACAGCGGTATCGCCTCCGGTGACTCACGAGGCGTCCCGACGCAGGCTTCGGCGACGAACACCCATACGTGAATGCCGTAGCCGTCGACGAATTGGAACAGCAGCTCGCCGGCCTCGCGCAACGCGCAGGGCGTGATCCCGAGCTCTTCTCGCAGTTCGCGTACAGCACAGTGGCGGGTCGTCTCGCCGGGATCGATGCGGCCACCCGGGCCGTTGATCTTGCCGGCGCCGAGCCCCCGCTTCTTGCGAATGAGCAGGATCTCACCGTCGCGAATGACGAAGACCAGGGTGGCGCGGTCGGTGGGCTGCCAGGTCGCCCAGTCGATGGTGGCGACCTGGCGTGGAATCTCGGGCGACTCAGGAGTCGCGCTCATGTGGCTGTGCGATCGTCGTCCCGTCGGGCGATCTCGACCCGTGCATCGTTGAAGCAGGCGCCGCCACCGAGGTCGGTCAACGTGTCGGGTGCGAGGGCATTGGCGGTGTTCCCGTTGGCCGTATTGTGCGCCCAGAGCCCTTTGGCCAGGAACGCAACGCCAGGCTTCTCGTCGCGGCTGATGCGCACGGCGCAATGGACCTCGCCGAGGTCGTTCCAGACCCGCACGGGGTCGCCGCTTTCGAGCCCGCGGGCGGCGGCGTCGTCTGGGTGGATCTCGACTGCGGCCGCGCCCCGATAGAGCTCACCCAAGGTTGATGAGATGGTGCGGCGGGTCGCTGGCGAGATCAAGACCAAGGGGAACGCCTCACTGGGTGATTCCTCTTGGTAGGCGTACAGGCCGGCGGGGGCTTCGGCATCGAGATCCGCGGGGAAGAGGTGAACTTTGTGATCCGCGGTGCGTGGCAGGTGGTCGCGGAACATGACGGGTGTCGCGCCTGTTTCGGGATAGACGACCGCACCGTTCGCCAACGATCCGCCCGTGCCGTTTCCGGTCTCGCTGTTGCTGTGCTGACCGTTGTTGCCGCCGCCGCTGACAGCCTCGGCCTGCTCGTGCAGATGAGCGTTGAACGTGGCGATGTCTTCGACGTCGTCGGTCTTTGCCAAGCCCATTCGCCGCGTCAGCTCGGCGAAGACTTCGAGATTGGGCCGGGCCTCGCCCTGGGGTGCGATGACCGGCGGCGCATGCTGGAGTGAGAGCGCGCCATAGCCCTTCTGGACCTCGTGATGCTCGAGGAAGGTGGTCGCAGGCAAGACGACATCGGCATAGCGTGCGGTATCGGTCATCACTTGGTCGAAGACGACGGTGAAGATGTCCTCGCGCGCGAGGCCGGCGCGCATCCGCTCCTGGTCCGGGAAGGTCATGAGCGGATTGGCGTTGTAGACGAAGAGGGCGCGGATGTCCGGTGCCGCGCGTTCGACCAGGTGGCGCCCGAGTCGATTCATGTTCACCGACGGTACCGTGGGCTCGTCAGCCCCGATCAGCGCGTCGGCCCCAAGATTCCAGGCACCGGAGTTGGACTGGGTATAGCCGCCGCCGCGCACCCCGAACTTGCCGGCGACAGCCGGCAGCGCGAGGATCGCCGCTGTGGCCGACCCGCCATTGCGGTTGCGCTCTTGTCCCCAGCCGCAGCGGATGACGGCTGGGCTGATCGCGCCATAGTCGCGGGCGAACTGCGCGAGAGCGTCGGGGTCGAGCTGGCACACCTCGGCGGCGCGCTCGATCGTCCATGCGTCCGCGCGCTTGCGCAGCGGCTCGACGCCGGTCGCGTGCTCCCCCAGGAATGTGTCGTCCGCCGCGCCGTTCTCGAACAACCAGCGGATCACGGCCAGTGCCAAGGGAAGATCGGTGCCCGGCCGCAGGGCGAGGTGGAGGTCGGCTCTCTTGGCGAGCGGCGTTCGTCGCGGATCGACTACCACCAACTTGGCACCGCGGCTTTGCGCCTCGCGAATGAAGGGCACCAGATGAATGCCAGCGGCCGAAGGATTGGCCCCCCAAACGACGATCAGCTTCGCCTCTACGTAATCCTCATAGGCCACGCCAGGCATCTTGCCGTACAGTCCCTCGGTTGCGCGGCCGGTGGCGGCGGCGCAGACCGTGTGGAGGAGCTCGGCCGCACCCAGGCGACGGAACAGGCGGGCATCGGTGTTGCCTTGGGTGAGCATGCCGTTGGAGCCGCCATAGGAAACGGGAAGAATCGACTCCGGACCATGTTGCTCGGCGATCGCGCGGAGGCGCGTCGCGACGTGGTCGAGGGCGTCGTCCCAGCTGACCGAGCGGAACTGTGCCTCTCCCTTCTCGCCGGTGCGAATCGCGGGATGCAGAAGGCGCTCCGGCCCGTAGACACGATCGCCGAAGTTGCGCACCTTGGTGCAAATGAATCCGTCGGTCACGCTCGAACGGTGGCTGCCGTCGATGCGCTGGATCGCGCCGTCGCGCACCGTGACGTCCAGACTGCAGTGATCGGGACAATCGAGGGGACAGGCGCTCGGCAGGACGATCTCGTCGGCCGTCGGATCAACGCTCGGGTCGGCAACAGTCGTTGTATTGGCTGGCATGCTCTCCACCTTCCTGCTCTTCACGTTCCTGGATCGATTCCACCGCCGTGATGCGCGATGCTACACCCCGACGGCCGCGACCGGACGGGTCACTGGTCTGGGCAACTGGCCAGATTGCCGATGCCACTTGCCGGCGACACCTCGGCGCGCTACCGTTTGCGGCAACGAGGAGGTGAGCCCATGGCCTGGATTCGGGTGCTATCCGATGCCGAAGCGCGTGCAGACAAACAGCTCGAGCGCATGTACCGCAATCATGCCGACGATGGCGTCGTCGACAACATTCTACAGATTCACAGTCTGCATCCGGCGTCCCTGCGCGCTCACCTCGTCCTCTACCGAACGCTGATGTACGGCGAGTCGCCGCTCAGCCGGGTGCAGCGGGAGATGATTGCGACCACGGTGTCAGTGGCCAACCACTGCCACTACTGAACGAAGCATCACGGAGCGGGACTCCGTGCCGAGACCGACAATGCAGATTGGGTGGATGCGCTGATCGCGGATTTCCGGACCGCGCCGATCGACACGGCTGATCGCGCGATGCTCGAATACGCCGACAAGCTGACCCACCGCCCCGCGGCGATGGTCGAAGGGGATGTCGTGGCATTGCGCGACGCCGGCTTCGGCGACCGGGCCATCCTCGACATCAACCAGGTCACCGGCTACTTCGCCTACGTCAACCGTCTGGCCGATGGGCTCGGAGTCGCGCTCGAGGATCGCTGGGGTGAGAACGAGCCACCGAAGAAATAGGGCCTGACCAGCGCGGCTGGAACCTTCGGGCCTTGTGGCCGGATCCCGGTCACGGGGGAAGCATTGGCTGCGAACGAATGCGAAGCCGCCCCAACGTCAAACCACCGGGCTAAACGAGCCCAGTCTCTTCTGCTGATCGATTTGGTGAGAAGGCGCAGCTAGCGAGTGTTGGCTGTGTTGGCGGCCCAATCAATAGGGGCTGGCGCGTTTCTTGCGATTGTTGACGATTCTGCCCGTTTTCCATACCCGCTCGAAGTGGAATCGTTTCCAGGATGCGAACTAGTACTACATCCTTCGAGCCAATCCGGACCGCTGACCGAGGCCTTACTCCCCGCGCGATCTTGGTAGGCCTGCTGTCTCTCTTTCTCGGAACAGGCGCCTCCTCCTCGGCCGACCACTTGTACGAGCTCGCGGTGCGCGCGCCGCATGTGTGGCGGGGTATCACGCTGAGAGACTTCGCGGTCGCAAACTCATCTGTCACGTTCCAATTTCTCAACGGCTTTGCCGTCCAACTTTGGTTCGGCCTGGACCTGGGTGACGGAGACGGACGCCGCGGCGAGGTACAAGAGATCGACATCGACCTGTCCCGAACCTGGGATCTCGAGTCGGCACGGCTGACCGCCGGCATCGTCGCGTTGATCTTTCCAGGCGGAATTGATCCGACCGGTGAAATTTACTTCAAATGGCAATCGAAACGTTTCCTGAGCCCTCAGGTGAACATCTTCTATAATTTTGATTTGCTGCATGATGTGTTTGCTGAGTTCACGTTGGGTCACCGTTGGAGAGAGGCGAGCACCTGGTCACCTGCCGTGTCCGGCCAAGTGGCTTATTCGGGAGCCGACTATGCAAGATTCTTCGGCGGTTCGAAGGCCGGTCTCCACCATTGGGGGCTGCAGCTCGATCTCGACTATCAGATGCCACGAAAGAACCTCAAGCTTCGAATCGGCTACTCGAGAAGTATCGACGAAGAAGTTCTCCCAGATCAACCGAGCCGTTTCTGGGGCGGCATCTACTGGAGCTTTCGCAAACTCTCACGCTAAGACAGTAGGGCGCCCGTACGACACGCGAAGGTCTGAGGTGCTGCCTCGGACTTGGCGGTCCTCGCCATCTCGAAACGAATGCGATCACCGGTCGTGTCGTCGCGGCCGTGCCGGTGTGCACCGTGACGCGGTGTTTTGAAGTCGCATCAGCGGTCGGCTCGAGGCACATGTTGGGGACGCTCAGGTGTGCTTGCCCTGAGTGCTTTGACCCCATGCACGAACAGCACCGCGGGGACCGCGATGAGCGATACCGCCGGAACGATCCAGAGAGATCCTGCTCCCGTCGCATTCCTTGGTCAGGTTCGGTGCCAGCTCTCTCAGCGGCCTCCATGCAGTCACGCCACTACCAGTGGCTAGAGCAAGTGTCCGAACGGACTCGACTCCACCGGGCGGCCCGAATCCGCGCACGTTGTGGTCTCGCGCGGGGCTTGAGTAGACCTCGCGCTAGCCAGCCGTGGGCCACAAAGCCCAGGCCGCGATCAAAAAGACCACATCGGCGCCCAGCCACAGAAGGAGCGCCCGCCCCGGACTCAGGTCACGGGCGCGCGACCGCTTGAGAAAGACCAGCAGCATGGCGAGGTTGGCGGCGACCGCGACCGCGGTATGCGCTGGCACGAGATGGGGATAGAGCCACCCCATGCCCCGGCGCACCGCCAAATTGACCACCACGCCGAGCAGGGTGACCCACAAGCCAACCCGGAGTGCGAGCAGGAGCGCATCCAGCCACGACAGGGGGCCGACCGCTCCCGAGGTGGCCTTGTGGCTGGCGCTGAGCGCCATCAGCAGTAGACCCCCGGCAATCGCCAGCGCAATTACCACGGACGTTGCCGCGGCGATCACGTGTTGGCGAGGAAAGACCACCAGGAAACTGCCAGCGTAGAGCACGCCAGCGCCGAAGGCGTAGAAGAGCAGCCAGGAACGGACGTTCCAGGGCAGGGGCGGTGGAGGCGGGTTCTGGCTCATGGCGCTCCTTTCGACGTGCTGGCACGGCCGTGCCGACTGCGGCCCTGCCATGAACTGAGACTCACCGCCACCAGGAACCGTTCCCAGGACGGCACCCGGCGGCCGCCCAGTTCTAGGGTGTCGTGTTGCTCCAGGCTGTCGTGTCACCGGATTCGAAGCCGTCGGTGAAGATCGAGCTCGAAACATCCCAGGTAAACGTCGTGGTGGCGGCCACGGAGGCCGCCATCTCGGCGCCGACGGTTTCGACCTCGATGGTGGTCTCGTCCTCACTGCCGACCCGCTCGACCTCGGCCACGAAGTACGCATTGCTGTGGGTGCCGCCGAGGTACGTCCGCGTGTCGTCCGGATTCCGACGGTAGACATTGTAGGTGTATCGCTCCCCAGGAGCGTGATCCCAGAGCAAGCGTAACGTGGCGGTCTGCGGGTCGCTCTCGACCTTGTTCTCGACCGTCACGCTGCTCGGGGGCGATGGGACGTCGATCGGCGTTTCGTAGATCGCCAGCCGCCCGACCCGAAGGTCGTAGTTGGCGACCGGCGCCGGGGCGTCGAACTGCAGTGACACGACATTCAGGGTCTCGCCTGCGAAAGCACTGAGATCGAAAGTCACCGTGTTCCAGCCATCGGAACTGGTCGTGCCGGCCGGAAAGAGCTGGAATGCGCCGAGCCCACCGCCGCCGTCCCGGAAGGCGAGCGCCGCGGAGAGATTGGAAGGAGAACCGGCTGAACCGGTCTGGTAGACCAGCGTCATCTCGGTATCTGCGGTGATCGCGAGGTCCGTCTTGAAGAGGTCGAGCTGATGGGCTTCATCGAGGGCACCGGTCACCCGCAGGCTGGTGCCGCCGTAGTAGGGGGCGTCGAAATCGAGACTCGGCTCCAGGGTGGCGGTCGTGGTGGCGTTCATGATCCAACGCCAGGTGGGCAGGAGGTCTTGCAGGCCGCGGTTGTACCAGTCACCGACCCGCAGTACCTCGCCCTCGATCGCTACCTGCGTGCCCTGGCCGGTGTTGAAGTGGGTGACGAAGGGTAGGTCATTGATCGATGACCTGGCCGGGATGAAATGGGCCACGCCGCGCCAGCCGCTGCTCGTGGTGCTGCTCGGGTCCTCGCCTGGTCCGGCCCAGATGGTGCGCTCGCGCCGGTAGAAATCAGCGGTCGAGGTCGCCGTGTCGAGGGACCACTGGGTGGCGAAGAAGCCGAGCGACATGCGGTGGGCCTTGCCTTCCGGGAAGAGGCCGTTCCAGTTGATTCCGGTGTTCGTGCCATTGATGCCGATGTCAGCGCCAGCGAAGAGCTCGTAGGGGCTGCGGCCGAACGACGTGGCCAGGGTCGCGGAGTTGATCAGCCGATTGGTGGTCCAGAAGTAGTTGAGGAACATGCTGTGCGAGACTGGATTTCCGGCCTCGTGAAAAAAGGCGTCGTTGTTCGCGTTCATCGCGTTTTGGTAAGAGATCGACCCGGTCTCCACCATGGCGTCGTACCACTGGATCTCGATGCTGGAGTTGGCGCGCACGTAGCGGATGAAGTCGCGAACATCGGTTGCCAGCGCCGCGTTGCCGCCGCTGGTCTCCTGGTTGATGAACCAGCCGTCGAAGCCGTAGTACTCCGCGACCTCGATCAGCTTGTCGGCAACCGGGAAAGTCGCGCCGCTGCGCTGCACCAGATCCCGCACCCACTGGATGTTGCCGCCGAAGACGTTGGGCGGGAAGAAGATGTTGCCGAACATCTTGACGCCGTTGCGGTGGGCAGCGTCTGTGAGGCCGCCATTGGGCGCCAAAATCAACCCCTCACCCGCGGAACCACCCCACATGACCCAAATGTCGATGTAAGGCCAGTGACTGAAAGCGTAGGTTCGAAACTGCAGCGCACCCTGCGAAGGATTGTTGCTGGTGCCGGCACCGCTGGTCGAGAGAATCACGACGCCCGCCTCGTCGGGGCGCGCATGGCTGTTGACCTGCGTGTTGGGGTCGAGAAACCGATCGCGGCGGGGAACGCTGCTGCGGTTGAACGGCGCGTCAGGATCAGTCGCCGGATCCCAGGTCAGCAGGTCGTTGGGGAACCAAAAGGAAGCCAAGGGCTGATCGGCCGGCAGCGAACCGGCTACGACTGCCGGCACGGCCACCAGGGTCCACAAGACGACGAATGCTGCACACACGCGGATTACCGGACGCATCGTACACCTCTCTCAATTTTGAATCGCGAGGCCGCCGCGAAGCGACCGTATCGGATTGGTTGAAAGGAGCATAGCAGCCAGCGACCCTCCAGAGCCTCTCGTCGAGCCCGAGCGAAGCAACTACCGGCACCCCCGGTGATCGTTCCGAAGCGTCGTCCGGTATCGATCGAAGACGGCCGCACTGCGTTTGAGCATGAGGGCGTTCGCGGAGGTCCGCCCGCAGACGATGTGAGGCGATGCGCGTCGTGGAACCGACTACCAGTGTCTGGAAGCGCCGGTCGGTATCGATCGAGGACGGCCGCAGTGTGTTTGAGCGTGAGCGCGTTCGCGGAGGTCCGCCCGCAGACGATGCCGGACGACGCTGGCCCGAGTCGCTGGCCCGAGTTCTGGCGGTCGATTTCGGTGGCTCGCTCGAGCCACGGTTGGTAGGGTCCGCGCGTGGCTCTTTCCCGCCAGCGAATGCTCGATGCCATGAAGCGGCGCGACCGCCAGTATGACGGTCGCTTCGTGACCGGCGTGGTGACCACCGGCATCTACTGCCTGCCGTCATGCGCGGCGCGCAAGCCGAAGGACGAGAACGTTCACTTCTATCGCCAGCCGGAAGAGGCTCTAGCGGCCGGGTTGCGAGCCTGCCGCCGCTGCTACCCCGACCGCTTTTATCGCAGCGAAGATCCAGACAAGCGAGCCCTCGAGCAAGTCGTGGCCCGCTTGCTGCAGGATCCCTCCGAAGGCAGGACCGTGGCCGACCTGGCTCGGGCCGTCCAGGTCGGCACCTCGAAGCTCAACGCCCTGGTCCGGCGGCACTACCACGTAACGCCGGCGACCTTGCTGGGACGCTTGCGAGTCGCGCGCGCTTGCCGACTGCTCGTCGATACCGAGCAGCCGGTGTCGGATGTCGCCTTCGAGGCGGGCTTCGGCACCCTTTCCGCCTTTGGCGCCAATGTCCGCCGATCGACCGGCCTCGCTCCGGGCGGCGTGCGTGCGCTGCGTGGCGCGTCATGCTTCGACCTCCAGCTGCCCCGGTGGCTGCGAATCGCCTCACTCGCGCGCTATTGGTCTCGCGACCCCACCAGCCTTACCGAGCAGGTCGACGGCAGCGTTTTCCGGTTCGGCCTCCGACTCGGCGCAGCGGCGATACCGGCACGGCTGGACGTCGAAGTCGAGGGGCGGCGCGCCCGCTGTCACCTCACCGCGGCGGCCGCATCAGGACGAAGCCGGGCATCGGCCCAGCGCCTTGGAGACGGTGCAGCCTACGAGGCGCTGTCCATCCTCATCCGCCTCTTCGGCTTCGCGCACGATCCGCGGCCCTTCGAGCGGCGGGCGCGGGCCGAAGTCGAAATGGCCGCATTGGTCGATCGTCAGCCCGGCCTGATCGTCCCCCAGACCCGCGACGTATTCGAGGGACTCATCTGGGTCGTCGCCGGCCAGCAGGTCAGCCTGGCGGCTGCGTTCGCCATGCGCCACCGGCTGTTCGCGCGTACGGGTGTCGACGTCGGCCATGGGCTGGTCGCGCCCCCCGTCGCCGAAGACGTGGCCGAGTTGACCGTACCCGAGCTGCGGGCCATGGGGTTCTCCTTTCGCAAAGCCGAGGTCGTGCTCGCTGCGGCGCGCGATATCGCCGACGGAGTCCTCGCGACCGACACCAACTTCGTGACCGCAACCACCGTCGAGCAGAGCCTGCTCGCGCGGGCGGGGTTTGGGCCCTGGTCAGTCGGTTACCTGATGATGCGCACCTGGGGTTTTGCCGATTGCGTGCCGGTCGGGGACGCAGCACTGCTGCGCCGGCTGGTGGAAGTCTATGGCTTGCCGGAGCGCCCCGATGTCCCGGGCACCCTGGCCTTGATGCAGCCATTCGCACCCGACCGCAGCTTGGCGACCTTCCACCTGTGGCAGAAGCCGCCGGAGGACTGAAGCCGCCCGATAACCGAGGAGCTCAGTATGTACTTTCACGATGAGATGGCGACGCCGTGGGGCCGGCTGGATCTGACGGTCGACGCCAAGGGGGCGTTGGTGCATATCGCCTTCCTCGACGAGGATTCGCGGCCTTCAGCGCTTGCCTGGCTGCGGGTGAGCGAGGCAGACCGTACGCGCGATGCGCGGCGGGTTGCGGCGGTGACGGCCGAGCTCGAGGCGTACCTGGGCGGCGCCCGGCAGAGCTTCTCCCTGGCGCTCGAACCGCGTGGCACACCCTTCCAACAGGCTGTCTGGAAAGCGTTGCTCGCGATCACGCCGGGCACGACCCGCATCTATGGCGACATCGCCCGCGAGCTCGGACGGCCGAACGGTGCGCGGGCGGTCGGGCGGGCGGTGGGCTCGAATCCAATCCCGATCATCATTCCTTGCCACCGGGTGATCGGGGCCAACGGAAGCTTGACCGGTTTCGCTGGCGGGCTGGCCATGAAGCGCGGCTTGCTCGAGCTCGAGGGATATCGAGACCACGGTCAATTGTTTTCAGTGGCCTGATCGTCATCATCGTCTGCTACGATTCGCGCCTCATGGCTCAGGCGCGACGCGTTTGCTTGTCGCACGGCACGACCACCGTGCCGACGCGCGCGCCATGCGGATTCGGAGGAGCGTAGATGGCTGAACGGATTTCCTTGGCTGCCTTGGGCATTCACGTCGAAAACGTGGTTCGGAACCAGGCGCCTGCGGTCTTGTACGAGGAAGCGCTGTGCCACGAACCAGGCTCGGCGATCGCCGCGAACGGTGCACTGATCGCGAATTCGGGTGAGAAATCCGGTCGCAGTCCGAACGACAAACGCATCGTGCGGGAGTCGGACTCGGAGAACGATCTGTGGTGGGGCAAGGTCAATCAGCCGATCTCGCCAGACGGCTTCGACCAGGTGCGCGCACGGGCGATCGAGAAGCTCAACACCTGCCCTCGGCTCTACTGCCTCGATGCCTTCGCCGGCTGGGATCCGGAGCATCGACTCAAGGTACGGGTGATCTGCGCCCGCGCCTACCACGCCCTGTTCATGCACAACATGCTCATTCGACCCACGGCCGAAGAGCTCGCCGACTTCGGGGAGCCCGACTACGTGGTGATCAACGCAGGCGGCTTCCCGGCCGACACCAGCGTCGAAGGGGTCGACAGCGACACCTCCATCTCGCTGTCGTTCTCCCGCGGCGAGTTCGTGATCTTGGGCACCGAATACGCCGGTGAGATGAAGAAGGGCGTGTTCACGATCATGAACTACCTGATGCCGAAGACCGGCGTGCTGTCCATGCACTGCTCGGCTACGGCCAGTGAACAGGGAGACACCTCCGTGTTCTTTGGGCTATCGGGTACGGGCAAGACCACACTGTCCGCCGACCCCAAGCGCAAGCTGATCGGCGACGACGAACACTGCTGGACCGATCGCGGCATCTTCAACATCGAGGGCGGCTGCTACGCGAAAGTCATCGATCTCACCGAGGAAGCCGAGCCGGACATCTTCCGCGCCATCCGCTTCGGCTCGGTGCTCGAGAACGTCGTCTTCGATCCGGCAACACGGCAGGTGGACTACGAGGACACCTCGCTCACCAAGAACACACGCGGCTCCTATCCGATCGAGCACATTGCCGGTGCCCGCATTCCGTGTCTGGGCGGACACCCGTCCAACGTCATCTTCCTGACCTGTGACGCCTTCGGTGTCCTGCCACCGGTCAGCATGTTGACCGGCGAGCAGGCGATGTACCACTTCATGAGTGGCTACACCGCCAAGGTTGCCGGAACAGAGATGGGCGTCACCGATCCGCAGACGACCTTCTCGCCCTGCTTTGGCGGCCCGTTCCTGGCCTGGCATCCCGCCAAGTACGCTGAGATGCTGGCGGCCAAGATGCAGCAACACGGTGCGCGTGCCTGGCTCGTCAACACGGGGTGGTCGGGAGGCGGATTCGGCGTCGGTGCGCGCATCAAGCTGCGCCACACGCGCGCGATCGTCGATGCCATCCACGACGGCAGCTTGGCGCAGGCCGCGACCGAGACCGATCCGGTGTTCGGTGTCGCCGTGCCGACGACCTGCCCGAACGTGCCGGACGAGATTCTGCGACCGCGTGGCACGTGGGCCGACGGCGATGCCTACGACGCCACGGCACGCAAGCTCGCGGGGCTTTTCCGCGACAATTTCGCCAAGTACGCCGACGGAGCCAGTGAAGCGGTTCGTGCGGCCGGTCCGCGCGCCTGAGTTTCGAGCACTTGTTCGATTTCCTGACGCTTTTAGCGTTGTTCGGCGTTCTTGCGCTTGCCGCGGAACGAATCGGCCGGGCAGCGAGTCGGTTTCGTTTGCCGCTGATCACGGGCTTCATGCTGGCCGGCGTGCTCACCGGCCCCTACGTTCTCGAGGTGCTGTCGACCGAGCAGGTCGCACGCTTGCGACTGATCGACGAGATCGCCCTCGCCTTCATCGCCTTTGCCGCGGGCGCCGAGCTGCACTACCGGGAGCTGCGGCAGCAACTCCGGCGGATCTGGTGGATCACCTTGGGGATCGTCGGCGCGTCGTACGCGCTGGTGGTTCCGACCATGCTCTGGCTGGCCGACGGCGCACCGTTCCTGGCCGGTATGGACACCCAGGCGCGTTTCGCAGTCGGCTTGGTCACGGGTGCGATTTTGGTCTCACGCTCGCCCAGCTCGCTGATCGCCTTGGTCGCTGAGCTACGGGCGAGAGGACCGTTCACGCGGCTGCTGCTCGGCATCACCGTCGCGCTCGACGTGGCGGTCATCATGTTGTTCGCGATCAGCACCTCGATCGCCGACGCCTTGCTGCGCGAATCGGACTTCCACGCCAGCCTGTTCGCCCTCGTGATCGGCGAAATCTTGGTTGCCTTGCTGCTCGGGGCGGCGGTCGCGGGCGCCCTGCATCTCGCGCTGCGCTTCGGCCGTAGGCTTCCCGTGCAGAGCATCCTGGTGCTCGGGACCGGCTTTGCTGTCTACGCGATGAGCGGCTGGCTGCGTGAGACGACACATGCCAGCGGTCCGTTCGAGGTCTTTCTCGAGCCCCTGCTGATGTGCATGGTGGCCGGCTTCGTGGTCGGTAACTTCTCGAGCTACCGCAACGACTTCGAGCGCGTGCTCAAGGCCACGGGCCCATACGTCTACCTTGGGTTCTTCACCCTGGCGGGTGCCTCCCTCGACCTGGTCGCCCTGCGTCTGGCCTGGCGCATCGCATTGTTGCTGCTGGTCGTACGTCTGATCGCGATCATTGCCGGCACCTACTTGGGGGGGCTGGTCTCGGGAGCGCCTCTGCGGGTCCGCCGCCTGACATGGCTCGGCATGCTGACCCAGGCCGGGATCGGCCTCGGCCTGGCGAAAGAGGTGGCGGTCGACTTCCCCGAGTGGGGGGGCGCCTTCGCGACCACGATGATCGCGGTGATCGTCGTCAATCAGGTCCTGGGTCCACCGCCGGCGAAGTGGCTGCTCAAGCGGGTGGGGGAGGCACGGTCCGATCTCGCGGGCGGTGTGCGGGGGGCGCCTCGGGTCCTGATCTTCGGCCTCGACGGTCAATCGTGGGCACTCGCCCGGCAGCTCGCCGCGCACGGCTGGCGGCCGGCCTTGGTCAGCCGCCGAAAACTGCCTCCAGACGAACCATCAGACATCGAGCTGATCCAGGTCGACTCCTTGTCGGCACGCAATCTGCGAAAGATCGGCGCGGACAAGGCGCGAACGTTGGTCGGGATGATGGGTGAGGCCGACAACATCGACCTGTGCCGACTGGCCCACGACGAGCTCGGGGTTTCGAATGTCGTCGCCTGGGTGGCGAGCCAGGATGCAGCAGCAGACTGCAAGCGTTATGGCGCCACGGCGATCGATCCGAATGTAGCGCTGGTGAATGTCCTCGATCACTTCGTGCGCTCGCCGTCGCTCACCGGTATGGTGGTCGGCATGGATGCGGAGCGAGACGTGATCGAGGTGCCGGTGACCAGCGCCGAGCTCGAGGGTGCGTCCCTGCGCGAGCTCCAGCTCCCGCTCGACGTGCTGGTGCTGTCGGTGCAGCGCGCGGGGGCCTCGCTGATCTCGCACGGATACACCCGTCTTCAGAAGGGGGACCGGGTGACGGTGATGGGCCACCGAACCAGCCTCGACCTGGTCGAAGACCGACTGACCGGCTGAGCCGGGGCAGATCGAAGCTGCAACGGAGAGACCGAACCATGGGCGACCTCTACTTGATGCTGGTCTCCGGCGCGCTCCTGCTGATCGGGGCGGGCTTGCTGGTCGCGCGCGCTCGTACTCACTTCTTCGGCCTCGAAACCGACGGTGTGATCGCCGATATCGTCGAGCGAGAGCGGCGGGACGGTGGCAGCTTTACGCCGCTCAAATACCGCATGGCGGTCATCGAGTTCTATGGCCGAGATGGACGCAAGCGGCGCTTCGAAGATGGCCTCGTCGTGTTCTGGATGTCCGTTGGGGCGAGGGTCCGCGTGGTCTACGACCCGCGCAAGAAGCGCGCCCGCTATGTCAACCACGGGCTGTGCATCTACCTGGCACCCATGACACTGCTCGCCATGGGCTCGGTGGCCCTCTACCTGGTGCTTCGGTAGCAGCCCAGGTCGCCAGCTTTCGACCTAGTCGTTTGCGGCTTCCCAGCCGCCATAGGCAACGAAGGACTTGGTCAGTCCAGCGAAGCGCTCACGGTAGATCTTGCCATCGGGGAACAGGCGGCGCATGTTGCCATGGCTGAGCAACTCGATGCTCTCGACCCGTTCGCGTGCTTCCTGCGGGTCGCTCGTGCGCTTCGAAAAGCCGAGGTCGACGTGGCGCACCAGCCACGCACGCACGGCGATGGGCAGGAATTGGAAGCCTGGGAAGAAGAAGTGCGGCTCGATCGGGAAATAGCGATTCGGCGTCTGCACGAAGTAGCGCTTGCCCACGCGTGCGACCTCGCGCGCCATTGCTTGCTGGTCCTCGAAGGAGCCGACATGCTCGATCACCGAGTTGGAGAACACGATGTCGAAGGTGCCGTCGGTGAACTCAGGCATGTGACGAGCGTCACCGCGCACGATGCGTAGATCGGGACGCGGCTCTTCGTCGAGATTCAGGACCGTGATCTCGACCTCGTCCGCGGAGAGCATGCCGACCGTGGTCCAGTAGAGATGGTTGCCGCCTACGTCGAGTAGGCGAATGGGTCGGTCGGGGGGGCGTGGCACGCCTGCCAGCAACGAAAGGAAGAAAGCTTGACGGCGCCGACGCAGCTTGGATGCGAGGGACCGCGGGTTGCGAGCATCGCCGAGGCGGCTGAAGAATGATCTGAACACGGGAAGAAGAGGGTGGTCTGCGCGTGGGGCGTCAAGGTAGCACAGGCCAGACGGGCTGTGCTACCCACGAGGCAGCAGCGGACGATCAGAACGCGAAGACGATGCCGGTTCGGAACTCGGGCTGAACCAGGAACACGGAGTCTTCGTTGCGACAGCCGAAATCGCAGATGTCCTGCACGTCGTCGTCGATGTAGGTCCAGAAGGCGCGGCCCTCGAAGCGGAAGCCGATGTTCTTGGTCACGAAGATCGTGGCGCCGCCGCCGAGTGAAACCGAGGGGCGGTCGAGCTCGCCACCTTCGAAGCCGGAAGCGTTCAGGCGCGTCAAGCCAACCGAGGCGCCGACGAAGGGATGGATCTGGCCAGGCTGCCAGCGATAGATGAAGCCGACATGGTAGTAGTCGACGTCGAGGTCGGCCAAGGGTTCATCGATACCGAAGAGCGGGCCTTCGAGCTGCAGCTGACTTTCCTGCTGGCTGAACAGCAGCTCGATCATGAAGCTTTTCGAGACGGCGAAGTCGACGATCACGCCCACGCTCTCACTCTCGTCGACCGTCAGGTCGTCGAACGGATTGAAGAAGTTGAATTCACCGCCGACGTCGAACTCACCTTCGAGCCGGTAGCCGACGAAAGGTGTCACCTGGACTTTGGGTCCGGACGCCATGGCTGCGGCCGGGAGCACCAAGGCAGAAACGACCAGGGTCGCGAGGAATGCAAGCGGTGCAAGACGAAAAGAACGAGCACGAGACATAAGAAAGTCCTCCGGGAAGTCGATCAATCGCTGGATCCTTTACAACGAGACCTTCTGGCAGACCTGCTGGTGCCGGATCCCAAGGCAATGCTCGCACAAGCAAGCTGGATGCCACGGTCCTGGCATGTCGAGGCTATACTCTGCGGGTGTCGAACGTAGCGCCGATCGGTCCGATTCGTACCTACCTGCTCGATCTGCAAGAACGACTCTGCCGAGCGTTCGCGGATGAGGACGGCGTGGCCACCTTCGAGGGCGGCGACCATACCGGACCTCATGGCAGTCTGAGCCGCCCGCGCGTGCTCGAGGGCGGCGCGGTCTTCGAACGCGCCGCGGCGCAGTTCTCGCACACGGTTCGGCGCCAGCTGCCCGCGGCAGCGACGGATCGCCGTCCGTACCTCGCGGGGCACGCCTACGAGGCGGTGTCGGTGTCGGTGATCGCGCATCCGCGCAATCCCTACGTACCGACGGTCCATTGCAACCTCCGTTTCTTCCGGGCCGACGCCCAAGGAGCCCAGCTCGAGGGTGCTGGGTCTGGGGAGGTCGGATCTGGGACCGCGGGGCCTGGTGGTGGCGGGACCTGGTGGTTCGGCGGCGGTTTCGACCTCACTCCCTACTACGGCTTCGAAGACGATGCCATCGGCTGGCACCGCGCGGCCCACGCTGCCTGCAGCGCGCTGGACGACGGAGACGCCGATGCGGTCTACGCCCGGATGAAGGCCGATTGCGATGCCTATTTCTTCTTGCCACATCGTCAGGAGCCGCGGGGAATCGGGGGCATCTTCTTCGACGACCTCGACCAGCCCGATTACGCACGGTGCGCGGCGTTTGTTCGGCAGGTGGGAGACCACTTCCTCGACGCGTACCTGGCCATCGTGCGCCGTCGCCGTGACCATGCCTACGGAGAGCGGGAGCGGACGTTTCAGTTGCTACGCCGCGGACGCTACGTCGAATTCAACCTTCTGCACGACCGGGGTACCCGCTTCGGCCTGCAGTCCGGTGGCGCGGTGGAGTCGATCCTTGCATCCCTGCCCCCCGATGTGCGCTGGCAACATGGTTTCGTACCAGAGCCCGGCTCGGCCGAAGAAAGGTTGTTTCGAGATTTCCTGCCGCCACGGGACTGGCTCGCGCTGGCGCGCTAGCGGCAACCGCGCCGCGCCGCCCGGCTCCGCCCATGCGATCCGAACCTCAGCCTGATGCCCAGGGGCAGGCTTCTGCCCCGTCCAAGGATGGTGACACGGCGAGCCAGCTTGCGTCCGGTGCCATGGTCGGCGTGGTCGGGAGCTTCGCGGCCCGCGGCTTGCAGCTGATCACCCAGGTGGCGCTGGCGCGCGCGCTCGAGCCCGCGCTCCTCGGTCTGTATGCCGTCGGCTGGGCCGTGCTGCGCATCGGCCGGCTGTTCGCGATTGCAGGGCTCGACAAAGGCATGGTGCGCTTTGGTACCGGCCTCTGGGATGCACGCGACAGCAGGCTGCGCCAGCTCATGGCACGGACGATCGGGGTTGCGGCGTCGCTCGGAACCGGGCTCGGCCTGGCGATCTGGCTGGTGGCCCCCGTTGTTGCCGAGCGCGCGGGGGAGCCGGAGCTGGTCGCGGTCTTGCGCTGCTTCGCCCTCGCCCTGCCCTTGGTGCCGCTGGTCCGAGTCAGCGGTGCGGCCACTCGGCTGTCGCGACGCATGCACTTCGCCGTGCTCTCCGAAGAGCTGGCGCAGCCGGCGATCAACCTGGTGCTGATCCTGACTTTGTTGGCGCTCGGCAAGGGGCTATGGGCCCCGCTGATTGCCCTGCCGATCTCCTACGCGGTTGCCACGGCGCTGGTGCTCTTCTTCCTCACGCGGCTGGTGCGACAGCGCCGCCTGGCACGGGCAGACGGCGAGCTCCTTCCGTGGCGCACCGTCTGGACGTTCTCAATCCAGGCATCGCTCGCGGTCTCGTTCACGATCGTGATGATGAGCCTCGATAGGCTTCTCGTCTATGCCTTCCGGTCCGATGTCGAGGCCGGCGTCTACCACGCAGCCGCCCAGCTTTCCTCAGTGTTTCCGATGGTGGTCGGTGCCTTCGGAGCGATCTTCGGCCCGATGATCGTCGGCTGCCACACGCGGGGCGAGTCCGGGCGCCTGGCCGAGCTGTTCGCAGTGTGCACGAAGTGGGGCCTCTACCTCGCGGTACCGCTGTTCCTGCTGATCGCTTCACGGGCACCCGACTTGCTGAGCGTGGTCTTCCAGCCCTCGTTCCGTCCGGGGCATTGGGCACTGGTGATTCTGGCTGCTGGCCAGCTGGTCAATGCGGCAACCGGTCCGGTCGGGCTGCTCTTGATCATGACCGGCAACCAGGGGTATTGGTTCGGAATCTCGGGTCTGGCGCTGGCGCTCAACGTGATCCTCGACATCGTGCTGATTCCGGCCTATGGTGGCGTGGGTGCGGCCATCGCCACAGCGACAGCGGTCTCGGTGGCGTTTCTGAGCGCTTCGGTGCTCGCCTGGAAACGCCTCGGCGTGCGTCCCCTCGATCGGCGTTTTGCCAAGATTCTGGCTGCTGCGGTGGCGGCGTGGGCCGCGCTGCAAGCCTGGACCGGGCTCGCGCCGTGGGCCGGCTTGGGCGAGTTGGTGGTGGCCGGCTTGGTCACGGGAGTCTCGTTTCTGGGCGTGATCGCTCTCTTTCCCATTGACCCGGAAGAACGGCAGTGGTTCGGCGTCGTCGTCGAACGTCTGAAGCGCCTTGCCCGAGGAGGACGGCCATGACCGATCGAGGTCCTAGCGACGAAGAACAGGCACCGATCAAGGTGCTCTATGTGGCGGGGGCTGGCCGCAGCGGCAGCACGCTGATCGCACGCCTGCTGGGTGAGCTGGACGGCTACGTCCACATCGGAGAGGCATCGCGCTACCTCTTTCACGAGCGCATGTACACGCGAATGCGCGTTTGCGGCTGCGGCGAAGAGGTGGATGTCTGCCCGTTCTGGGGACCGCACGTGCCGACCATCGATCCCGATGTGCGAAGAGTCGCAACCGAGGCGGTGCGGGTTCGCTACCTGGCGCTTCCAGCCTTTCTCCGCCAGCGCCACCTCGGGCGGACAGAGCAAGATGCGCTGCGCCGCGAGATGGGCGCGATCTTGCGGCGGGTTGCGAACGATGCAGACGCGCGCGTGTTGGTGGATGGCTCGAAGAATCCGGCCAACGGTTTTCTCTTGACGTCGATACCGGGTGTCGAGCTGCACGTGCTCCACCTGGTGCGGCATCCCGGCGGCGTCGTGCGAAGCTGGTCACGACCCAAGGGGTACCTGCGTCACTACTCGGCGCCTCGGGTGGTGTCGTGGTGGCTGGCGATGAATCTCTTTGCCGAGCGTCTTGGGCGGCGGGCGGTGAGCTATGATCGCGTGCGCTATGAGGATGCGGTCGCCGATCCGGCAGCGCTGCTGAGGCGGCTGACGACGAGCCTGGGTGTCGGAACCCCATCACCCCAGGAACCGGATCTGTCGTTTCTCGCCGGGGCGAACGCCAGCTTTGGGGTTCAGCACGCGCTCGCCGGCAATCCTGACAAGCTCCAACGAGGATCGACCGAGATCTCGGACCGGGGATGGAGCTTGCCAACCGGCCGCCGGCTCTTGGTCAGTGCGCTATCCGCGCCGCTTCGCTGGCGCTATGGCTACGATGGGCATGGCGTACGGGGGCAACCGCGGGTGACGCCAGCCTCGGCTCGAGCCTAGTCTTCTTTTCGACGACCGGCGGGAGGACGCTCCCGATGACCGATCGCAACCGCCACCGACGACTGCCAACGAAACGATGTCGACCTATCGCAAGCTTCGCCACCGGCTGTACTGCTCGCCCCTGCGTCTGCCACTGATTCGTTGGCGGCATCGTGGCCTGACGCCGGCAGACACCTTTCTTGCCTCCTACCCGCGCTCGGGTAACACTTGGCTTCGCAGCCTGCTGTTCGAGCTGCTGTCGGGAGATACGCCGACCTTCGCTGACATTGACGACCGCGAATCGGTGGTCGGCCACGTTGGCGATCAGGCTGCCGTCCCCAAGGTCCTGCCGGCGGGGGGGCGCTTGCTCAAGACGCACGAGACCTTTCGTGGCGAGTACCTGCGCGCCATCTACTTGGTGCGCGATCCGCGCGACGTCGTACGCTCCGAGTACCGCTTCCAGCGCTGGCGGGAGATCTGGGACCGAACGTTCGATGACTTTGCCCACGCCTTCGTTCGGGGCACGGTCAGCGGCTACGGCGGGTGGGGCGACCACGTCCTCTCCTGGTTGGCGGCCCAGGAACGCGAGGCGGCGGCGGTCCACGTCGTGCGCTACGAGGATCTGCGCAAGGACCCGGAGAAGGCTTTCGGCGGCATCGTGCGGTTTCTGGGGCTCGATGCGACGCCCGAAGCGGTGGCGCTGGCGGTGGAGAACAACTCGCTACGGCGCATGCGCGCAAGAGAGAACGCCGAGAACGACGGGTCATTCAAGGCGACCGACAAGCGCTTTCGTTTCGTCAACCGCGGCAGTACGGGAGGCTGGCGAGAGGACGCCAACATGGCATCCCTGGCGGGCCCGATCGCAACGCGCTTCGAGCAAGCGATGGTGCGCCTGGGCTATCCCCTCGATGCCACGCCCGAAGACGGAGCGGCGGGCAAGTCCGATCAGGGCGCCACGTGAGCCGACGCTCGCCAGGCAAGGAGCGGTTCGGTGGGTGTGCGGCTGCACGGTGAGATGAGCGCTGCGGGATGGACATGAGCGAGCCTCATGCCGCGGGCGCCTTGCGTCCGGGACCGGTGATCGCGGCTGTGCTCGCGTCAGCGGCGGCTGCCGTCGTCGTGGCCCTCGTGCCGGTGACCCCGTCCTTGGTACTGGTGGTGCTCGGTGGGCTGTTGGTGGTCGCGTATTGGTCGTTTCTTCGGCCCCTGCTACTCGCACACCTGGTGATCTGGTCGGCCGCCATGGGCGGACTGTGGCGTCATCTCGACGAGATCGGCGTGGGCGGTGCCACCATCACCCTCTCCGGCATTCGTTGGCTGGGGATTGCGGCTGGCGCTGTTGCTCTGCTCGCTCTGCGACCCCGCAGCGCATCGATTCCTCGCTACCTTCTGCCCCTCTACGCCTTCTTCGTCTGGATGCTGGTGCGCTGGCTGGCGGCCGGCGCCAACCCGGCCGGCGCGAGTGATCTGCTCTTCTACTTGATGCCGGCGCTGATCGGCACCTACGGCTACAGCGCGCTCGTCGACCGCGGCGCGGCGGGCGCGCGATCGATCGAGCGCAGCCTGCAGGCCAGTATCGTCGTGCCGATCGTGCTCTATGCCGTAACGTTGCAGGTTGGCCTGGTCCAGATCACGCCAGGGGGGCCGAAGGGCATCATCGGGCCGCGTCCGGTCGCCACGTTCATGCTGGTGATTCTGGCCTCGGCGCTGGCGAGCGTGCGCTACCGCCCGCAGCTCCGGTGGCGCTTCGTCGGCCTGGCCGTGCTTGCCTCGTCGGTCATCGTCTTCACGGCATCGCGCCTGGCGACCGTGGTCGCGCTGCTGCTCTGGGGAATCTTCTCGCTCCACCCGCGGCGACTGGGACGCCTATTTCCGCGTGCGATGGTGGCCGTGGTCATGGCCGCCACAGTGCTGGCGCTGGCGCCCAACCTTCGCGATCGCCTGTTTCACCATACGCCGGTGGACCTGGAGGAGGCGATTCAGCTCGTGCAGCTCTCCGGGCGCGACATGATGTGGCGGACGACGATCGAGCACGGCTGGCAACGGCCGTTGGTCGGCTGGGGTGCGTCGAGCGCGCGTCCCGTGGTGGCCGATGCCTTGTTGTGGAAGGGCCGTGCCGAGTTGCCGACCAGCTATCCGCCGCACAACGAGTACTTGCAGGTCTTCCATGATGGCGGGCTGATCGGCTTGGCCTTGCTCTTGGTTGCCTGGGCGACCGTGCTGGTCCATCACGGCCTGGCCTGGCGTCGCCAGCATCAGCTCGGTGATCGCGATGCCGCCCGGCTGCACTGGACCGGCGTGATGCTGGTGATCTCGGTCTTGATCAGCGCGGCGGGTGACAACACTCTGCACTATCCCGTGGTGTTGGCGCCGATGTTCCTGCTCTTGGCCGCCGCCGACCGTGCTGGCGGGCAACCCTCGAAACGACAATCCGATCATCCGACGGAGGAGCTTTCTCATGCTTGACCGGGTGCGCGATCTGGCCAGCAAGGCCTGGCGCTATTCTCTGGCGGCCGCGGACCGGCCCTGGCGCCTGCCCTGGCTCGCCTGGCAGGTGGCGGTGCGCCGAACGCACGCCGGAGAGTTGCTGCGCATGCAGCACAATCGCGCCTTGCTGGATGCCCAGCGGCTGGCGCTGGTGATCGATGTCGGTGCCCACCAGGGCGAGTTCGCCTCGGCAGTCGCGGCGGCCATGCCGGCGGTGCGGCTCGCTTGCTTCGAGCCACAGACCGATTTGGCGAAGACGATCGAAGCCCGGCTGCCCCGTGGCGTCGAGAAACGGGTGTTCCCGTTCGCGATCAGCGACCACGCGGGCAGCGACGCTTTCTTCCGGCACGGCTTCACCAAGTCGTCCTCGCTGCTGCCGATGACCGACCTGCATCGCGAAAGCTTTCCGTGGACCGCGGACAGCGAGCAGACCACGGTCGAGACCCGGCGTCTGGATGATTTCCGCGCCGAGCTCGGGATCGATCAGCTCGGCGACGACCAAGGCGTGCTGCTCAAGTTGGACGTCCAGGGGAGCGAGTTGGCGGTGTTGCGCGGTGGCACCGAGGTGCTGGCGCGGGCGACCTGTGTGCTGGTCGAAACGTCGCTGCGCGAGCTCTATGCGGGCGAGGCCGGCTTCCTCGAGGTGTGTCGCTTTCTCGATCAGGCAGGCTTTCGCTATGCCGGAAGCTGGGATCAGATGAGCACGCCGCGCGGCGATGCGATCCTTCAGCAAGACGCGTTCTTCGTCCGAAAAGACTGAGCTACGCGATGGCCAAAGCGGTGCGCACGGAGCAGGGCCCTCTGCGGGTGGTGGCGGTCTACAACCGCTACCTGGCCCGTGGTGGAGAGGACGACGTCTTCGAGTCCGATGTCGCCCTGATGCTGCGCCACGGCTGGGAGGTCGTCCCGGTGACCGTCCGCACCGAGGTGCCGCGTGCTTTCACCCAGCGGTTGGGCTTCGCGGTCGACACCATCTGGTCACGGTCCTGGTACCGTCGTTTTCGGGCGTTGCTGCGCTTGGTTCGGCCTCAAATCGTCCATGTCTACAACTCGTTTCCCCGCTTCTCGCCATCGATCTTCGCAGCCTGTCGACGCGAAGGTGTTCCCGTGGTGCTGACGGTGCAGAACTACCGTCTCGGCTGCCCCAAGGCGACGTTCTACCGGGAGGGAGCGATCTGCGAGCGTTGCCTGGAGCGTCGCTTTGCCTGGCCAGGTGTTCGCTTCGGCTGCTACCACGGCTCGTCGCTCCAGACGGCAGTGGTGGCGTCGAGCACGGCGTTTCATCGTCTGATCGGCACCTGGCAGCGCCGCGTGAACCTTTACCTACCAGCCTCTGACTTCACACGCCAGAAGCTGATCGCGGCGGGCTTGCCGGCGGATCGCATTGCGATCAAGCCCAACTTCCGCCATCCAGACCCTGGGCTCGGTACCCACGACGGGGACTTCTGTCTGTTCGTCGGGCGCCTGTCGGCGGAGAAGGGGATTCCAACCTTGCTGGCGGCAGCCGAAGCGCTCGATCGGGAGATCACGATCAAGGTCGTCGGCGACGGGCCGCTCCTGGCGGATGCGCAGGCCGCGGCGGAAACCGGGCACGGCGCGCGGGTCGAAGTACTCGGCCGTCAGCCCAACCGTCGGGTGATGGAGCTGATGCGCGCGGCGCGTTTCCTGATCTTTCCATCGGAATGGTATGAAGGGCTGCCGATGACCCTGATCGAGGCCTTCGCCTGCGGTCTTCCGGCCTTGGTCGGGCGCGTGGGTGCGGCAGCGGAAGCCGTTGGCGATGGTGTCGAGGGCTGCCATTTTGCGGCCGGTGATGCGGACGACCTCGGTGCCAAGCTCACCGCGCTCTGGCATGACGATAGGCGCCGGGGGGAGATGGCCGCCGCCGCCCGCGCCACGTACGAAGCTCGCTATACCGCGGACGCGAATATGTCCTTGATCCGCTCGCTCTACCAACGTGTCCTCGACCCAACGGCGCCGGAGGCCCATGATGACCCGCCCTCAGCCTGAAGACCGAAACGACGCTGCCGTGCAAGCGCCGGTCCGATCCGCCGGTACGGATGTCGCTGGACAAGCCGCCGGCCAGACGGCTCAGCCGGCTGCGTCGGGTGAATGGATCGACAGCGAGTGGGCAGCCGGTGTGCTGGTGGCTGCCCTGGTCCTCGCGCCGGCTGCGTTCATCGGCTTACCCTTCGAGCTCGGCCTGCGTGCCCAGGCGGTGTCGCTGGTCACGGTTCTGGCGTTGATCGGCATTGCGGGGCGCGGGATGCCGCGGTTGCCCCCCCTGTTGATGGCGGGGCTGGCAGCGTACGCCGCCGCCGCCGTGTGGGGCGCCTCGGTCGGCCTGCTGTCTGGCTATCCGTTGCGCAATGTCGCGTCCCAGTCGCTTTCGATGCTGCTGTTGCCGGCGGCTGCCGTGGTCTTCGCGCGCCATCCCGCATGCCGGGCCCGAACCGTTGCCATCGCCCTCATGGTCGCGGTGGCCGGCGGCCTCGGTCTCTACCTGCTGGCGGGTGCGCTGCAGGCCCCGGAGCAGCGCGATTTCGAGATCGGTACGGGCATGCGTTTCGGTCCCAACCTTCGCCTGGCGACTTCGGCGACCCTCGCGTTGCTCCTCGGGATCGGTTGGTGGCGCGCCCGTCGTGTGCATCTCGCCTGGCTGGGCATTGGCCTGGCGCTTGCCGTGGTGATCATCGGACAGTCGCGGGGACAGTGGCTCGCGACGCTGGTCGGGCTGGTGATCTGGTTGGTGTTGGCGTTTCCGCGCGACCGCCGGCGTTCTCGGCAGGTACTGCTGGCGCTGGCCGCGACCGTGCTACTGGGCGCTGCGACTGTCTTCGGATTCACCGCGCTCACCCATGCGATGGACGATGTCGTTGCCGTGCACGAGGCGGAGAGCGCGATCGATCTGAACGCGCCGTCGTGGGGCATCGAACGGGCGCAGCCGCTGATCCTCGATCAGCCGGCGTCGGTCAACGCGGGCGAGGCCATCGAAGTCCGCGGGCGGTTCGCCGGAACGCGCGGTGGCCGAGCCATTCTCTGGCTGGCTGGCCGGGATTCCAACGACCGTCTCCGCTACCGCGCCTGGCCGATCATCCGCGGCACAGGCTCGTGGGCCGATCTTCGATTCGCCATTCGCCCGCCGGAGGACGTCGTGACCTGGCGCGTCGGCATCACGCCGCAGGAAGGGCAATGGGCCGCCGAGGAGGTCGAGTTGGTCGCCCTGCGCTGTTGGCTGTCCTCACCCTGGCGCATGGCGACGGGCCTGCCGGTGACCGAGCGTCTGGGCACCGGCGGTATCGATGTGCAAGAGGATGCCCCGCTCCGGGTGGCGCGTGGTTTGAGTGCGCGCTTTTCACGTCTGCTGTGGGCACTGCGCGAGCCCTTGGGGGACACCACGATCGCCTACCGCGCCGCGGAAACCGAGGCCGTTGTCGAGACGTGGCGAAGCGCCGGATGGCTGCGGCGTCTGAGCGGCTTTGGCCTGGGAGCGACCTTCGCGTTCGAGAACCCGAGCTGGGACGCTGAAGGCCAGCGGGTGCGCGCCTCCGAAGCCAGTTACATCCACAACTTCTACGTCTTCCTGTTCTTCAAGCTCGGCTTGTTCGGGCTCGTCGCCCTCGGCGGCTTGCTGGTGATCGCCGCATGGACCGTGCGCCGCAGCCGACAAACGCGTGCGTGGGCCCCCGCTGCCGTTGCCGCCGCCTGGGTGGCCTACCTGTTGTGGAGTGTGTCGTCGCCGGAGATCCTGGACTTCCGGCTGGCGCCTCTGTGGGGTGTTTTGGTGGCCATCTCGGCCCGCGGCGAGACTCAGGCGCTGCGCGAGTAGCCGAGCGCGTCGAGCACGGGCGCGCAAGCAACTTCGATGGCTGCTGCGGCTTCCGGCGTCAGCTTTTGACGCCAGCCTTCCACCTGCCCCTTGCTCACGTGGCTCAGGGCCTGATCGGTCTTCTGGAACCCAGCGCCGGCTTCCTTGCGCCGCATGCGTTCGATGGTGTTGTCCGCGATTGCGCGCGCGATGGTTTCTTCGTCGGTAGGAAGGTCGAGGAAGCGGGCGACCCGCGTGACTTGCGGGTGCGGCTCGGCGCGCAGATCTTCGTAGCGTACGACCAGGACGTGTCCCTCGTTGCGCGAAGCCTCGAGCCAGCCTCGAGCGTGGGCAGCCCAGGTTCCGAGACCGTGAACCTGTCCCTTGACGAAGGTCTCCACGAAGGCATCCAGCTCGCCGTCGAAGTTGCCGAACATGCGCGTGTGCCGGTGCTCGGAAAGCACGACATCGCGAGGATCCCGGACCAGGTAGATCGCGCGCTGGTAGTAGCGCGGGTCGTTCTCGTGCGTCTTGAAGAGTCGGCCGCCATCGGCGAGTAGCGGGCGGGCCTGGTGGTGCTCGCCGACGTAGGGAATCGCGGCGTTGACGGCTGGCCATTCGCCTGCTTGCCCGGTGGTGAGCTGGTAGAGCAGGAATCGAATCCAGGTGTTTCCCGAGCGCGGGTAGGAGGCGAGCGCGACGTCGGCGGGACGGAGGCCACGGTGCCGTAGACGGACGCGCAGGGGACGCAGGCCACTACGCTCGAGGAGGACGCGGCTCCAGCGCAGCATGCGACCGACAGTGGGATGGGTGGAAGCCATGTGTCTCGGCGGCGGTAGAAAGGCCCCAAAACCAAGAACGCCGAGCCGCAAGCGGCTCGGCGTTACGAAGGACCGGAAAATCGGTCTTCGACTCGGTCTCGAACCCTAGCGGGTGGAGACGTACTCGTCGAGGAGGTACGAACCGTTGGCGCCTGCGGCGACAGCGTTACCGGCGTGGCCGATACGCGCGTTGTCAACCTCGAAGGGGCTGTCGATGCCGTTGACGACCGAGGTCTCGACGTCGTTACGGAAGATCCGAAGCTCGCCATCGTCAGCACCGGCGGCGCTGGCGGCGGTCCACTCGAAGCCGACCTTCAGGGGGTCGCCGTTACCGGGGAAGAAGAAGAGCGGAGCCTGCTCCCAGAAACCCGGGTTGGTCGAGTTGAGGTCCTTGTACCAGACGAAAGCAGTGTAGCTGCCGTTGTTCAGGCGACGGAGGTAGTAGCGGAGGTGCTCACGCGAGAAGCCTTCGCGGTTACCGAACGCACGGAAGTGGGCGACACGGCAGTTGACGCCGGCGCAGAGGCTGACGTTGTTGTGGTCGATGAAGTAGTTGACGTTGAACGTCTGCTCATTGACCGGATGCTGGCTGATCACAGCCGCCTCACCGCCTGTCAGCGGCGTGGGGAAGGTGACCTCCAGCGCGTTGCCCGTGCCGTTCAGGCCCGGCTGCACCACCGCGAGTGACGGCGGAATGGCGAGGGCGGGCAAGGCCAGGCAAAATGAAGCCATCACGACCAAGGCCACGCGAGTCCAAGTAACATTTTTCATGAGTTTCCGATCCTCCTTGGGGCTGTCGAAGAGCTCCCGCTGCTGCAAAAGTGGCGTTTCACGCGCGACGGCGAAGCGAATTGACAAACTCTTTGAGGACTCTACTGAGAGCCCCGCGCCGGTGTCAAGTCGTTCTGTGGTCCTTTTGACCTGGATCGAGTACGACTTCTGCCGGATGCCAAACGGGTTCATTCAATCCTTTCGCCTCGTCTGCTGGTTGCTTAGAGTACCGGGTGTCGGGCATTCCTTCGATGAGAGGCAATATCTGTGACCTCGGTGTGCCCGAGCGTCGTGGATGAAGCCCACCCAAACGAGTCGAGGTCCGGGCCAACCCTTTTGGTCAGAAGGTTTAGCGCAATACTCGTGACGATCGCGATGCCGAACCGGGTGGCATGGCGGTGGTTGCTCGGTCTCCAGGACAGTCTGGCCGCCGCCAGGTGGCCGGCGGCTTCCTGCTGCTGGTTCTGCTGTCGGCAGGGTGCTGCGTGCGAATCTTCACAGCCTGGGTGAGCGTCTGCTAGGCTTCGGCTGCTAGCGCCCGATTGGCCGTGCCCCGATTGGCCGTTCATTGTGCCTTCGACGGAATCAGCCTCGGATTGGGGCATTGATCTCGGCAAGGCAGTCATGCCGACAAGGCGTCCTTTTCAACGGACCCCGCGGTCCGCGACGACCGAGTCGAATCTCTTCTCCTCGTGCATCAGTAGTACGTAAACGACCGGCAAACGTGTGATCCCGCGCCGCGGGCGCATGGTGGAGAACAAGACGATGAGCCAGAAACGAGTTCTGGTTACCGGAGCAGGCGGCTTTATTGGCCACCACCTCGTGACTTTCCTGAAGCAGCGCGGCTACTGGGTGCGCGGCGTCGATCTCAAGGCGCCCGAATTCGGCACGACCGAAGCCGATGAGTTCGAGATCCTCGATCTGCGCCGCTGGGCTGATTGCCTGCAGGCAACCCGGGGCATGGACCAGGTCTACGCGCTGGCCGCTGACATGGGTGGCATGGGCTTCATTAGCGCCAATCACACCCAGATTCTTCACAACAACATCCTGATCAACACCCATACGCTGGAAGCCGCGCGGCTCAATGGCGTGAGTCGCTACCTCTACTCGTCGTCGGCCTGCATCTATCCGGAGTATCGCCAGACCGACGCCGAGGTGACGCCGCTCAAGGAAGAAGACGCCTACCCGGCGCAGCCACAAGACGCCTATGGCTGGGAGAAGTTGATCACCGAGAAGCTCTGCCACTACTACAGTGCGGAGCACGCGATCGAAACGCGGGTGGTGCGCTTCCACAACATCTTCGGGCAACTGGGCACCTGGGACGGTGGCCGCGAGAAGGCGCCGGCCGCGCTCTGCAGGAAGATCGCGCAGGCCAAGCTCACGGGCAACCACGAGATCGAGATCTGGGGAGACGGCGAGCAGACCCGTTCCTTCTGCTTCATCGATGACTGCCTCGAAGGCATCTATCGCCTCATGCAGTCCGACTACGCAGAGCCGCTGAACCTCGGACAAGATCGCCTGGTCACGATCAACGAGCTGGCGGACATCATTGCCGACGCGGCTGGGATCAGCGTCTCGCGCAAGCACATTCCGGGGCCACAGGGCGTGCGCGGCCGTAACTCCGACAACACGCGTCTGCGCGAGGAGTTGGGCTGGGAGCCGCAGATCTCACTCGAAGAGGGACTCGGACGTACCTATCGCTGGATCGAGGAGCAGCTGCGTGCCCGCCATGCGCAGGAAGCCTCGGCCGCACCTGTCGCCGAGCCTGCCGCGGTCGGCTGAGGCCGGTCTCGGTCATCTGCCATGCCTACCCCGCGGGTAGACGTGCTCGGTGTCGGCGTCAGTGCCGTCAACATTCCGCTGGCGGCGGACACCATTGCCGGCTGGATCCGTGATCGAGCCGACCGTTTCGTCTGTGTGACGGGCGTCCACGGGGTGATGGAGAGCCAAGACGACCCCGAGCTTCGCGACATCCACAATCAAGCCGGCATGGTGACGCCCGACGGTATGCCCCTGGTGTGGCTGGGCCGCTTCGGTGGTCAGCGCCACATGCGCCGGGTGTATGGCCCGGATCTGATGCTCGAGATTTGCCGCCGGTCGCCGGAAACGGGCTGGCGGCACTTTCTCTATGGTGGTGCCGAGGGGGTGCCAGAGCTCCTGGCCGAGCGGCTCCAGGAACGTTTCCCCGGCCTTCAGATCGCCGGTACGTACTCGCCTCCCTTTCGCCCGCTGACGCCGGAAGAGGATGATGCCATCGTCACCCGAATCAACGGCTCGGGTGCAGACATCACCTGGATTGGCCTCAGTACGCCCAAGCAAGAGCGCTGGATGGCGGCCCACGTGGGACGCGTCCATGGCGTCATGCTCGGGGTCGGCGCTGCGTTCGACTTTCACGCCGGGCTCAAGAAGCAGGCGCCCAAGATCTTCCAGCGCAGCGGTATGGAGTGGTTCTTCCGCATGGTGACGGAGCCGCGCCGGCTCGGCCCCCGCTACCTGATCAACAATCCTCGTTTTCTCTGGCGGATTGGTGGCCAGCTCGTGCGCCGGGGGGTTCCCGCGATGCCGCCGGCCGGCGCGTCGGCTGGTGGATCGCCATCCGACGTCGGCTAGCCGAGCGACGACGACCATGGCCGAGACGCTCAAGGTCCCAGCTGGCCGCCCGATGCACGCGGGCCCTGCGTCGGCCGCTGCTGCGGCGCAAGAGGTGCCGGTCGCGAGTCGCATCGGGCCGGTCGGCGCCCGCCATTCCGGCCCGGGCAGACGCCTGCTGCGAGGCGCGCTGCTGGCGTTCTCCGATGTGAGCGCCCTGTTCACCGCCGGCACCATCGCCTACTTCGGGTGGGCACAGAGTGTGCGCGGACAGCCGGCAGAGATCTACCTCGAGCTCCTGCCGCTCAGTGTCCTCTTCTTGCTCGGCTACGCGCGTGCCGGTCTCTACCCAGGATTCGGCATCGGGGCCGTGGCGACGGTTCGGTTACTGTCGACCTGGACCAGCTTCACATTCTTGCTGATGGCAGCGACCAGCTTTGCCGTCCGGGCGCCTCATCACTATGCCCGCGTGGCCTTCGCCCTGGCGTGGCTTTTGGCCCTTCTTCTGGTGCCATTGTTTCGCTTCGCCACGCTGCGCATGGCGCGCCGCGTACCCGGTTGGCTCGAGCCGGTTCTGCTGGTCGGCACCGGCAGCCAGGTACGGCGTACGATCCAGGCGCTGGGCGACGCGGTGTCGCTCGGCTACCGGCCCCTGGCCGTACTGTCGCCGGGTGGCGGTGGGGTGGGTGAGTCGATCGAAGGCGTACCCGTGATCGGGGACCTCGATGATTCCGTCGCCCTGTCCAAGCACGGAATCCGCACCGTATTCGTCGAGCCGCGCAGCGATGAGGCTGCCACCAGTCGCGACATCGAGCGGTTGCAGGCTCACTTCCGGCACGTGGTGGTGCTGCGCGGGCTACAAGACCTGCCCGTCGAGGGGGTGGTGATCCGCAACCTGGGTGGCTTGCTGGGGATCGAGTTCAACAACCGCTTGCTGCTCTTCCGCAACCGGGTGGTCAAGCGAGGGCTGGACATCGTTCTCGGCTCCCTGGCGTTCGTGCTCAGCCTACCGATCGTCCTGCTTGCGTGCCTGGCGGTGAAGATCGCCGATCGCGGGCCAGCGTTCTATCGTCAGGATCGCGAGGGGTTGGACGGCAACATGATTCCGGTGTGGAAGATCCGCACCATGTACACCGACTCCGAGGCGCGGCTGCAGCAGCATCTGGCAGCAGATCCAGCGGCCCGTGCTGCCTGGGAAGAGCGTTTCAAGCTCGAGAACGATCCCCGGGTTCTGCCGGGCGTCGGACGGATCCTGCGCCGCTTCAGCCTCGACGAGCTGCCCCAGATCTGGCAGGTGGTGACCGGCGAGCTCAGCCTGGTCGGTCCGCGGCCGTTTCCCGACTACCACCTGGAAAAGTTCGAGCCAGGGTTCCGGGCCCTCCGGCGTCGCGTCCGTCCGGGCGTCACCGGCCTTTGGCAGGTGATGGTCCGCAGCGAGGGCGGTGTCGAGGAACAGCAGACCTACGACACGTACTACATCCGCAACTGGTCGATCTGGATGGATCTCTACATCCTGGCCAAGACCGTCGTGGTGATCGTTTCCGGCCGCGGAGCCTATTGAGCAGCGCCAAGCAACCGGCTTCGGCGCGTCCGCGAATCGGTGTCGTGGTCGTGCACTACGGCGATCCGGCTCCCACGCGGGCCGCCCTGGCCGCCCTGTGTGAGGACCCGTCGCCAGTCGACCGAACCCTGGTGGTGGTCAACGCCGGCGGCTTGGACCCCGAGACCGAGCAGCGGGCCGATCACGTGGTCCATAGCTTGGACAATCCTGGCTACGGCGAGGCAGCGAATCGCGGTGTTGCGTGGCTGTGTCAGGATTCCGCGGCGGGTGAGCTGAGCACCCTGGTGGTGCTGAACCACGACGCTCGGGTTGCTGGTGGCTTCCTGGCAGCAGCCGAGGCAGCCTGCCGCGGAAAGGTCGGAGCGGCTGGCGGCCCGATCCGCTGGCCTGACGGTCGGCTCTGGTACGCCGGCGGCGGCCTACGTTGGTGGAGCGGCACGGTGACGCAATCGCGGGACGAGCCGGCGGCAACCGTCGCCCGCGATGTTGCGTTCATTCCCGCGACGGCGCTGGCGATTCAGCCCGCGGCATGGGCGGCCATCGGCGGCTTCGACCCTTGGTACTTCCTCTACAACGAAGATGTCGACCTCTGCCTCCGCTTGCGGGCGCGCGGCTGGCGTCTTCGCTTCGAGCCCGGCCTCGCCGCGATCCATGATCTCGGAGGCGCCACCGGTTCGAGCGAGCACTCGGCCCTCTACCTCGAACATCTTGCGCGCGGACGCCTGCGGCCCTACTCACCCTGGCTGTATCGCCTCTACCTCGGCGTGCTGCATACCGGATGGAATCTGCTGCGCGCCGGGTTGCTGATGAAACGCCACGGCCGTGCCGCGCTGCCCCGCGTGCGTGCCCTGGCTCGAGGGCACTGCGCTGCGCTGGCAACCATTTTGCGCCGTCCTGGCGCGGCCCCTGCCGACTCGCCGTCACGCGGTGGGAAGTCGGCATAGAATACGGAAGGCCGTGTCCAGTCTTTTCTGAGCGGCAACAAAGCGCCTGCGGGCCGAAAACTCCATGCACGAATCCAAGACCGTACCCAGTGAGCGGCTCCGCGCCGTCCCCGAGCTCGGCATCGACGATATTCTCGCGTTCCTGCGCCGGCAGGGACTCCTGATCACGGGTGCCGCCATCCTGGCAGCCGCCGTATCGGGTGTGCTCGTCATGCTTCAGCCGCGCTCCTATCAATCGACCGCCACGCTCGTGGTCTTCCCACCGCAGGTTTCGAGTGAGCTGAAACCCGCCACCCTCTCGGTGCATGGCTTGCAGCAGCTCCTCGAATCCGATGCCGTGGTGCTCGGCACCAAGCAACGGCTGGTCGAAGAGGGGAAGCTGCGTGCGGAAGATCGGCTCGGCGCGCCCACGCAACTGTCTTCCCGCATCTTCGTCTCTCGGCGGGTCGAGGACAAAGAGTTGGCGCCGATGATCCAGGCCTTCGGTCGCGGCGAGACGCCGGACGTCGCTGCCGCCATTGCCAACACGTGGGCCTTGGTCTTTCTCGAGTCGATGCGCGATCTGGTAACGGGCAGCACGGCGGCCACGGTGGGCTTCGTCGACAGCCAGTACGTGGAGCAACGCGATGCCCTGATCGCGGACGAGAACGAGCTCGTCGAGCAAGAGGCCGAGCGGCGGCGCCAAGAAGACACGTTGGCGATCGATTGGCTGCGCCGCATTGGTTCTTACCAGGCGAAGGCCAGCGAGGAGCTCGCTGCCTACCGGGCCGAGACCAGCGAGCTGGTGCAGGGCTACCGCGGTGCCAAGAATCTCGAGACCCGCAACAGCCAGCTCGATGCCATGCGCAAGGCGTTGGTCGGCTTGCAGGAAGAGCAGTCCTCGGTCGAAGCCGCGTTGCAAAAGGTCGACCTCACCCTGGCATCTTTGCGCGAGCAGGCCGAGACCACACCATCCTCACGTTCGTTCCAAAAGGCCATTACGGACGATGCGCTGTGGGCGCAGCTCGAGGGCGAGGACGGCAGCATCGATTGGGAGAAGCTGGAGGGCTTGAGCCTGACCAGCGAAGAGCGCAACCCGGTCTTCGACGAGATGATGCAGCGCATCGCGTGGGCCAGTGCCGAGAAAGCCGCCCTGAAGCCGCGCGCGGCGCAACTGGGCACGCAGATCGAGCAACTCTTGGAGCGCATGGCCGCGGCCGAAAGCTCCTTGCGTGGCGACCAGGCGGGCTTGACCGGTCTCGAAGAAACCCGTGCAGCCGGCCTCGAGCGACTGGATGTCGAGCAGATTACCGAGCTGGAAGCGCTCGAGCAGCAGCGTGACCAGGTGCTCGAGCTGCACCGAAACGCGACCGACAACATCGTTCGCCAGCGCACGCGTTCGATCGAGCAGCGAAAGACGCTGTTTGGCGAGCTGGCCAAGAACTACAACGAGGCCGTGATCGCCAAGGCGCAGGCGGACCTCGAAGAAGTTCGACTCGGTGCTCGTGCTGTGCCCTCCGAGCGCCCGCTCCCGCGTCAGCTCGCACTCAAGGCCATCCTCGCCGGCATCGTCGGTGGCTTGATCGGGTTGCTGATCGCGCTGGTCAATGATCGGCGCCAGCCTGCCTACGAGGTCTGAGCCTGCGCGTCCTCTTCGTCGGTGCCCGTCCGCCCCAGCCGGCTCGCCGCGGAGACCAGGCGCGACTGACTGGTTGGCTCGAGACGCTCGCGCCGCGCCACGAGCTGTCGGTGCTCGCTCTGAGACCTCCCGGCTTCCCGACCGAAGGAACGTCTGAAGAGGCTGCCACAGGCCTCGGCGATCCCAATCGCGTGCGCATCGCGACGGTCGATCACGGTCGACTGGCGATGATGTGGGGCCTGAGACACGGCCTGCGTGGCGAGCCCTTGCAGGTGGGGATGCATCGATCCGCCGCGCTCGCGCGAGCGTTCGATCGCGAGTTGGAGCGTTTTGCCCCCGATGTGGTCGTGCTCATGCTGTCTCGGGTCGGCTGGCTGGCGTCCCGGTGCGGCTCGCTGCCCGTTGTGGTGGATCTGGTCGACAGTCTTGCCCTCAATCTTCGGCGACGAGCCCGTCAGCAGCCTGTGGTCGGTGCCTTGTGGCGCTGGGAGGCCCAGCGCATGATGGCGTGGGACCGTGACCTGGTTGCACGTACGACCGCGGCGTGTCTGGTCGGCAGCGACGATCGGGATGCCGTAGTTGGGCAGGACGCTGTCGAGCAAGACGGCGTAGGGAATCGGGCGCTGGCGGAGAAGGTCTCGGTGGTGCCCTTCGGCCTGCCCGTCCCCGAGCGATCTTCTCGCGATCCCAACGCATCTGATGCGGCGCCGATCGTGCTGCTCTCCGGCAATCTTGGCTACTTTCCGACCGTCGATGCTGCCGTCACCTTTGCCGAGCAGGTGTGGCCGGCGCTGCGGCGGGCGGTG
>CALFAM010000102.1 GCA_937948815.1 uncultured bacterium
CGCAGTGGTTAGAAAGAGGCCAGAGATGCTCAGAAAGCCGAGGAGCTGGCTGCCGATATCGAGGACGGCGGCGTCGTTTGTGCCGAACATGCCGTAGAGCTGCCGGGGGATCACCAGGAAGAGCGTGCCGATGGTGGCGGCCACGGTCAGGCCCAAGGCTGCCGCTGCCGCCGGCACGGCGCGCGCGCGGTCGAGCCGGTCGGCACCCAGACTTTGGCCGACCACCGTGGCGCCAGCCGCCATCACCGCCACCGAGGTCCAGGTGATGAAGGAGAAGAGTTGGGTGTAGCCGATGGCATAGGCCGCCTGAGCTTGGGCGCTGCGTGGCAGCGAACCGACGAATCTCACCAGCACGACGCCACCGAGATTCATGGCCACACCCTGAAAGCCGGTCGGCAGACCGAAGCGGAGAATGCGCTTGGCCACGTCGATGTCGAAGCGCCACGAGTTTGCCTGACGCAGATCGATCACCAGCTTGCCGGTGAAGAGCAGGTACAAGGCGTACGTCGATACGAGAAGTGAGGCGGTGACGGTGCCCATCGCCGCGCCCTGGACGCCAAAGGCCGGAATCGGTCCGAAGCCGCCGATCAGGATGACGTTGAGGCTCAGGTTCAAAACGGTCAGGGCGACGCCGAGGCGCAGGGGTGTGCGGGCGTCTCCGGCCGCACGCAGGGCGCCGCCGATCATGAAGAAGAACATGGTGCCGAGACTGAAGACGAACAGGATGCGCAGGTAGGGCAGGGCGTCCGCCTGCACAGACGGGTCGGCATTGACCAACGTCAGGAGCTTGGGTGCGGCCCAGTATCCGAGTGGCGCGAAGACTCCGAGGCCCAGCACGGCGGACATCAGGAAGGCCTGGTAAACGACCCGTGCGACGCGCCGGTGGTCGCCACGGCCGGCGAAGCGGGCGACCAGGACCCCCATGCCGGAGTAGAGCGAGCTGATCAGCACCACGATCACCAGGAAGATCTGCCAGCTGACGCCGACCGCGGCGTTACCGCGATATCCGACCACGTGGCCGACCATGGCGTGGTCGACCAGGCCCTGCAACCCGCCGATCAAGTTCTGGAGCATGGTGGGCCAGGCGATCAACCAGACGGCCTTGAATACGGATCCTTCGACCACCCTGCGATCGAACGCTTGCGGCTTCATGACTCTCCTGTCGGACCCCTGGCTTGCGGGGAGCTCGGTGGTCCGTCGGGATGGCGACGGCCTGGTTCCCGAAAGTCCTTGGAGGCTGAATGGTGGGTGAGGGTGATGTTTTTGTCAAGCATGGTCTTTAGAAAATGTTGCACGGTCGGACCACACTCGGTGCGTGATGCCTCGCGTCTGCGGCCGCCACGAGGGGCACTACGAGGAGAAACGCATCGCTGGGCGCGAGGTTTCGCGCCGGAACCTGCTACGTAGTGCCGAGACGGGATGGTGTCAGCAGCCTGGGAAGGAGCTCGGATTGGGCGAAGCGTCGTCTGCCGATGGGCGCAGGTCGACGAGCCATGGATCCGGGACCGCGTCATCGACGACCTGCCGTGCCAGGTCCAGCCAAGGGCCGCAACGGTCGAGGATGCCGCCATCGGCGGTGGCGACGATGCCTTCGTGATCGGCCAAGACTCGGTCCGGGTCCGCGACCAGGTCGACCTGCCAAGGCCAGCCGTGTGTTGCCGCGACTTCGAGGAGCCAGCCGCGCAATCGGCCACTGTTGGAAACCGGGCGGTCCAGGTACCACTGCACCGCGCCGCCGCCGTGGTCGTGGATCCACTGGCCGATGAGGGTGATGGCGGGCCGAGTCTGGCTGACCCGCTTGTAGTGACTGCTCATGGCAGCGAGGTCGCGCAGGTTGTCGTCCCGGGCGAGGAGCACCACGGCGCCTGAGAGCGCGGCCTCGACGGTGAGCAGGACATTGTAGCCATCGAGCGCGAGCCCGTTGCCGCAAAGGTCGCGAGCGTCACAGCGTCGGCCTTCCCGAGCGGCCCGCGCTGGCTCGCCGACGGCGCAGCGGCCGACGGCATCCCGTTGCCGCCCGCGCAGCGCGTAGCGGTCGCCGACCAAGGCGAGCGCGGCTTTGGGCGAGTAGTCCCGGCCGAGCAACCAGGACAGCTCTCCCGTGGCGCGACGGAGGATCGGCAGGGCTGTGGTCGCAAAGCACCTGGCGTCCTGGGGATGGGCGCCGCGGTTTTGGCGGCGATCCGGCATGACGGATTCAGGCCCTCCGGCGTGTGGCCGGCTAGCCGTCGGTCCCGAAGAGATTGATCTGCTTGGCGTCGCTCGCCCGCTCGCGGCTCGCGGTCAGCCGTCCTCGGCGTAGCAACGTGCCCACGGACGGTGGAGCCTCGGCGTCCTCCGCCTCGTCGTACTCGGGCTCGTCGGCAGTGAGCGGGGGGCCGGGTGCGCTCGGCCCCGTTACGGGCTCGATTCGGCTCCGGCCGTCGCGGGCGGTGGCCAAGAGCAAGGTGTCGCGTTGGGGGTCGAGAGCGTCGATCAGCTCCGGGCGGTGGCTGGTGGCGATCACCTGCGTGGTACGTGCGGCTTCGCGAAGGGCCTCGACGATCGCCGGCACAGTCGCAGGATGGAGCGAGGCGGCGGGCTCTTCGATGGCCGCGACCGACAAGGCGCCGGTGCGTTCCGTATCTTGAAAGGCGGCGACCAGCACCGCCAGCGCACGCAAGGTGCCGTCCGCGGCTTCGCCCGCGACGAAGCGCCACGGGTGCCGGGCACCCGCGACGGTCTGGCGAAAGCGCACGGTCACATAGGGGCCGACAGCAGCCGGCTCCAGCGCGACGACGCCGGGCACCAGCGCGCCGAGGTGAGCCGCCACCCGGTCGAGGACATGCGGCTCGGTATAGGCCAGCCGCGCGATGACGCTCGCCAGATTGGCGCCGTCTTCGCCGAGCAGTGCGCCGCCGTCGCTCGGCAGCAGTGTCTTGCCCGCGCCGGTCGGCAAGCGGTAGACGGTCATCGCGGCGAGGGTGTCGTGCAGCGAGCGAAAGATTTCGTCGCAGGCGGCGGCCCGGGGCAGGTAGAGATGGCTTGCCTGAGGGGGTGGCGGTGCGGTGAAGGGAGCTTCGAGGATCGTTCCCTTCGAGCGGCGGAGACGCGCGATCAGGCGTCCCTCGTCGTCCTTCACCAGGACCCGCTCCTTGACCACCGCGGTGCCGCCAGCCGGGCCGTCGGCGATCGAGAAGTCGTAGCTGGCCAGCTGCCAATTGGGAAGCCGCACTTCGACTTCGACGGCCAAGGTGCGGGGATGGCCGGTTGAGCGTCGGCGAACCGCTTCGATGCCACCGCGACTGGCGATGGCCGCGTCGACCGACGTCCGCAGGCACTCGGCGACGAAGGCGAAGGCGTCGAGGAGGTTCGACTTGCCGGCGCCATTGTGGCCGGCGATCACCGTCAACGGCGCGAGCGCGACGTCACAGGCGACGATGTTCTTGTAGTTGTTGAGCTTGATGCGGCGAACCGCCGGCCCGACCCAGCGCCAGAGCGCCTTGGTCTCGTCGGTGCCCTGGGTGCGTGGCAGCTCTTCGTGCGGAACGGGGTCGGCTGAAGGTACGCGCTTGCGGGCGGCGCGCTTGGATCGAGTCTTGGAAGAGTTGTCTGCTGTCATCGAGGTGGCGCGAACGATGCGCTTCTCCGGCACTGGACAACGCGAAACCGGCGCGATCCTAGCACAGCACCGGGGATGGATCCGTGGCTGCCGCGGCGCGCAGAGCAACGGGGGTACGGCAGGGCTGCGGAAGACGTGCGGTCTCGACCTATGCCGCAGCGCGTCGAAGCCGTATAAACTTCGTGGCATGAACAAGCCGCCCATGACTCCGCTCACGGCGCCGCCCACGATGGCCAGCGGTCGCGTTTTCAATTTCTCCCCGGGTCCCGCCACCCTGCCCGAGCCCGTTCTCCGTCAGGTCCAAGAGGATGTCTGGGATTTTCGTGGCACGGGAATCGGGATTCTCGAGCATAGCCACCGAGGTGCGGCGTTCGACGAGGTGTTCGAAACCACCGAAGCTTCCTGTCGGCGTCTCGCGGGAAGCGGCGGCACGTCGTCGAGCGCCGCTGAGCCCTTGGGCGACGACTGGTGCGTGCTCTTCCTACAAGGCGGCGCGACCCAACAGTTCGCGTCCGTACCGATGAGCTTCTTGGCCCCCAATCGGGTGGCTGACTATCTCGACACGGGCTCTTGGACGACCAAGGCGATTGCCCATGCGAAGGCCTATGGCGACGTGCACCTGGCGTTCGAGGGCAAGGCGAGTCGCTACGATCACACACCTGACGCCGACGAGATCACTGCCAGCGACGATCCCGCGTATACCTGGTACTGCTCGAACAACACCATTGTCGGAACCTACTTTCCCTCGCCACCAGCCTCCGTCGCGCCACTCGTGTGCGACGCGAGCTCGGACATCTTCAGCCGTCCGTTGGTCACCGACGGACACGGCATGATCCTCGCCGGTGCCCAGAAGAACCTGGGACCCGCCGGCTGTACTCTGGTGATCGCGCGACGAGACTTTCTTGCCAGTGCACGAGACGGTCTGCCGCCGATCTTCGACTACCGCAAGCTCGACGCCAAGGGGTCGCGAATGAACACGCCGCCAACCTTCGCGATTCACGTGATGGGCTTGGTGTTCGCGTGGATCGAAGCGCAGGGAGGGCTGGTCGAGATGGCGGCCCGCAACCGCGACAAGGCCGCGCTGCTGTACGAGGCGATCGAAGCCAGCGGTGGCTTCTTCTCTTGCCACGCGCGCCTCGGTGTGCGTTCGCCGATGAACGTCACCTTCCGTTCACCGTCGGCCGAAATCGACGCCCGCTTTGTTGCCGCTGCGGCGGACGCTGGGCTCGCCGGACTCAAGGGGCACCGCTCGGTCGGCGGGCTGCGGGCATCGATCTACAACGCCTTCCCGGCCGAGGGGTGCCAGGCGCTGGCCGACTTCATGGCCGACTTCGCGCAGCGGCACGGCTGAAGGGTGTCGCGGCTCAGCCGTGCAGCGCACGCGCCGCGGCGATGGCGGTGTCGAGAAAGAGCGTGACCTGGTCGTGCTGGCCCTTGCCGCCAGGAAGGTCGAGTAGCTCGGTGGCGGTCAGGACGGCCGCGAGAAAGCCCTCCGTATGCCAGTGGCCGAATGGGAGCGATGGCAGCTTGGCGTCCGCAGGGGCAGGATAGACGTTGACGTAGAAATAGGGCTCCTCGTAGCTGGTATCGCCGGAGGACAGACCGATGCCTACGGTTCGCTCGAATCGGGCTTCCGGTGGGCCGGCCGGCAGCAGGCCGCCAATGTCGAAATGGTGCGGCCACGTGAGGATCGGCCCTGGATTGCCATGCTGAAGCGTGATCGCCGTCAAGACGGTGTGGGCACTCGCGAAGTAGGTCGCGAGCTCGGCCAAGTCCGGTCCCAGATCGGTATCGAAGGGTGCCCCCTGGTCGGCGACCGGGTGCGGCGGCAGGTCATAGTGCGGTGCGAGATGAACCGCACTGGCGTCGAGTCCTTCTTCGGCGATTCCTTCACGCAGCCATTCGAGGGCGTGCTCGCGGGTCGCTCCGGCGAGTGGCAGGTTGCGGTCGTCCAAGGCCTCGCCTCGGCCCAGGGTCAAAGTGAAGCGGGTCGGATGCAAGCCGGCGCGCAGACCGTCGGAATTGGGAAGCTCCTCGGTTACCCACTGGCCAGCATTTGCTTGGCCCGCATACCCTTGGCCTGCATCGGGCCGCCAGGAGAGCGCGGTATGGCTGTCGTCGCTGCGCGCCGGAATGAGAGTCTTGGCAATCGCGATCGCCGGCAGTTGACAGGCGTGGTGCAAGGCGAGCCGGGCGTTTTGCAGATCACGGGGTGGTCGGGTTCCGACATCATTCCAGGGCATCATTTCTCTCCTCGGTCATGGGTGGCGGTCAGGCTCTCGGTTTGGCGGCGCGCCGAGAGCATTGCGTCTTCCTGCTAGGGGCACTCGCGCGAGGAAGCCATCTTCGGGTCTCTTCCGTGGCAGGCACGGGTCTCGAGCGAATCTGTGCCGGTCGGGCCGAGGCAGTTACGAGGAGGGAGAAGATGGCGGCGCCGCCTTCCTACGCCAGTTGCGCAGGCGCCATCGATCCCAGCCATAACCCACGAGCCAGCCGAGGAACAGGACGCAAATGATGCTGGTCAAATGCGCGCTCAGAACGTGTCGAAAATCGCCGTAGGGGCAGATCAGGCGCCACAATGCGTCGGCGCAGACGCCGGCCCCAATGCCCACGGCGATGCCTGCGCGAGCGGGGCGGGTGGTCAGGCCACGGCGAAGAATAAGGGCCGCGACAACCAGAATCGGTATGGCGAGCAAGAGCTCCGCCCCGAAGCAAGAAAAGAGCTTGCCGGCGGCCATCGACCCGGTCGACAGTCCGCTTCCTTTCTGCTGCGTCAGAACCGTGACCGCGCAATGGGTCAAGATACCGGTGCCAACGCCTACGGCCACCATGCGCTTGTTCAGTCCGCGTCCGGGTGTGGTCTCTTCCAGGCCGGCGGCCAGGAGCCAGACCGCCATGGCCAGCTCGATCAAGGACGGCAACCAGAGCCAGATCGGGCCGAGGCTGGCGGCATCTTCGCGCAGGCCGACGGTGGCGATCAACACAGTCAGCAGCCCGAGGACGATCAACAGCCCCCATGGCGCCAGGGCACGAAGGGGCCGAAGCGGCTTGACCGGCGCGGGGTCCGCAGCCAGGTCATCGCGTAGGGATTTCCAGGATTGCTCGGGGCTCATTCCTTACCCCGGATCAGGCTGCGCAGCTGTTGCATGGCGCGATGCGCTCGAACCTTGGCGGTTCCGGCTCGCAGGCCCAGGAGATCGCCTACCTCTTGAAAGCTGAAGCCCCACACATGATGCAGCAAGAGGGGCTCCCGTGATGCCTCGGGCAGGGTTGCCACCGCGCGCTGGAGATGGGTGCGGTCGGTCGAGTCGCTGAAAGGCTCGGGGAGGGGCATCTCGTCGGGAATCGCATCGTGCTGATCACGTTTGCGCCGAATGCCGCTGCGGCGATCCATCAAGAAGACGTGGCGGGCGATGCCGAATGCCCAGGGCTCGACCGGTCGGCCCGGAAGGTAGGTGTGGCGAGAACGATGCATCTGAAGAAATGTTTCTTGCAGAAGATCGTCTGCGAGCGTGGCGTTCAAGGTCAAAGAACCGAGGTAACGCCGAAGCTTGGGCCTGAGATGGTGGTAGACGACCTCGAAAGCATCGATGTTTCCGGCCTGGTAGGCTGCCATCGAAGCGTTCAAATGGCCGGAGACCGACGCGTCGCGCGTGTCGGACGCACGCGCGGAGCTCGGGGCCGCGTCTGCGGCTCGTTGAATGGGCATCGCGGCGCCATGGTAGCACCTGGCGTCGGCATCGCCGCGCGTTGCGCCGACCTGAGCCGGCCGGTCTCGCCACGACACGCGCCGGAAAGAAAGATGGTAGTAACGACTGGTATCAGAGCGGCAAATCAGGAGCGTACGAGAGCACAAAAAGGCTGTGCGCGGTACGACCACATAGACGATCGCCGAAGCGAGGCCTCCGGCGCTAGACAGGGAGAAACGGATGACTGACTCGAGCCCGCTTGCCGGCAAGAAGCTCGTTTGGCGGAAGGCACTGGATCTCGATGAGCTCGCGGAAGGGCGGGTGAAATCGGTGACCTGCGGCGTGCACACACTGTGTCTGACTCACCATGAGGGC
>CALFAM010000103.1 GCA_937948815.1 uncultured bacterium
GCGCCGCGAATTGGCTCCCAGGGCCGCCAGCCCGACGATCAGATAAGCGGCCAGCAGCCACCAGCTGGCGACCGGTAGGCCACTGATCTTGCGGCCACCGCGGGCGAGCAGAAAGACCATTGGCGGGATCAAGTAAATCGCCGGCCAGGCGATTCGCCACAGCCGCACCAGGAAGTCCAGGCTGCCGCGCTCCCAAGAGCGCATCAGCGCCGGGCGGGGAAAAATCAGGGAGAAGTGCAGAAATGCTGCCGGCAACAGCAAGAAAGCGACGGTGCCGATGCCCAACACCCAGGTGTCGATGCCGGCGTAGGACGGTGGTCGCAGTCGACAGACCAGGAACAGCAGAAAGAGGCCGCAGAGCAGGAAGAACACCTGGCTGGCACGCAAGGTGGGCTGCCTTACGAGCACGAAGAGCCCGATGAAGAAGAAGCTCAGACCGAGGAGGCAGGCGTAGAGATAGCTGCCGTCCGCCACCCGGCGCCGATCGAGGCGAACGGGAACTTCGTCCCGCTCGTCACCCGACTCGATCCAGTAGGGAACTTCCTCGCCGATGAACCGCTGGTTGAGCACGGCCGCCGCGTGCCGCTTGTCCTTCACCAGCTCCCGGGCCATGCCCAGAATCACGTCGCCCGGCTTCAAGCCGGCTTGATCGGCGCCGCTTCCCGGAATCACCTCGCGAACCACCAAGCGCTCGCTCGACTCGCCGAGAACGACACCATCGTACGGGCGCGGCAAGAGCATGTCGCCGATCGACAGGCCAGCCACGCCCAGCGCCAGAAGGCCAAAGGCAATGAGCAGTGTCGTCGTTTGAAAGCGTAGGCGCATCGGAATCCGTCTCGGCGCCCATGGTATCCCCTCGGGGCCGCCGATCTCCCATCCTACGGGCCAGGCGAGCCGGAGTTCTACCGGATCGGCGTCAGGAAGGCCCCGCGAGCACCTGCCAGGCAGCCGCACCACCTGGAGCCAGGGCGGTCGCCAGGATGCGACCAGCCTTGCTCGGACACGGTCGCCTGGCGGCTTGGGATTGCGACACGGGTGCCTCATGGATCAGCGCACGAAGGCCGAGCTCATCATCTGGCCCGATGTCAGCCGAAGGCATGGCGCAGCCTGCCGCGGCGAGGATGGTCGCAGCGAGGAAACCACCACCGTGCTCTCCGACCACGGCCTTGGGCACCGCCAGCATCGACCAGCCCGCGCCCCCCATACGCTCTTTCACGGCCGCCAGGACATCGGCCTCCCGCCGGTCGCCCTGGCGGGCGCCACTCGCCCCGGAGACCACACCCTCGATGGCCTGACCATCGAGATCCGCGCGGCTCGGGCCAGCGAGGGCCAAACCAGCGTGGGCCAAACCAGAGACCAACGTCGCGGCCAGAGCGTCACTGTCGTGTCCCCAGGTGTGCGCGCAGGCACTGGGGTCGAACGCAGCGACCGAAGGCCCGAGACGCGCGAGCACCCGCGCACCGCGCGCCAACGCCGCCTCGGGCCGTTCGAGCAGCGCCACCGTCGCGCCCTCCCCCAGCACGAAACCATTGCGACACCGAGCGAAGGGCCGCGCCCGCTCATGGAGATCTGGGCGCGCCGTAGCCAGTGCGCGGAAGCGGTCCAACACGGCGTGGAGCAAGGGGTTGGCCTCGTCGAACGCGCCGACCAGGACACGGTCCGCCTGTCCGCTGCGCAGCAAGCGTTGGGCGCGCGCCAGGGCCAACAGCGGACCCGCGTTGCGCTGGGTGATGGTGAGATTCGGACCACCCGCGCCGATCGCGATGGCCACCTGGGCGGCCGGCGCGTTGGCCACCGACTCGGGAAACGCGAAAGGAGAGGCAGCCGCCGGGCCGCGCGAAAAGATGGCTTCGAGCAGCTCCTCGGTGATGCCGGGCGGCCCAAAGGTCGTCGCCATCACCACGGCCAGGCGCGGATCGACCAATCGCCTGCCGGCCGCCCCAGCGTTCCCTACCGCCGAACCATTCGTCTCGCATGACGCGTCAGCGAGCGCCATGCGGGCGGCGGCGAGGGTCAGCCGAGAAGGCTCACTGGCCCGTCGCGCTTCGCGTGACGACACCCAATCGGACACGGACGAGGTGTCTGCCAGGCAGGCCAGACGACTTCCCCGGGAGCGGTGGAAATTCGCGCGGCGGACGACCTCGGTGAGCCGTGGCTCTCCTGCGGCAAGACCGGCAGCCAGGGCCTCGCGACCGCAACCAAAGCTCGAGACCGCCCCCAGGCCGGTGATCACCGGCCACTCGGCGCTGCTCGGTTGAAATCCGCTGCGACTCATCGTCCCGCACCCGCACGCTCGAAGACGAGGGCGACGTTGGCGCCGCCAAAGGCAAGCGATAGCGAGATCGCGCAGGATCCGTCGAACGGGCATCCACTGCCCTGCACGAGTGAGACATCGAGGGCTTCGTCGACCGCGCCATCGCCCGAGGTCGGTGGCACGACCCCGGCATCGAGCGCCAGCACGGTCGCAACGGCTTCGAGCGCGCCGGCACAGCCGAGGAGGTGGCCAACGACGGCCTTGGTCGCGGTGATCGGCACGGTCGCCGCACGATCGCCCAGCGCACGGGTCAGCGCCTTCGCCTCGGCCGCATCATTGCGAGGGGTGCCGGTGCCATGCGCATTCACGAAGGCGATCTCGGCAGGCATGACCCCAGCATCGGCAAGCGCGGCATCGAGGGCGCGTGCCGGCCCTTCGCCACCGGGCTGCGGCGCGGTCATGTGGCTGGCATCACAGGAGCTGCCGGCACCGCGAAGCGAGGCCAGTCGAACCGCACCCCGGGCGCGGGCCTGCTCAGGCTGCTCGAGCACCAGCGCGGCAGCGCCTTCCCCCAACGACATGCCAGCGCGGTCCGCACGGAAGGGCCGGCAGCGTGCCGGATCGACCGCGCGCAAGGCGTTGAAACCAGCATAGGTCAGCTCGCAGAGCGCGTCGGCTCCCCCCGCGATGGCGATGTCGACTTCGTCCGCGCGCAGCGCATCGAGCGCCATGCCGATCGCCAACCCGCCCGACGCGCAGGCCGATGAAACGGTCTCGACCGGCCCCCGAATGCCGCAGGCCCGCGCCACGGCTTCCGCGGGCCCACTGGTTTCTTGACTGGCCAAAGAGCGAAGGCGCGGCCTTGTAGCGGGCTCGAGCTGTCCTTGGCGGGCCGCGAAAAAGCGCTCGGCTTCGAACATGCCGCCCGTGGAGCTGGCGAAGTAGAGACCGATGCGCGGCCCGCCAGTCTCGAACGGCTTCCCAGGATGCTTCGCGGCGTCCGACAAACCAGCTTGGGCGAAGGCCTCGCGCGCTGCTGCCACCGCGAATCGGTCCGACCAGCTGGGCTGGTCTCGCGTGCTCGCGCCGCTTTCGATGGCGTGGTCACGCGCCGGAACCTGCCCGGCAAGGCTCGTGCGATGCCGCGAAACGTCGAAGCGATCACAAGGGTCGATCGCGCTGGTGCCGCGTGCCAGCTGCTCTCCGAGCCGGTCGACACCCCATCCGCAGGCGCTGACCGCGCCCAGCCCGGTCACCCACACCGCAGTCATGGTCTTTCCTCCGCCGTTCGGGCCCAGGTGGCAAGGGTCGCACGATCGAGCTTGCCGCGGCCGCTGTACGGCAAGGCATCGACCCGATGGACGGCCCGTGGACGCATGCTCGGCGGCAGTGGCTTCAGGTCGACGGGATCGGGATCAGCGACCAGAAACGCCACCAGCCGGTGCCCTCGCCCGGGCGCAGGGAGCCCGACCACCGCCGCGTCCCGCACCCCCGCGAGCGCCCGCAAGGCATCCTCGACCGAGACCGTCGACAATGATCGGCCGCCGACGTCCAGCATCGAGGCACTTCGCCCGACGAGAACGAGGCGACCGTCGGCCCGCAGGGTTCCGAGATCGCCCGGTCGCACCCACGCCGAGACGGGCGTTGTCTCCCCTCCGAAGCCCAACCGGTTGGCCGCGGATCGGATCCGCACGCTGCGATCGCCATCGAAAGCCACCTCGACACCGGGCAGTGGATGCCCCACCGCACCCGTTGCCGATGGGTCGTTGGGAGCGCGCTCGAAGGCGATCCCACCAGTCTCCGTCGAGCCATAGAAGTTGTGAACCGGACGACCCGAAGCAGCGAGAAAGGCCGCGGCATCCTCGGTCGCGAGATGCCCGCCGGCGCTGATCACCAACCGCAACCCCAGATCTTGCGGCCAAGAAATCGCGGCCATGGCACGCACCAAGGGGGGCACCAAGGGAAGGACGGTCGCCTGGGTCGCCGCCAGCGTGGCCACCAGCTGGCGGGGGTAGAAGCTCGACTCGAGCACCAAGGGTGTGCCCAGGGCAAACAAAGACAACGGGCCATTGTCGAAGCCATAGGAATGACTGAGCGGGATGGCGATCAGCACGCGATCCCCTGCGCGAATGCCCATGCCTCCGGCGATCTGCTGGACGCCAACGAGCAGGGCCCGCTCATCGAAACAGACCGCGCGGACTGCGCCGGTCGAGCCGGACGTCAGCTTGACGACCTCCACACCGCCTGGCCACGAAATGGGCTCGGCGTGCCGCTGCCGCACCCAGACCAGATCCGTGCCCGCAAGGGACTGAACCAGGAAGGACGAGTCCGCGCTGGAAGGGCTTGCCTCGCCACCCTCTGCCACGGTCGGCTCGCTGCTGGCCGGTCGGCTCGATTGGGGCGCAACGTAGGCCGCCAACCCGAGCTGTCGGCACAAGCTGTGCGTCGTTGCGGGATCCGCTGCGCTGTCCATGAGCACGACCGGCCAGGCATCGCGCCGCAGGGCGAGGAAGGCAGCCATAAAGTCGATCCGATTGCCGACCGCCAATCCCACCGGGCAGCGTCCGGCGAAACAGGTGCCGTCGCTAGCCGACGGGCTCGGAAGAGCGCACGACAGCTCGGCCAAGAAGCCCTCCAGGGCGCGTCCCAGTTCATGCGAACGCTGTGCGAGGGCGGCAAAGGAAAGGCGCTTCTTCTCGTGGCGCGACCAGACGGCGAGGGTCTCGCCACGTTCGGCAGCCAGGCGTTCGAAGCGATTGACCAAGGCGCTGGGGGGCGTGCTCATCGAGATCTGAGTCATTACGTCTTCGCGACAGCCCGCAGTCACCGAGCAGGCGTATAATGGCGAACTGTGAGCGCCTTTGACCATTGTCCCCGAAAGCGTACCCGGATCGCCACGGTCTCGGTGGCATTCGGGCTGCTCTTCATGAGCTTGCTGGCCAGCCAGCTGACCGCGGCCCCGATTCAGGTGCCGCCACCTGGCGAAGGACAGTGGGTCAACGCCAGCGTCGCTTTGCTGCGCTACAACCGCGAGCGCTGTGACCGGCTGGCGGGCAAGATCCTCTCCTACTGGCGCTCGCTCCCGACCGATCGCAGCGACCACGACTCGGTGAATCAGAAGACCGTGCGCGAGCGGATTCTTCGCGATTGGCTCGCGGAGCTGACGGAAGCGCGGACCGCGTCGGATGTCGCGCGGACCTTTCTGCCGCAGGCCGCCGAGATGCTCGACAGCGATTCGACCACCGCGCTGGCCCAGCTTCTCGAGTTGCAGGTCGACCTCTGTGATCAGGTGGCCTACCCCACCGGCCCCCTTTCCGAATTCGTCGACAAGGTGACCGACACGCTGTTGCGGATCGACGCCGAAGCACGCAGCCTGGCGCAGCTCGTGCGCTTGGATGACGCTGTGCTCGACCGCGCTATCGGCCCCTACCTCGAGCCCCTGCAATTGACCGGTGTCGAGGCCGAAGGTGAGATGCTCAACTACCTCGCGCGGCCCGAGCGTCCGGCCCAGGCGCCCGCCTTCGAGAACCGTCTCGGGGCCTGGTACGAGCGGTACCAGACCGCCGCGGTCGGCAGCAAACAATCATTGGGACAGTATCTGACCGCGCGGGGTGGCGGAGATCGCGATTCGATCCGCTCCGCGTGCTCGAGCCTGGTCGACGCCACCGTTGCCCTGCTCGAAGACAAGTCGGTCTTCCCCGGCCCCAACACCAGCCTGGACCGACCGCTTCGCCTCGGGGTCGTCAATCTTCAGCGCATGGCCGCCGCGTGCCTCCAGGGTAACTTTCGGCGCGCCGATCGCCTGCTCGAGCGCGCCGAGCATCAGCTCAGTGTCGTGGCCGCGCACCTCGAGCCGTACGGCTTGGTTCCCTGAGTCTCGTCTGACCCAGACAAAATACCGGAGCCAGCCAGGCACCCTGCCCACGCCGGCCCCTTGCCAAGCCTGTCGCGCATTCGATCAAACCGATTTGCACGCCTGGTCGAGAGCCTCCTGGAGCGCTTCCTCCCGAATCGCGCCATGACTGGCATGCCACACCACCTTGCCGTCCCGAATGAGGAGCGCTTGCGGTGATTCGTGTCGAACCTGGGTCCGTGTGGCCACGCCCGTCGACAACGCACGGCTGTTCTGGATCTCGATCAAGCCGCAATCCGCATCAGGCCCTTGCTCGATGAATTGGACGAACCGATGGTGCGCACGCATCGAGATCGGGCAGGTCAGGCTGTGCTTGAAAAGAAAGTAAGACCGTTCGTCCTCTCGCGCGAAAACGGCATCGACATCTTCTTCCGTACGCAGAACCGGGATTTCACTCATCACGACAACCTCTCAATCGGGTCGACGAGGACATTTCCTCACTCCCCGTTGTTCGATACGCTCCAGCCCATGATCAGCCGAGCATGCTCTTTCGTTTCCATCCGACGCGCTGCTACCGCAGGCACGACGTTCGTTTTCTTTGCCTGTCTGGGGCTCACCGTATCGGGAGCTCGACAGGTCGAAGCCCAGGAAGCTGTCTCCGCGTCTGACGCGCCGAGTCCGGCTTCGCACGCGCTCACGATGGAGCGCATCATGGCGGATCCCGACTGGATCGGCAACGGCCCGCAAAGCCCGTATTGGTCCGAAGACAGCACCACCATCTACTTTCGTCGCAAGCGCCAAGGCGCCTCGACGATCGACCTCTGGCGTATGGAACGCACCGGTTCGGAGCCCGAGCGGGTGCCGGCCTCCGAGCTCGGCGCGGTCGACGACGCCCGCGGCGACCTCTCGCCGAACCTTCGCCACAAGGTGTACACCCTGCACGGCGACATCTTTCTTCGCGACCTGCTGACCGGCGCCACGCGCCAGCTCACCAAGACCACCGACGTCGAACGACGCCCGCGCTTCCTGGCCGACGGCAAGCGGATCGTCTTCGCGCGCGGCAGCGAGCTGCGAGTCCGTCACCTCGAGAGCGGCCTCGAGGAGCAACCGGCCGACTTGCGGGCAGAAGACGATCCCGCGGACGAGGAGCCGGCCGACGACTATCTATCGCGTCAACAGCTCCGCTTGTTCGACATCGTGCAGCACCAAGAAGAGGAACGCGAAACGCGACGCGCCCATCAACGCGCCCTGCGCGAAGCCGACCCTACCCGCGTCGCGCCCGCCATCTTCCTGGGCAAAGGCATCGAGATCGTCGAGCAAGCCTTGTCGCCGTCCGGCGACTGGATGATTCTGGTGACCGAGAAGGAAGAGCGCCAGGAAACTCGCGCCGATCAGATGCCGAGCTACGTGACCGCCGATGGCTATGTGAGCGTGCAAGACGTGCGCGACAAAGTGGGTGAAGCCCCGGCCACGCGTCACGCGCTCCTGCTCGTCGACCTCACGGACGGCAGCCAGCACGAGATCGATCTGGCAGTGCTGCCGTCGATCGAGGTCGACCCGTTGGCCGACCTGCGCACCGCAGCACGCGAGCGCGAAGCCGCCGCAGCGGGTACCGACGGGGACGCGAAGCCGGCGATGGACGAGAAGGAAGCGGCGGGCGCGAAGATGGACGCCGATGATTCAGGCCCGCGCCCCGTCGAGATCGAGATCGTGCGCTTCTCCCCAGACGGGCGTCGTGCCGTGGTTCAGGCACATTCCTATGACAACAAAGACCGCTGGCTTGCCATCGTCGAGCATCCGCACGAGTCGGAAGCCGCTCCCGCCCTCGAGCCGATCCACCACCTCTCGAACCCCGACGGATGGATCAACTGGTCGTTCAACGAGCTCGGCTGGCTGCGCGACGGACGCCGGCTCTGGTTTCTGTCCGAGGAGACCGGCTGGAGCCAGCTCTTCCTCTATGACCTGGACAGAGGAACCAGCCGGCGCTTGACCGACGGCGACTACGTCACGAGCGATATCGCCCTCGACCGTACCGAAGCCTGGTTCTATTTCACGGCCAACGTCGAGCATCCTGGGCACTACGACACCTACCGTGTGGCCGTTCCGCAAGCGCCAGATCGCGCCGCGACGATCGAGCGCATGACGCACCTCGGAGGACTGACGCGTTCCGAGCTATCTCCGGATGGGCGACACCTCCTGATCACCCACTCCACCACGACCCGCCCACCCGAGCTCTACCTCCAGGCGGCCGAGCCCAACGCCGAAGCGCGACCCATCACCCAGACCGTGAGTGAGGCTTTCCAGTCGATCGATTGGACCGCGCCAGAAATCGTCGGCGTGCCGTCCAGCCACATCGAGCGCCCCATCTGGTCACGCCTCTATCGGCCACAGGACGATCGCGACGCCAAAGACATCGCCGAAACCGATGTCGGGCGGCCGGCTGTCATCTTCATTCACGGTGCAGGCTACCTCCAGAACAGCCACGCCGGCTGGTCGGGCTATTTCCGCGAGTTCATGTTCCACAGCCTGCTCAACCGCGCCGGCTACGTCGTTCTCGACATGGACTACCGCGGCTCACGGGGATACGGCCGCGACTGGCGCACCGCGATCTACCGCAGAATGGGGCATCCTGAGGTCGAGGATCTGGCTGACGGGGTGGCCTACCTGGCCCGAGAGCATGGTGTCGACCCCAACCGGGTTGGCGTCTACGGCGGGTCCTACGGCGGATTCCTCACGTTCATGGCCATGTTTCGCGAGCCCGAGCTCTTTGCAGCGGGCGCGGCGCTCCGACCGGTAACCGACTGGGCGCACTACAACCATCCTTATACCTCGAACATCCTCAACACGCCGCAAGTCGACCCCGAGGCCTATGCGCGCAGCTCGCCGATCGAGTTCGCGGAGGGTCTCGAGAAACCGCTCCTGATCTGCGCCGGCATGGAGGATGACAATGTTCTCTTCCAAGACACCGTCCGACTTGTCCAGCGTCTGATCGAGCTCGAAAAGACGCAGTTCGAGACGGCCTTCTACCCGATCGAGCCTCACGGATTCGTGCAGCCCTACAGCTGGCTAGACGAGTATCGACGAATTTTTGCCCTCTTTGAACGCCACCTTCGACCCTGAATCGTCAAAACGGTCCACGAAACCGTACCGGGTCTGCTATCATCGAAGCAGCCGCCAGGCTTTTCAATCCTCGTGAGATCCACCGCACATTGCTTTCACCCCCGCCTCATAAGTCTCGTGTCCTTCGGGAGACGAAGCATTGTCTTGTTCCCTCGGCTCAGCAGCTCCTCTGCTGCCGAGCGTCGCTTGCACCTGTCGGCCCAGTCATGAGCCGATGATTCCGAACCAACGACCGTGCGCTTGGTGCGCACAGGAGGTGGGCTATTCGTAGGCCGCGCCCAATGTCGATGCAGCGCCGCCCAACTGGGCCGCGTATGAACCACCAGATTCGCAAGAGCCCGGTGCGCCTGATTGGCGCCGAAGGTGAGCAGCTGGGCATCGTAGCGATTGAAGACGCGCGTCAGCGCGCACAGGACCTTTCCCTCGACCTGGTCGAGGTCAGCGCCGCAGCTGATCCGCCCGTGGTCAAGATCATGGACTACGGCAAGGTCAAATTCGAGCAGGACAAGAAGGCTCGCGAGTCCCGCAAGAAGACACATACGATCGAGATCAAGGAAGTCAAATTTCGTCCGACCATCGACGATCACGACTTCGGCATCAAGGTCAACCGTGCCCTGCGCTTCCTGAGCAAAGGGAAGAAGGTCAAGGTCACGGTGTTCTTCCGCTATCGCCAGCTTCGCCGACCCGAGCTCGGTGTGCAGATCCTCGACAAGGTCACCGAGATGACAGTCGGCAAGGCCGAAGTCGAGCATCGGTCACGACTCGAGGGTCGCCAGATGACGATGATCTTGGCGCCGATCGGAGAATAACCCCCTTGCGCTCGTTGCTGTCTTTCCTTGGTCTCGGTGGCGACGATGCCGGGCGAGAAGGTAAAGCCGATACCGCGACGGTCCGCAAGATCGTAGCCCGGCTGGAGTCCCTACCCGAGGACCGCGCACGCCATGTCGCCTCCTTCGCCTACATCCTCGGTCGTGTGGCACAGGCCGACCTCGACATTCGCGACGAAGAAATCGCGGTTATGGAGGAACTGGTGATGGAGCGTGGCGGCCTGCCTCGTGAGCAGGCTGTTCTGGTGGTCGAGATCGCCAAGAGCCAGAACCGCTTGTTCGGCGGCACGGAGAACTACCTGGTCACCCGCGAGTTCGCCCAGCGGGCGGACGATGCGCAACGTCAGGAGCTCATGCACTGTCTCTTTGCCGTGTCCGCCGCGGATGGGTCCATCACCGCCGACGAAGAGCAACAGCTGCAGCAGATTGCTGACGAGTTGGGCATGGCACCGAGCATCTACTTCGCCGTGAGGGCGCGCTACAACGATCAACGCTCGGTGATCCAGCGCCTCGACCAGCGGGCAGCCTCTGAAGACGCTCCTCCCTCCGGCTGACATTCGATGCAAATCCGAGCCCCGGACGGGGCCAACCACACTCATGACCAACATCGACCGTAGAACCTTCCTCAAGACGGGGATCGGCGTGTCCGCCGCCACAGCAGTGGCCGGCTGCGCTGCACCGTCCGACGATTCGTCTGCCGCCGTCCACACCGCAGAGCGTGTCACCTGGCGTCTGGCATCGAGCTTCCCGCGCAGCCTCGACACCATCTTCGGCGCCGCCGAGCTGATGGCCGAGCGGTTGGCCGAGCTCTCCGATGGCCGCTTCACCTTGCGCGTCTATCCGGCCGGCGAGTTGGTCCCGGCGTTCCAGGTGATGGACGCGGTCGAACAAGGAACGGTTCAGGTCGGGCATAGTGCCAGCTATTACTACACCGGCAAGAATCCCGCTCTGGCCTTCGACGCCTGCGTACCATTCGGTCTGACGTCGCGACAGCAGACGGCCTGGCTGGAGGAAGGCGGTGGCATCGAGCTGATGCAGGAGCTATTCACCGACTTCGGAATCGTCAACCACCCGGCCGGCAACACCGGCGCCCAGATGGGCGGCTGGTTCAAGAACCCCGTCGACAGCGCTCAGGACCTTCAAGGCCTGAAGATGCGGATCCCGGGTCTCGGTGGCGAGGTGATGAACCGTCTCGGAGTGACCGTTCAGCTCATCGCGGGCGGCGATATCTTCCAGGCACTCGAGCGCGGAACGATCGACGCGACCGAGTGGGTTGGCCCGTATGACGACGAAAAGCTCGGCCTGCACAAGATTGCCCGTCACTACTACTACCCCGGGTGGTGGGAGCCTGGCCCTTCCCTGACCTACATGGTTGGGCGCAAGGCCTGGGACCAGCTCTCATCAAGCTATCGGGCGATGTTCTCCGAAGCGGCACGTTCTTCGGCAAGGGCCATGCAAGCACGATACGATCAGCGGAATCCGGCGGCTCTCGCGCGGCTGGTCGAGGCGGGAACCGAAATACGGCCCTTTTCTGACGATCTTCTCAGCGCTGCTGCTGACGCGACCCAGGGCATGCTTCAGGAACAGGCCAGCGCCGATCCGGCCTACCGAAAGGTATTTGAAGCGTGGAGCAAGGCACGCACAGAAGCTCACCGTTGGTTCCGAACTGCCGAGCTGGCCTACGCCAACTTTGCGTTCAAGCGATCGTAAGTGTCCAGGAGGGCTGCGCCGGCTCGCTATGTCGAGAGCCGGATCGCTGGCGGCGCAAGCAAGGCCGATGGCAAGCAGCCGATGCGAATAACTAGGAGGTATCCGTCTTGGCTGTATCGGGAAACCATGTAAAAGTTGGCGTATTCGCTGACGTGCCGAACATGTATCACACCGGCGGTCAGCGACTTCAATACGATGTCCTGCGAGAATTCGCCTGTCGTGACCATGCCGAGCCTTCGCGCCTCAATGCCTACGTCACCTTCGACGTTGATCGCGCCCAACGCGACCCGGTCTATCGCGAAGGCGCCACCAACTTCCATGCCAAGCTCCGTGACTACGGCTTCAAGGTCGTTCTGAAAGAGGTTCGTTCGACCGAAGAAGAACCGCACTCACCGAGCATGCAAGGAGGCACAGGCGCCCAGATCGATCTCGCCATCGACGCGCTGCTGGCCTCCGAGCACCTCGATCGGATCGTCATTGCCAGCGGCGACGGCGACCTGGTTCGCCTGGTGCAGGCAATCCAGAGTCGCGGCTGCCGCGCCGAGGTTGTCGGCCTGGACAATGCCGCGCTCGAGCTGCGCCAAGAGGCGGACTTCTACATCTCTGGTTTCATGGTGCCGAGCATGGTGCCGATCGACAACCGTCAGCCCAAGCGTCAGAACTGGGGCGAGCCTGGCTCCCGCGTTCGGGGCCAGTGCTACTGGTACGAACCGGAACGTGGTTTCGGCTATATGCGGTTCCTGAAGTCGATCCAGCCTGGCCTGTGGATTACCGACGCACGCCATCCTGACTCGCCTTACGACACCGCGTTCTTCCCGGTGGCGCAGCTCCCCCAGAGCATTCGTCCGTCGTCGTTGCCGAGCCGGAACTACGTCTTCGAGTTCGAGCTGGCGCCGTCGGAGCGCAGCGAAGGCATGCAAGCCATCGACATCGAAGCCGTGTCGGCGCCGGCCTGATTCCGGACGGACGACGAGCTCCATGAGCGCCACGCCTCCGCCCGCGGCGGGAGGGTCGTTGTTTCGTCCCCCAGAGGGACGATCCGCGCCCCGTCGAATCAAAGTCAACCTGATGCTGGCCACGTTGTCCGACGTGGTCGGCCTCGAGCATCTTCACTACGGCCTGTGGGAAGGAGAACCCCTGGGCCGCGCCGGTCTCGAGCAAGCCCAGGAGCGTTACCTGGAGCGCCTCATCGCGCTGATACCGGAAGGCGCCACCCGCGTGCTCGATGTCGGCTGCGGTACCGGTGCCTTCAGCCGTAAGCTTAAAGACAGAGGGTTCGAGGTCGAAGGCCTCTCCCCCGACCCAAAGCAGCAGCGCTTCTACGCCGAACGCGTCGGCAGACCGTTCCATCTGGGGGCCTTCCAGGACTTCTACCCCGAACGCCCCTACGACGTCGTCATGATGAGCGAGTCGGCACAGTACGTTTGGCTGCCCAAGCTCTTCCCGGCAATCCAGCGTGCCGCACCAAGCGGGTGCCTGGTCATGGCCGATTACTTTGTGGTCGAACAAGACGGCAGTCCCATGTCACGCAGCGGGCACCCGCTCGACGCCTTCCTCAGCCAGGCCGAGCAAGCGGGTCTTGCGCTCGATCATCGCGAAGACATCACCGAGGCTTCGTTGCCGACTCTGGTGCTCGGTAAGCAATGGGTCGACCGATACATCCGATCGAGCGGCCACGTGTTCGAGGAATGGATCAGCAGTCGGCGCCCCTGGTTGCTGGCTCTCGCCAAGCGCGTCTTCGGCCGCACCCTCGACCGCAAGCTGAGCGAGCTCGACGAGCTACTCGATGCAGACGAATTCGCTCGAGTCAAACGCTACCTGATCTTGCGCTACCGCATTCCATCCTGAGCAACCGCTCAGCCCTTCGCTGATACGTCTCGCCTCCCTATGCCGGCCGGCTGTCAGCCGGCTTCCGACCATCATTTGAGCCCGCTGCGCCTTGCATCCTGGGCTGAGGCGGCATAGCATCATCTCAGTCGAGTTTGCTTTCAACGTCGTCCTCTCCATTGGGGCGATTCATTCCTAGGTCTTTGTTGGTTCGGCGCTTCTCATGACGCGCCGACGCAGTTTCCCATTCCGAACGCACGTATAGCGAAGTCGCTATCGTGCTGGGCCCGCTACGGCCCGACTTCCCTGCTGCTGTTCGAGCTTCGCGCTTCCGTCGCCTGGTGGCGGAGCGCGCTGAACCCAATCGCGTGCCCGCCGTGGGCCAACCTGGAGGGCAGATGGTCGAAGCACCTGTCCAGGACGGAGCGATCTCACTCCCCACCCCCCGGTTGCAGGAGTTCCTCGACCGAGGCTTTCACCTGGGCGACTGGTGGGTCCAACCTGAAGACGGCCTGCTCGTCCGCGACGAGGAACGTGCACACCTCCGACCACGGCAGATGGAGCTGCTGGTATTTCTTGCTTGCCACGCCGACGATGTCGTGACCAAGAAGCGCCTCTTCGCCGAGGTCTGGCACGGCGCGGCGGTCGAGGACGGTGCCCTGCCACGATGCGTCTCCGAGCTGCGTGCGGTCTTGGGCGATCGTGCTCAGAACCCTACGTACATCGCGACCATTCCGCGTCGCGGCTACCGGGTGGTCGCACCGGTGACCATCGGCGAAACGTCTCCATCGCAGCCAGCACCGGGCACCCCGGTCGAGAACGTGCCGCCTCCCGCGCCCGTACCCCCACGCGCGTCCACACCACGCCAGCACCGACACGCGATGGCTTCTTTCGGCGTCCTCGCGGTCATCGCGTGCGCCGTGTTCTTTCTCTCCAACGGCCAACGCGCCGGTGCGCCGACCTGGGCCGCTGCCGAGCCCAATCGGGTGACGCAAGCGTCGCAGCGGGGATCGACGGCTGTGCTCGGCTTCCGGAACCTCTCTGGCGAGCCTCAACACGACTGGTTGTCCGAAGCGCTCAGCGAGATGTTGACCTCCGAGCTGGCACTCTCTCCTGAGCTCAGGCTGGTCCCGGGCGAGGCCATCGCGCGGGTCAAGCGTGCGCTCTCCATCGACAACATCGAGACCCAATCCGTCGAGGCAAAGCAGCGGCTTCGCGACGTGCTCGGCGCCGAGCGTATCGTCTTCGGGTCCTACCTCGCCCTCGAAGACAAAGACGGTACCGAGCAGCTCCGGATCGATCTGTGGATCGAGGGCACGGACACGGCCGAAGCAGCCTCGAGCATGGTCGAGCGCGGGCCGAGCAGCGACCTCTTCGAGCTCGTGACTCTCCTGGGCATCCGCCTCCGTGAGCGAATGGGAATGCCCAGCAGCTTTTCCGACGACGCCGACGGCTTGCGCCGCAACCTGCCCCACCGGGCATCCTCCGCGCGCCTCTACTTTCGTGGTCTTCACGAGCTTCGTCACTTCCGCGCCGACCGCGCGCGTGAGCTGCTCGAGGAGGCAATCGCGGAAGAGCCCGACCAGCCATTGCCCTATCTCGCACTGTCCGAGGCATGGTCCGCACTCGGCTACGACGCCCGCGCCCTGCAGGCAGCCGAGCGTGCACAGCAGCGGTCGGCCGAGCTGCCACGCGAGCTACGCCTGTGGGTCGAGGGCGGCTTCCTGCAAGCGTCCTCCCGATGGGACGACGCAATCGCCGTGTATCGCGCCCTGTGGGTGTTCTCGCCCGCCAACATCGAATACGGATACCAGCTGGCCAGCGTTCAGCTTGCCGGTGGACGGCCGCTCCAAGCACTCGCGACCTTGGATCAAGTCCAAGAGTTGGGCAGTATCGCGGCGAGCGACCCACGGCTGGATCTGATGGCTGCGCGTTGCCATGCGCACCTCGGTGACCATCCGGAGACCCTCGCCGCGTCCGAGCGCGCGATCGACTCAGCCAAGGCCATCGCCGCTGTTTTGGTCGTCGCCCGCGCGCGCCAGATTCAGGCGCAATCTCTCCACGCACTCGGGCGCTTCGAGGAGACCGTCGAAGCCATTCGTGCTTCGATCGATGAATTCTCCCGGGCCGGTGATCGCGGCAGCGCGAGTTGGGCGCGAACAGATCTGGCCCGATGGCTCGCGACGCGGGGCCAGTTCGCGCGTGCCGAGGCGCTCGCCCAAGCGTCACTCGAGGTCTTCGTCGAGATCGGGAAACGTCGCGGCGAGGCCGTCGCACTTCAGATCTTGTCGATGATCGAGGCCGAGCGTGGCAACCTCGAAGGCTCCAAGGCAACGCTGGCGCGGGTGTTGCTGATCCAGCGCGAGATCGGCAGCGTCCGTGGCGAAGCTGGCAGCCTGAACGACCTGGGCAGCATCCACTATCGGCTCGGCGACCTCGATCAGGCCGAGGCGCTGTTCGAACGCGCGCTGGCGCTGCATCGACAAGTCGGTTCCGCGGACGGCATCAACCTTCTCTTGACCAATCTGGGATGCATGCTCGGGCTCAAGGGCAAGAGCGCCGCTGCGCTCGAGATCTTTCGCGAATCGCTCACCCAAGCCCAGGAGCTCGACGACCCCAATTTGATCAGCCTGGCCCAGCTCAACCTGGGAAACTCCCAGCTCTTTGTCGGCAATCTCGACGCAGCGGAGCACGCCTTCTCGGCAGCGCGGACGATCTGGGACGAGCTCGAGAACCCGAATTGGCTCGCATCAGCCTTGGACGGCCTGGCGGAAACGGCCGCCGAGCGTGGTTCCTTCCGTACGGCACGCGAGTGGTTGGAGACGGCGATCGATCTCAAACGTGAGATCGGCGACAAGGACGGCCTCGCGACGAGCCGCGCCACCTTGGCGCGCATCGAGATCGACGAAGGGCGTTTCGCCGAGGCCGAGCGTCTGGCGCGACAGGCGCTCGAAGATGCCGGCTCGAACACGCCGTCAGCAGCCATGGCACATGGCGCATTGATTCGTTCCCTGATGGCGCAAGCGCGTCCGCGAGACGCGCTTCGGGCCACCGAGAAGGCGCGCGCGCTCCTGTCGGCCGACAAGACCCCCAACGTTTACCAAATTCGCTTGATGATCGAAATCGCCCGCACGCATGCCGTGCACGCCGATGCAGATCGCCAACTACACACCCTTCGTCGCATTCTCCGAAACGCGCAACTGGGTGGCGCCTGGGTGCTGGCGGCCGAAGCCGACCTTGCGATCGCCGAGATCAATCTGCGTGCAGCGCCGAGCTCGACGACCCGCGCACGCCTGGAGACCTTGGCCGCGGACGCCCGCGCGCGAGGCTACCTCGTACGCGCACGGGCGGCACAGGCGCTGGCGAGCAGCAGCGAGCTTCCCCACCCGCGCCCTGCCCAGGAGGCGCCCGCTTCGAAAGGCCGATCAACCTCGAGCCTGCGATGAGCGCATCCTCCTCACGCTCATCGCGTCGCGACCATCTCCTCCTCGCCGCCTTCGCGCTCTCAGGCGCGGCAGCCCTCGGCTACGAGATTCTGTGGACACGCCTCTTAGCGCTGGCGTTGGGGTCCGAGACCCTCGGCATCCTCGGCACCCTGGCCGGCTTTTTCGCCGGAATGGCCCTGGGCTCCGCGCTCCTCCACACGCGCGCCCGTGAAGCGCGTGATCCCGTTCACATGTTCGCCCTGCTCGAGCTGATCGCCGCCGGCTTCGCGCTCGTGAGCCCGTACCTGCTCTACGCGCTGGCCCGTCTCCTGCCGCCCGTGATCGGTCCGGCTGCCAGCAGCAATGGCCACTTTGTCGGCCTCGCGCTCGCCCTCGGCATCGCCACCCTCGCGCTCCTTCCCGGAACCCTTCCGATGGGCGCGACCCTGGCAGCCTTGGTCGAAGCACGGCGCCGAACGATCCCGGATGGCCATGCGCGTGGTCTTGGCAGGCTCTACGCCGCCAACACGGCGGGCGCCACCCTGGGTGTTCTGGCATCCATCTTCTTCATTCTGCCGCGCGTCGGATTCGCGGCCGGCAGCATCGTGCTTTCTACCCTTGGCATCGCCGCCGCCGCGCTGGCGATCTTGTGGTCGCAGAGTCCCAGCATCCGAGAAAAGGTAGCGCCGAAGGCCGCCACGCCAGACAAGCGCGAGCCGCCGCGAACTCCTGCCGCAGCAGCGCAGGCCGCAGCCAGCGCGAGCGGCCCGAAGCCGCGCCACGTCTGGCCCTATGCGGCCCTCGCGGTGAGCGGCTTCGCGGGCCTTGGGCTCGAGGTCGTCGGCGTTCAGGTGCTCGCGCAGAACATGGAGGACACGGTCTACACCTTCGCAGGCGCGCTGGCCGTCTACCTCCTGGGGACCGCCGCCGGCGCCTGGCTCTACAGCACCCAGACGAACCGCATCCGTACGTGGACACACGCGGAGGTCACCGCGGCACTGTTGATCGCACAGATCGCCACAGTTGCCATCGCCGCACGGATCCTGGGCGCGAGCAGGGCCTGGCTGGAGTACCTCGCGCCGACCGGCAGCGGCTACCTGCGGGGAGTCACCAGCGAAATCGGAATCGCGGCAGCCGTGTTCTTCCTGCCTACCTTGGTCATGGGCGCACTGTTCAGCCATCTCATGGCAGCCGTAGCCGAGCGCGGCGTCGGCCGGGCCTACGCGGTCAACACCCTCGGATCCATGGCGGCACCCGTGGTCTTCGGGCTCGGTGCCATTCGCTGGTGGGGTTACACCCCTGCGATCTTGCTCGTGCTGGCAGCCTATGGCCTGCTACTGGCAGCCTTCTTGACGCGCCTTACGCCCAGAACGAGGCGGCGATGGCTCGTCGCGGCGAGCCTTGCCGCCCTCAGCGCGACGCTGGTACCCGCACGCCTGGATCTGGTCGACCTCCCGACCGGCTGGAAACCGCTGTTCCGCAAGCCCAGCCTGTACGGCCTGGTGATGGTCAGCGAAGAGATCGAATCTCAGCTGCCCGGGCGGGCGCTCTCTCGCCGCCTCCAGGTCAACCGCCATTTTCGAATGGGCGGCTCGACGAGCTTCGGCGAGCGCCGCATGGGCCACCTGCCCCTGCTCTTCGCACCCGAGGCTCGGAAAGCGCTCTTTCTGGGTATCGGTACCGGCGCCACGCTCTCGGCGGTTCGCCATTTTCACCAGCTCGAACAGGTCGATGCAGTCGAGCTCGTGCCCGAAGTGCTCGAAGCGCTTTCCTACTTCGAGCATGTCAACGAATCGGTCGCGGAGGATCCTCGCGTTCGGCTTCATCGGGCGGATGCGCGTCGTTTCATCTCCGCCAGCCGAGACCGCTATGACGTCATCATCGCCGATCTCTTCCACCCGGCCCGCGATGGCGCCGGCTCGCTCTATGCTCGCGAGCACTTCGCGCTGATCGCAAGCAAGCTCGCCGAGGATGGCCTCTTCTGCCAGTGGCTCCCGCTCTACCAATTCGATGTCGAGAATCTTCGCACGGTGATTCGGACCTTCGTCGATGTCTTCCCGAACGCACACAGCTTTCTGGGAATCTACAACGTCGAAACGCCGGCACTCGCGTTGCTCGGCTACCGCGATGGTGATCGCGCGGCAGTCACCACACGCCAGCTCGCCTCCCAGCTCGCCAAGCCCGTTTACGACCAGCTCTTGATGACCGACCTACGCGACCTCTTGGGCGCCTACCAGCTCGATCGTCCTGCGCTCATGGCGTTTGCCGGCGTCGGGCCGCTCAATACCGACCTCACGCCCCATGTCATGTTTCGCGCACCGCGTAGTGCGTACGAGCGACAGCCGAGCCTCCAGTGGAACAGTCTTCGCGCTGTGCTCGCAGCCACCACGGCACCACCTGCGGAGTTGTTGACGATCGCGCCTGAGCATGCGGGCGTGCCGGAAGAGGGCGGTCGCTTCGCCGCGGCCCTCGGCCACTATCTTCACGGCGAGATTCTGCGCGTCGGGGCCGAAATGGACGGTGGCATTCCCGATCTCGCGCTCGAGCGCTACTTCCAAGCCTACGAAACCGCGCCAGGCTTCACGCCCGCACTCGCCATTCTCTTTCGGATCGCCTCGGCAGACACCAGCCGAACCGAAACCATTCTGACCCGCATGTTGCGACGCGATCCATCGGACGAGCGAACCCATCGTGCCTACCTGAGCTTTCTGCGCTGGAAGGGTGAGACCGACCGCCACGCGCAAGCGCTGGCCGCAGCGCGCCGCCGCCTCGGCGAAGATTTCGGCGGATAGCCGCCCGCCAGGCCTGCCGCATGCTCGGCCTGAGCAGGCGATCAACCGGCCAGCCGGCAAGGGGATAACCGGCCAGCCGGCAGGGCTTGCAGACCGGCCAGCCGGCTGGCTCGAAGGTGCCTGGGTCGCCAGCTTCTTGATCAAATGACGGGAAAAACCCGCTCAATTACGCGCAGAAGGGTCGCGAAGATCATGCGAAGCACGTGCGAAGGATCCGTGTTGGAGCTTTCTCTACGCTTTCAGCCCTCGTCAGTGTCCGGCGAGAACGAGTACGCAACCGTTCTAAGGAGAGAAACGATGAGAACAACCCCGTATCTGAGGTTGGCAACGCTGATCGTAGCCCTGGCTGCATCACCGTTGGCGGCCGGTACCTTCCAGCACATGGGTCTCGAGAAGTTGGTCCGCGCTTCGAACGCGGCGATCGAAGGCGAGGTTCTGGGTACGTCGTCCTACTGGGATGCCGAAGGCAGGATCATCGTGACCGAGGCTGACGTCCTCGTCGCGGATCGCGTTTTTGGCGAGTCGGCTTCCGTGGTCAAGGTCAAGACCTTCGGCGGCAAAGTTGGCAACTACACCATCCAGGCGCCGGGCTTCCCCACCTTCGAGAAGGGTGAGCGCCTCTTCCTCTTCGTGCGGACCGATGAAGGTGATCCGAGCATGCAGCGGGTTACCGGTTACCAGCAGGGTCAGTTTTACGTCGTCAACGACGACAACAACGTGGCCCGTGCCGAGTCCGCGCTGCGCGCTGGCGCCAACCTGATCGACATGGGCCAGGAAGACGGTCTTCCCGCTGAGCTGTCACTGAGCGAGCTCAAGGAGCTGGTCCGGGCCCAAGCTGAAATCGTGCGTGCCGAGAAGCAGCAGGACAAGTAGGAGGAACCTTGATCATGAAAAAAAGCACAATCCTCGCAACGATCATGCTGGGCGCCTTGGTGGCCTCCGGCGTGTCTGCCTTCGTCCTCCTTTCGCCTCGTCGCGCTTGGGACTCGCCACCCAACATCCGCATCGACAACCGCGGCAATCCGACCGTCGTCAATGTCAGCGGCCGTGGGCGGACCCAGGTTCTCAACGCAATCACCTCCAACGCGGCCTGGAATGGCTCGGGCGAAGGCACAGTCGTACGCGCCTTCCTCGGCGACGTGCGTGGCAGTCGTTTCCGCCTCGGCGATAACCTTCCGATGCTGAACTTCCGTGATCCGATCAACGCATGCAACGGCTCGTGTCTGGCCGCCGCATTCACCGGTTTCTTCACCCCGCGTTCCGGTACCGACCGGATCGACGACTCCGACATCGTTACCAACCCGGCCGTGAACTATGCGGTCCCGGGCGACGCTTGCAATGGCAATGAGTTCCGCTTGGAAGGCGTGATGGTGCACGAGGTCGGCCATGTCCTCGGCCTCGGCCACACCAACGTCGGCGGCGCGACCATGTTCCCGAGCGTCTCGGCATGCAACAACGGCCCGGCGACGACCGCTGGGGACGACGAAGCTGCCATCCGCAACCTCTACTAGCCTTCCATTCCCTGTGTTGGGGAGGCTCTCCCTCGCAGCCCGTTGGCAAGGCCTACTTGCCAGCGGGCATTCTTCGTTGCGGGCGGTCCGTGAATTCCGGCGCTGACCGGAGATGGAAGCGGCGAGCTCGAACAGCGGGACCGCACGTGCGCCCAACGACGCCCGCTTCGTCAGCGCCCGAGGGCTGCGGGCTGCAGGGTGAGTAGCAGTTCCTGCCACCCCGCACGCTCGCGGGCCGGTGCGACCAGGTCCTGCTGTGCGGCGACCTGCTGCTCGAGCAGCCGGTAGAAACCAGGATCCGACTCCGCGCGATGAAGCAGCGCGGCCAATGCCGCGGTATCGCCCACCGGGTAGTAGCCGCCGTAGCTCGCGCCGAGAAGGCCGATGTTGCCTTCGACTTTCGACGCAAGAATCGGAACGCCTACCGCGATGGCCTCGCAGGCAACGTTGGCGCCACCTTCGAGCCGAGACGGAAGCACCAACAGCCGAGACCGCGCCAGCAAGTCCCCCGCCTGCTCGGCCGCCAGCGGACCGAGCCAACGGTAGCGGGGGTTGCTGGCCGTTTCCGTTCTTGCTTCGTCTTCGAGCTCCGGATCGAGCGCGCGGCCGCCGTGGGTTACGTGAATTCGTGAAGATGCTGGCAGCAGCCGTGTCGCCAACGCGGGCCGGAGCGGATCCTTCACGGCGCGCAGATGGCTGAGCAGGCTGACCTCGAACATCTCAGCGTCCGGCGCCGTGCGCGGAATCGACACCGCAGACTGAACGATCACGTGTGCCTTGCCGCGCATGGCGCACGGAAGCGCGTCCGGCCCGCGGCTTTGAAGCACCACGAGTCGGCTCGCCAAGCGCAGCGACTCCTGGGCATGTGGGTCATCAGGAAGATCCTGGTAGAGGTCCGTTCCGGTCAGCACGATGACCAAGGGCGCGTCCGGATGGGCGTCGCGGTACGCACGGATTGCAGGGAAGCTCCGCCGGGCGTGCATGGCGACCAACACATCGAAACGCTCGCCGTTCCAGGTCTTGCTCCACGTCACGCGATGGCCGAGCGACGAAAAGAGCGCCTGCCAACGCGCAGCCGTTACGCCGTTCCCCAGGCGTGATGACGGCGCTGCAGGTGTGACCAGATGAATTCTCACAGTGATCAAACCGATCCCGAGGTCCGTTGATTCCGTGTCACAGGCGGCAGGTACGAAAGCCTGCCCAAATGTCGCGGCGTTCCGGCGAGAAGAAGTTCCGTATGGTATTACGAACTAGCCGGTGTGACGTAGCCCATGACCCTCCACGCAACACACGTAGCCCATCGCCAAACCACGGCGCTGAGAAGTCCGCATAGGGATCCGGGACGAATCCTGGATAGGGCTGGAAGGTGCTCGCCGTCCACTCCCAGACATTGCCCATCATCTGGCGGCACCCTCCGGCCGTCTCCCCTGACGCCAGGATGTCGACCGCGATCAAGCCATCGAGCCATCCGCTCACGTTGGCTCGCTCCGGCGTCGGTGCCCCCTCGCCCCAGGGGTAGTGGCGGGTTGCGTCCTCAGCCTGCCCGCGGTCACTCGTCGCCGACGCCGCCAGCTCCCACTCAGCCTCGGTTGGCAGCCGGCGCCCGGCCCATCGACAATAGGCATCGGCTTCGAACCACGAGACATGACAGATCGGACGCTTGGGTTCGATGGGTACCCACTGGGTGCAATCTCGGCGCTGCCAGGCGTCCTCGCAACGCCGCCAGTAGACCGGATGTTCGGCCTTCTTGGCTTGCCGCCACTGCCATCCGCTCGGACTCCACAGCTGCTCATCGCCGTAGCCGCCATCATCGACAAAGGCTGCGTAGGCGGCTTGGGTGACGACCGTCCGCGCCATCGAGAACGGCGCCACAGCATGGTCGTGAGCCCACTTCTCGTTGTCGAAAACAAAGTCCGCATCGCGCTCGGCACCCAAGCGCAACACGCCACCGGCGAACTGAGCATCTCCCCCGAGGTCCCCTCCCACCGCGCCCACCGCGCCCACCGCGCCCACCGACGGTCGTGCGGCGCTGCTCTGATTGTCAATCCCGTCTGCACTCACGTGGCTTCCGGCGGCGTCGCGACCCGCGCGGTCATCGGCGTTCTCAGGATCTCCGGTACCCGTCTGCGCACCGCCAGCATATTTGGCATCGAGATGGGGTTTACACCAGCCCAGGCACTGTCGCGTATAGGCGAAGGCCTCCGCATGCATGTCCTCGTGCAGGATGGCGTACAAGACGTGAAAGGCCGTGTGCGCGTCGCAGCCCCGGTGGAGGATGTCGAGCACACGTTCGCAAACGGCGTCCGCGTACGCATAGGCAGCCTTGCGGGTTGGCAGGGCCAGATCCCAGCGAATATCGTGCTCGATCGTCATCGAATCATAGAGCGCATCCGCCGCCGCCAGCACGGGCCGCCCGCGATTCGCGTGGCAAATCACCCAACGTTCGTAGAACCAAGCAACGTGTCCGAGCTCCCAAATCGGTGGATTGACCGTCGATCGTCGTGGCCCAAGGAGCTGTTCGTCAGTCAGATCGTCGACCATCCGCCGGGTGGTCGCATGGGCTTCGACCAGCCACTCCGCGAGGCGCCCAACCACATGCGGCGCCCGCAGGCTTTCGCCGTCCAGGCTCATCCGTCAGCTCTTCCGTGCTGTCGCATTTCCGCTTCGCTGGTTGTCCGGTTCGCACCATTCGATGTGAGCGTCGCAACTCTAGCAGGGCCAGCCTTTTCGGATCCGTCTCGCAGGATGCCTGGCAGGCTGGCTCAGTCACCAATCAGTGACGTGACGAGCTCGGGAAACAGCACGACCAGGAGCAGCCCGAGAAGCTGAATGACGATGAACGGCAAGGCTCCGCGGTAGATCTGCATCGTCCGAATGCGTTTCGGAGTCACACCTCGCAGGTAGAAGAGCGCGAAACCGAATGGCGGTGTCAGGAACGACGTCTGCAAGTTGATTCCGATCATTACACCGAACCAGACGAGGTCGACATCGAGGGCGCGTGCAGCGGGCACCAGCAAAGGAATGACGATGAAGGCGATCTCGAAGAAGTCGATGAAGAACCCGAGCACGAAGATCGCCAAGTTGGCGACCACCAGCAGCCCGATCTTGCCACCCGGCAGGTTGGTCAACAGCGACTCGATCCACAGATCACCATCCAGGCCGCGAAAGACCAGGGCGAAGGCCGTGGAGCCTATGAGCAGAAAGACCACCATCGAGGTGAGCTTGGTGGTCTCTTCCATGCTCTGGGACACGGCGCGCCAGCTCAGGCGACCGTTGATCGCGGCCAGCCCCATGGCGCCCCCGGCGCCGAGCGCGCCAGCCTCGGTCGGCGTCGCAATGCCCGCGAACATGCTACCCAGGACGACCAGGATCAAGGTCAGCGGCGGCACCATGACCAGGGCGACCTGTCGGAGCAGAATGGCCATCGAAGCCGGCCGGTCTTCCGGTGGCAAGGCCGGTGCTTGCTCGGGCCGCAGCAAAGCGACGGCGGCCACATAGAGCGCGTAGAGGCCCGCGAGCATCAGACCGGGCAGCAGCGCACCGAGAAAGAGATCGCCTACCGAGACGCTGAGCTGGTCGGCCAGGACGACCAATACGACACTCGGTGGAATGATCTGGCCGAGGGTGCCTGCGGCGGCAATGACTCCGGTCGCCAGCTCCGGCGAGTAGCCGCGGCGCAACATGACCGGCAGGGAGATCATGCCCATGGCAACCACCGACGCACCCACGACCCCCGTCGCGGCGGCGAGCAACGCACCGACGAAGACCACCGCCAGCGCCAGGCCTCCGCGCAGCGCGCCGAAGAGCTTGCCGATCGTTTCGAGCAGATCTTCGGCCAGCTTCGCCTTGTCCAAGATCGTGCCCATGAAGATAAAGAACGGGACAGCAAGGAGCACATAGTTGGACATGATGCCGAAGACGCGCTCCGGAAAGGCAAACATCAAGGCCCAGTCGAAGTAGCCCACGGCAACGCCGATAGCGGCAAAGACCAGCGCAGTACCACCCAGTGCAAAGGCAACCGGGTAGCCGACGAAGATCAGCGCGAAGGCAACCACGAACATGGTCGGTGCCAGCCAGCCCGCGGAGCTCACGCTTCAGCCTCCTCATCGCGCGCTTGCGCACCATGAGACACGGCTTCCGATCCGGCTCCGACACTCGACTCTGAATCGTCTGGATGCCGCAGCGCATCGATCGCCTTGACCAGCTGCGACAGGCCTTGCAGCAGTAGCAGCACGAAGGCGACCAACACCAAGGTCTTGATCGGATAGCGCGCCAGGCCGTCAGGGTCCGGTGATCCCTCCCGGACACGCCAGGAGCTCATCACCGACGGCAGGGATGCCCACAGCGCGAAGATCGAGAAAGGAATGAGAAAGAGGATCGTGCCGAGAAGGTCGATCCAGGCCCTTCCTCGCGGACCGAGCCGTCCGTAGAGCAGGTCGACACGGACATGCCGGCCGTCGCGAAGGGTCACGGCTGCCGCGAGCATGAACAACACGCTGAACAGGTACCACTGCAGCTCGATGTAGGCGTTGGACGACAGGCCCCAGCCCGTCCAACGGTCGGTATAGCGCGCCACCGCATTGAAGGCGCCGAGCAGCACCATCACCAGGCAGCACCACATGGCCACGACCCCTACGCCACCGTTGAGCCGGTCGACGGACCAAGCGAAACGCCGGGCTGCGTGCCACATCGCTTTCATCACACCAAAAGCCTGGATTCGAAGCGCATCGATTGTCGTCCCGGATCGGAGCTAACCTGCCTTGAGAGCGCCGGCAGGCTACCATGGAGCGGAGCGCCTCTCCAGCGGCCCGGAGCTGCACCGCGGCGACGCTGGCCAGGAAGACGTTCGAAGAAATGGGCTGCAGAACCGAATCCAGCCTCTGCATTGTGCGTAAGGTAGGTAGCACGGTATGTAGACCGCACGGCACGCCGTCCATCACCCGAGGGAGGTTCCCCCAGAGATGAACTACGAAATAGCGCTTTCCATCGCCACCGGCCTTGGCCTCGCCGCGGCCTGCGGATTTCGTGTCTTCGCGCCCTTGCTCGCCATGGGCGCAGCTACGCGCGCCGGCTATCTCGATCTCTCGAGCGGCTTCGAGTGGATCGGCTCGACCCCGGCGCTGATTGCCCTGGGAACCGCCACGGGTCTCGAGATTCTCGCCTACTACGTACCCTGGGTCGACAACGTGCTCGACACCGTTGCCACCCCAGCCGCGGTGGTCGCGGGCGTCGTCGCCACCGGCTCTCAGGTTGCCGATGTCGATCCGTGGTTGCGCTGGGGCACCGCGGTCATTGGCGGCGGCGGCGTTGCCGCGGGAGTCCAGGCAACCACGGTCCTCACCCGCCAGGTGTCCTCTTTCGCCACCGGTGGGCTGGCCAATCCCTTGCTCTCCACCGCCGAGATCGGTGCCTCCTTGGTCATGGCCGTGCTGGCTGTGGTCGTACCGCTCGTTGCTCTGCTGGTGCTGACCGCGGGCGTCTTCTTGCTCTTGCGTCTGGTCTTCCGGCGCCGCGCCAGCGAGGCCACCGCCGGCGGCGCGGGGCCAGTCCCTACTTCGTAGCGACCGCCGAGCCTGCGATCGCGCCAAAGAGCCGACAGGCGGGAACCGCGTGGCACCGCCACCCGTCCGGGCTCTCATGCCCCGTAGGTTCGTCAGGACGATAGACTAGGGTAATGACGGCCAAGGACGGGGAAGACACGGCCACGGCCAACCGTCGACAGCGACGACACATGCTGCGTGCTGCTGTCGCGGACAACATGGCCAAGCCACGCGATCCGCGCGTACGGTCGAAGCACGCCCGAGCAACGGCCCCAGCATCAACCCGTGCGGCGGGTAAACGCGGAACGATCCTCGCGGGGATCGCGCTGAGCTTGGTCGCGGTCACGGCCGGTGCCCTGATGCTGCGCCGCGAAGCAGGGCCCGACATGGCGCCGGTGGCGACGCCATCGCCCGTGGCCCCGGGTGTCGCGGCCTCGTCGTCGTCCCTCCCCTCTCCGGCTGTGCCACAGACCTTCGAGGCGCCGGCCGCGGTCGACCGATCGGTCTTCCCCTTGGCCGTTCGGCGCGTGGTGGTCGACGCTGGCCACGGCGGTGCCGACCACGGCGCATCAGCCAGCGATCTGGCCGAGAAAGACATCACCTTCGACATCGCGACGCGGCTCCAGCAACGACTCGAGGACGGCGGCTTCGAGGTTCTGATGACCCGAGAGGGCGACCACCATCTTTCGCTGCGCGAGCGCGTACAGATGGCCAACGCCAACCACGCCGATCTGTTCATTTCCGTCCACGTCAATTGGTTCGACGGCACATCGGTACCGGGGATCGAGACGTATTACTTGGGTGCTACCGAAGATCCCGAGCTGATGGCGCTGGCACAGCGCGAGAACCGCGAATCGGGCTACTCGCTCGGAGACCTGCGCCAGCTACTCGACGGCGTCTACGCCGACTTCAGACAAGACGAATCGAGACGCCTGGCGGGTAAAGTCCAGCGCTCGCTCTACCGTTCTCTCCTGCCGGTCTCGCCCGAGCTACGCGACCGAGGAGTCAAAACCGCGCCGTTCGTGGTATTAGTAGCCACCGAAATGCCTGCTATCCTCGCCGAGGTTTCGTGCCTCTCGGACCGTCGAGAGGCCGAGCGTCTCAAACGGCCGCGATACCGAGATCACATCGCCGAGGCGCTCTTCGAGGGCATCCGAGCGTACGCACGCGATATCAACCAGACGATCGAGAAAGGAACCTGACGCATGACTGACCGCCAGAAAGTGCTCAACGTGGGAATCGACCTGGGCACCTCCCGGAGTGCAATCTCGGCCTCGAACGGGCAGCGGCATGTGGTCGAGAGTTACGTTGGCTGGCCCGTCGACATGGTCGCGCGCAAGGTCTTGAAGCGCAGCGTCCTGATCGGCTCAGACGCCGTCGAGAACCGCACCATGCTCGACCTGCATCGGCCCCTCGAGCGCGGCCTGGTCAAGGAAGGTTCGAAGAAAGATCTCGACGCCGTTCGCCAGCTTCTCAACCACCTGCTGGAGTTGGCCGGCATCGACCTCGAGGCGAAGAAGCGCCCGTCGGTGCGCGCCGTGGTCGGCGTGCCGGCCGAAGCGATGCGGGTCAACAAGCAGCAGCTCCGCAGCACGCTCGAAGGCGCCGTCGACAGCCTGATGATCGTCTCTGAGCCCTTCGCGGTGGCCTACGGCCTCGACGCCTTGCTCCACAGCCTGATCGTCGATATCGGCGCTGGCACCTCCGACTTCTGCATCATGCGCGGCCACTTCCCCACCGAAGAAGACCAGCGCACGCTGGTCGCCGCAGGCGACTCGATCGACGAGAACCTCCTCAAGCTGGTCCAAGAGCATCACCCGGAGGCACAGGTCTCGGTCTACATGGTGCGCGAGTGGAAAGAAAAGCACGGCTTCGTGGGCAAGCCTCAAGGCCGGGTCAAAGTCACTGTGCCAGTCAAGGGAACGCCGACCGAGATCGACATCACCGACGATTTGCGCAGTGCCTGCGAAAGCATCGTCGAGCCACTGGTCGAGACCATGCTGGATCTCTTGCCACGGGTCGACCCCGAGTTCCAGGCCAAGGTCCGCAACAACGTCATCCTCTCGGGTGGTTGTTCCTTGCTCTCCGGCCTGCGGCCCGCGCTCCAAGACGGCCTCGATCCGATCGGCGGCGGCAACATCCAGAGCGTCAAGGATGCGGTCTTCGCGGGCGCCGAGGGCTGCCTCGCGATCGCTCTCGACGCCGAAGACGAAGACTGGGATCGCCTCGTCTCCTAGACCAGGGCGGGCGGATTCGCCAACCCGCCACCAGGCCGAGGTCGGTTCCTGGTGGCCGCGGCCCGTGCAACTTCGGCGACCAGGGACACAACGCGATGAGCGACAGCCAGGATCGGGGGCCGGAGCGGCTCGCCAGCCTGCGGGGTGAGATTGCCGATGTCGACCGTGGCCTGATCGAGCTTCTGCGCCGGCGCATGACCCTGGCTGCCGAGGTCGGGCGGGTCAAGCACGCTGCTGGCGAACCAATTTTCGTCCCTGAGGTCAATGACAGCGTCTTGACGCGTGCTCGCGAGCATGCTGCTGCTTGCGGCGTCTCCAGCGAAGTCATGGAGGCGATCTTCGGCGCCGTGATGCGTGGCTCGGTCGAGCGCCAGCACCGCGTCGGCGTCGAGACACAGGCTTCGACCGGCAGCCGTATCCTGGTAATCGGCGGCGCTGGAAACATGGGTGGCTGGCTGAGCCAGTTCACTGCCCTGCTCGGCCACGAAGTCGACGTTCTCGACCCGTCGTACCGCACGCTCCCGGCAGAAGCAGGCCGCTACAGCGCGCTCGACGAACTATCCGACCTCGACGCATACGAGGCTCTTCTGGTCTCGGTACCGATGCGACGAACCGAAGCGGTGCTTTCGAGCTTGATCGACCGCAAGCCGCGTGGACTGGTCGTCGAGGTTGCTTCGATCAAGGATCACCTGCGCCCAGTCCTCGATCAGGCCGACCGCGCCGACGTTGCGGTGGCCAGCCTGCACCCGATGTTCGGCCCCAGCAAGTCGGTCTACGAAAACCTGACCTTCGTACTGGCGTGCCGGAACGATCCGCAAGCCGAGCAAGAGCGCGTCACGGCGTGGCTACGGCACCCCTACACGCAACTGGTACCCGTACCCTTCGCGCACCACGATCGACTGATGGGCTGGCTCCTCGGCCTGGCCCACCTTTCGGGCATGCTGTTCGGTAACGCCTTGACCCACGCCGGCCTGTCTGCGGCCGAGCTTCGTGCCTGTGCCTCGACGACCTACAACCGACAGGTGGCAACCGCTCTTTCGGTGATCGACGAGGACCCGGACCTGTACTTCGACATCCAGCAGCTCAATCCGCACCGCGGCGAGGTCTATCGGGCCGCACGCGAGGCTCTGGACGGCCTGGTGGGAACGGTCGAGGGCGACGACCGTGAAGCGTTTCGTTCCCTGCTGACGACCGCCCGACAGCTCCTGCGCGTCGACTAGCCCGGCTCCTCCGACCGGCTGCTTGGCAGACGTCGCCGCTTCGAGAATCTCAACGCTCTTGAAAAGCAAAAACGCCGGTGGTGAGCCGGCGTTTCGGTTTGCTGCGGAAGGGCCTCGCGTCGCCTGGAAGCGACCTCCCGAGAGGTCAACACGCGAGGTGATGCGGCCTCAGGGGGTCGAAGGCGAGACCGGATCCGGATCGAATTGGGTGATGATCACCGCGGGCGGAATGGTCACCAGGGGAATCAGCAACTCCTTCTTCTGCCACCAGGCAACGACGCAGGCACGGCACACACCGTCAGGCCGCTTGATGAAGAAGGGATCGTAGCGCGTGACCACGCCATCGCAGAGCCAGTGGAAAACGGCCTTGTCACGCTGCCACTCACCGGTCTCACCGATCGTCAGGTTCTCCTTCTCGCCCGCTTGCTGCGGCGTGAAGACGGGGTCACAGTCATCCGGATTCTTGACCTCAGCGGCGAGCAGGTCGCTCTGCGCCAAGGTACGGCCCTGACTGTCGACGACGGCCACGAAGTACTCCGCCGGCTCGTTGACTTGCTTCTCGAGCCACGCCTCGAACTCGGGATCATCGAATTGGGTCATCCAGTGGCGCTCGAAACGCTTGCCCACGGACGCCCGTTCGCGAATCAGCTCCTGGTCGAGGTCACCGTTCGGGTCGCGATCATCGGACTTGTCCTTGTACCGCCACCACTCGGCCCAGCGATGCTCCTCGTCGTCGTCTTGCTCGTCGCGCTTGACAGCTTCGCGGTCTCGCTCGAGCTCGTGGCGGTTCAGCTCCTGATCTTCGGCCTTGGGAAAGATGCCCCAGTAACGGCCATCGCCGTCCGACTGCATCTCGACCCAGTAGAAGTCCTCCACAACATCGTGGAGACGGCGAAAGAAGAGCCGGACCGACGTGTCGGCCATGTTGTTCTCTACCTGCGCCCACCCGACCGCGTTGCCACCGATCGGAATGCACGCCACTTGCTCGGCAGCAACCGCAGGAGCGGAACGGCTCGACTGTGCCATGGCCGCACCGGCCATCAGCACGCTACAAACTCCCAATGCAGACAGTGTTGTCAGCTTCATCACATGCACCTTACCCTACCTCCACTTCCGAGCAATCCAAGAGCCTGGGTTCCCCGGGCAGCCCCGGAGCGATCCCGAATAATAAACGGATCCCTTGTAATTCTAACCGATGCCTCGAATTCTGTGCAAGAAAGCGGTCTCACACACCCTTCACTCCCACTCAATGGTGCCTGGCGGCTTGCTCGTAATGTCGTAAACAACCCTATTGATTCCTCTGACTTCATTGACGATCCGGTTTGCCACCCGCCCGAGGAGATCATACGGCAACGGGCTCCAATCTGCAGTCATGAAGTCGTCTGTATCCGCCGACCGCAAGGCTACGACGTTCTCGTAGGTACGCTCGTCGCCCATCACACCGACGCTCTTGACTGGCAGGAAGACCGCGAAAGCCTGCGACACGCGGTCGTAGTAGCCGGCGCGACGCAGCTCGTCGAGAAAGATGGCGTCCGCCTCCTGGAGGGTACCAACGCGTTCGGGGGTCACCTCCCCCAGCACGCGAACGGCAAGGCCGGGCCCCGGGAACGGGTGACGGCGGATGAACACTTCCGGCAGGCCGAGCTCTCGTCCGAGCGTCCGTACCTCATCCTTGAACAGGAAGCGCAAAGGCTCGATCAGCTCGAATCCCAGCTCGGCCGGCAGCCCACCGACGTTATGGTGACTCTTGATCACGTGCGATGGCCCTTTCACCGACTCCGACTCGATCACATCTGGGTACAGTGTGCCCTGCGCGAGGAACTTGGCGTCGTGAAAGTCGCGCGCCACCCGGCGGAAGATCTCGACGAAGATCCGGCCAATGGTCTTGCGCTTGAGCTCGGGGTCGCGAACCGTGGCAAGCCCGGTGAGGAACTCCTCTCGTGCGTCGACGAACGTCACCGGCAGGCGCAGGTCGTCGCGCAGAGCATGGATGACCTGGCTGGCCTCGTCTTTGCGCAACAGGCCGTTGTCGATGAAGATCGGATGCAGCTGCTCGCGCGGAATCGCGCGCGACAGCAGCAACGTCGCGACCGAAGAGTCGACACCACCCGAGATGCCGCAGATGACGCCGCCCTCCCCAATGCGCTCTCGCAGCGAAATCTCCGCACGCTGCAGGAAGGACGCAATCACCCAATCGCCGGCAGCACCACAACCATGGAAGAGGAAGTTGCGCAGAATCTCGCTTCCCGACGAGGTGTGGGAGACCTCGGGGTGGAACTGAATGCCGAAGATCCGTCGGCCGTGGTGCTCGAAGCCGACGATCGGTGCGTTCTCCGTTCGCGCGGTCACCACGAAGCCATCGGGCGCCGCGTCGATCCGATCGCCATGACTCATCCACACGGGCTGCTCGCGTTCGAGGTCGCGGAAGAGGCAGCCGGTCTCGGTGATCTCGACCCGCGCTCGCCCGTATTCACGGGCATCCGCTGCCGTGACGTCGCCGCCCAGATGATGGGCGATCAGCTGCATGCCGTAGCAAATGCCGAGAATCGGGATGCCCAGCTCGAGAATCTCGGCATCGAGTCGCGGTGAGTCCTCGCCATACACGCTCTCCGGACCACCGGAGAGGATGATGCCGATCGGGTTGCGCGCGGTCACCTCTTCGGCCCCGACCGAGCAAGCCACGATTTCGCAGTAGACACGATTCTCGCGCACCCTTCTGGCGATCAGCTGCGTGTACTGGCTTCCGAAGTCGAGGATCAGAATGGTCTGGTGGCTCTGCCCAGGGGCCGCCACGTGTTGTCCCTGGGTGGATTCGCCAGCTTGGGGTCGGATCGCATCACTCATGGTGTTACCTGCCACGGCACGGGACGCTCCGTGCTCATCGTTCGAGAGGCTCAGAGCTCGGCCTCGGATTTCAGTTCTCGATTCATCAGATCGTCGATCACTCGGTTGGCGGGCTTGCCGCGATGCAACACCTCGACCATCTGCTCCGTGATCGGCATCTCGACACCGTGCCGCTCGGCAAGACGCGCCACCGCGATCGAGTTGCGAACGCCTTCGGCGACCATCGTCGTGCTGCCAGAGATCGATTCCAGCGTCTGGCCGGCCGCCAGCTTCTCACCGAGCTGGCGATTGCGTGACAGGCCGCCCGTGCAGGTCAGCACCAGGTCGCCCATGCCGGCGAGCCCCGCCATCGTCCGAGGCCGGCCACCGCAGGCGCGCACCAGGCGGGTGATCTCGTGCAAGCCGCGGGTGAGCAACACGGCCGACGTATTCGAGCCCAGCCCCAGCCCGGCAACCACGCCGGCGGCAATGGCAATGACGTTCTTGGACGTGCCGCCGAGCTCGACGCCGGTTACATCCGTGGACGAGTAGAGGCGCAGATTGCTGCCCGACAGCGTGTCGCGCAGGAATGCGGCGAGCTTGGCGTCCGTGGCGGCGATCACTGCCGCGGTCGGCATGCCCGCCGCCAGCTCGGCCGCGAAGCTCGGACCGCCGAGCACGGCAAAGCGTACGTCTCGCTGAGCGGCGACGGCTTCCTCGAATACGACTTCGCTCATGCGCGCCAGAGTCTCGGTCTCGATGCCCTTTGTCGCCGACACGATCACGGGCTGCGCGTCACTCGGCAGCAGGCCGAGAAACTGCGAAATCACGGCGCGAAACCCATGGGATGGAATGGCGCCCAGGAGCACCGGACAATCCACGAGGTCGGCCAGCTCAGCCGTTGGCTGGAGAGCTGACGGCAGCTCGCAATCCGGCAGATAGATGCGGTTGCAGCGTCGCGCGAGTAGATCGTCCGCAAGCTCGGCGCGGCGCGCCCAGAGCATCACGTCATGACCTGCCCGCGCGGCCTGGACCGCCAGCGCAGTACCGTAGGAGCCCGCTCCGATAACACCGATCTTCATTGTGCTCCTCGCTTGTGCCGGGAGTCGCCCAGCCGGATCTCTCGACCGCGCGCCATGCGCGCGAAATTGCTTCGATGCCGAACCGCGATCAACACGGCAATGCCCGCTGCGCAGGCAACGATCGGAATCGGACTCGGCTCCCCCCACCCTGCTGTCGCCCCCATGGCCGCCTGGGCTAGCAAGATGGCGGGGAGTGCCAGCATCGACAACACCGAGCCAAGGGCGACGAATCGCGAAACCCAGACCACGATGACGAAGACCACCAGGGCGATCAGGGCGGCCCAGGGTGACAACAAGCCGAACGCGCCATAGGCCGTCGCGACGCCCTTGCCGCCCCGAAGCTGAAAGAGAATGGGATAGATGTGGCCGGCAACGACTGCCGATGCGACAAAGCCCAGCATCATCCCGGTAACGCCGGCAAAGCGCGCGCCGACGATCGCCAAGGCTCCCTTGCCGACATCGCCAGCCAGCACCAGCAGCGCCGGGCCATAGCCGAGCAAGCCCAGCACATTGGTCGCTCCCGGATTCCCGCTCCCCAACTCCCGGATGTCGCGCCCCAGACGGGCGCGAACGACCACGATGCTGAGCGAGAAGCTCCCCAGGAGATACGCCATGAGAATGACGACAAGCTCGTTCACGCGCGCTCGGCCTCCTGCCGCTCATCGGCATGCGTCGACGCGATCGCCTGCACCGCTCGCCGGAGAAGCTCCAGCGCGAGTTGGCAAGCCTGCCAGCGAACCATCTCGCGGCTACCGGGGAATCGCACGCAGCGATGAACGACTGGGACCTGGTCGAGGTTGGCGTGGCAACCATCGGGCTGCGGCTCCGGGCATGGCCCCGCCAGCGCTACGTGTACCGTGCCGACCGGTTTTGCGTCACTTCCGCCGCCAGGACCCGCGATACCCGTGATGCCGATGCCGAAGTGCGACCCAAAGCGTTGACACGCCCCCACCGCCATGCGTCGGGCAACGGGCTCGCTGACGGCGCCGTGGGCGACCATCGTCTCGTCCGGCACGCCGAGCTGTGACGTCTTCAAGGCATTCGCATAGGTAATCGCACCACCGAGAAAGACCTCGCTGGAGCCCGCGACCTGGGTAATGCGCGATCCCAGCAGCCCTCCCGTGCAGGACTCCGCGACCGCCAATGTCTGCCGCTGATCGCGGAGGCTGCCAACGGTCACGCCTTCCAAGGTCGCGTCTGCGCCCGTGCCATAGATCGCGTCCCCCATCAGCCGCTCGAGATCAGCACACATCTCCTGAAGGGCATCTCGAGGAGCACGCGCTGGCTCGCCCTTCGCCTGGGTCTCGCCCGTGAGCCGAAGCTCGAGCCGTACATCCCCTGGGCGCGCCAACACGGCCAGCGCTTCGCGACCCCAGCGCGCGTAGAACGGCGCGAGCCGCTCCTCCACGGCTGACTCGGGAACGCACGCAACCTTCATGACGTGCCGCAGGACCTCGGTCGCGGCTTCGCCGTTGCGCGAGGTCAGCCAGGGCTCGAAGTGGCTGGCGATCATGCCCTTGACTTCCCGTGGCACGCCGGGGAAAAGAAACACCGCGCCCTGGTCGATGTCGATGCGTTGGCCGGGTGCCGTGCCGCGCGGATTGTCCAGCACCTCCGCGCCGGAAATGACTTCGGCTTGACGCCGATTGACCTCTGGCATGTCGCGACCGAAGGCCGCAAAACGCCTTCGGATGCTCTCCACCAGGCTCTCGTCGACTGCCACGGCTCGCCCGAAGGCCTCGGCTGCCGCGGCACGTGTGCAGTCGTCTCGGGTGGGACCCAGGCCACCGGTCACCACCACGACGT
>CALFAM010000104.1 GCA_937948815.1 uncultured bacterium
CGCGCATCAGCGCATCGAGCGATGGGCTGATCTATTGGATCGAGTTGCTGGGGAAGACGGTGGCGGCGAGAAGCGTCACGACTGATCGGTACACACTGTGGCACATAGCCGTATGAGCGTGGGCGCCGCCGCCCACGCTCATACGGCTACGCGCTTGGGATGCGCTCTCCAGCACTACCGTTGAAGGATGGGATAGGCCTCCGTGAAAACCCAGTCTGTTGCCTTGGCAGGAACATGGCACGTTAGGCATTCGGTACCAAAACGCTTCGTCGTGGTTTCCATCCGACTATCTGCTTCGAAGTAGGCCCAGCCCCAGCCGTTTCCCCATAACGGACTGTCCGGGAATCGCCCCTCGGTATCCTTGACCATGACGAACCAGCCTTGGATCGGACCGCTGAGGCTGACCGTTCCAGTCGACATCGCTCGTGTCGTGGCGCCCCGTAGCTCCTTGACCAGCACGGCTCCGTCCGGGAACGTGCCATGCTGCCGAAAGTGTTCGATGGTGCCGGGCTGCGTGTAGACGTAATGGAGCCCCTCGGCGCCCTTTTCTTGTTTGGCGGCGATCGACCAAGTGCCGAGCAAGGGCCACATTTCGTAACCGTCCGGGACAATGAGTTGTCCGGTGGCACGCACCGCGGGTGAGAAGCTCGAGTCTGCCGCAGCCAAAGAGAACGCCAGGCTGATGCTGATCGCGATGAGGACGATGCCGAATCGTGCGCTAGTCATCGTCCTCGACGCCCGATCCCCGCGGCAGCATGTCGCGGCGGCCGCCTTCTGCCTTTGCTCCTGCGCCCTTGCCAGCTCTCAGTACGGGATAGTACTGCGTGAAAACCCAGTCGGTGTCTGCTGAAGCTTCATGACATGCATTACAGGCCGCCGCAGGGAAGGCTGAGGCAGTCTCCGCGAGCGTCTTGTGGTCCGGAGATGTGAAGCTGAAATAGGCCCAGTTCCCGGGCTCATTCGGGAAGTGCTTCTTGCTTTTGATCGTCGCCTCGAGGCCAATGAAGTCACCCATGAAATAGCCGGCCCCGGAGGGAGCGCTCTTACCGCCGACGGCGACGAGCTCTTTGATCAAGATCGTACCTTCGGGAAAAGATCCGGACTTTTTCCAGTACTTCCAGCTTGCTGGATCGATATACACGTTGTGGAATTCGGGGAACGCGGCCTTGCCATTGTTCATGTCATTGGGGGTGACTGGCGTGCCCACGAAGACCCATTCTCGATAGCCTTCGGGGCGGACGAGCTCGTTCTTGTCGTTGATACGAAAGGCTTCCCCAGCATGGGCGGCAGCCGTTGACGTCAACAGGATTGCGAGCGCAACAGTGAGAGCATATGGACGCATTTCTTCCTCCAGTTCGAAGAAGGTTTACAGTTCTCGACACCCAACTAGGGTTCGCAGTATGCTAGGAGTCAGTCCACGGCAGCGGAAGGTGTGATCGTCTTGGTCTTCCGCTTGATCGTCTCGGCCCGCCGCGTTCAAAGGAAATTCAGAGGAACATGGACGAACTCACCCAACTGATCTGTGAGCTGCGGCTGCATAGCTCAATTTTCTACCGGTCCGATCTCGCGTCGCCGTGGGGGATCGCATTCGATGCATCCAGCGAGCTTCGTTTTCATGCGTTGCTTCGTGGCGAATGCTGGGTGGGTCACGACCGTATGGGTGAGCCGCTGCAGCTGCGGGAAATGGAGGTCGTACTCATGATGAGTGGCGTGAACCACTGGGTTGCCGATCAACCTGGACGGTCTCTGGTTGCGGGTCAAGCTGTACTCGAATCTTGCGATCTTGGTCGCCCACTTTTTCAAGAAGGCCCAACAGATGAAACACTTCTTTGTGGTCGAGCCGCCTTTGCCGACAACGATGTTGCATTGGCATTGTTGAATCTCGTTTCGCCGAGTGTTCGCATCCGGCACGGAGATGACGGCGGTTCGCAGGTTTGGCGGCTGGTGGAATCGATTGATGAGGAAGTACTCGGCGAAGCGCCTGGCCACAAAGTGATCGTCGATCGACTCACGGAGGCGCTTTTCGTGTCATTGCTGCGCAGGGCAGTGGAGCCGATGGTCGCTGCGTCAGGTGTTGCTCGTGCGCTGCGGGATCCACGGCTTCCCAAAGCCCTGCGGCGAATTCACGAACGGCCGCAAGAGAAGTGGACCATTGCAGTGCTTGCCGAGCATGCTGGCATGTCTCGGGCCGCTTTTGCGCGGCGATTCAAGAGTACGCTCGCCATGACACCGATGGCTTATGTCACGGGGATTCGAATCGCGAAGGCGAAGCGCATGCTCGCGTCAGGGGACTCGGTGGATCGAGTTGCCTCGGCTGTCGGATATGAGTCACCCGAGGCATTTCGCAAGCTCTTCCAGCGAACCACGGGGAAGTCGCCGGTCGCGTACGCACGTGCCCGCCCATGACAGGGTAGAGAGAGTCAACTTCTTTTCCACAAATAGAGAAGGCCGCGGGATGCACCGCGACCTCTGCCGTTTGCTGACGAACGGTGCGATCAGAAGCGGTAGCGCAAGCCGACCTGGAACTCTCGGGGTTCGCCGGTGCCCGACGAGATGGTGCCGTCGAAGTTGAAGACCAGGTTGGTGGTTTGCGGGCGGAGGAGGTTGCGGTCGTTGAAGACGTTGAAGACGTCGACGGATAGCTCGAGCTCACGACCACCGACCGGGAAGGATTTGGAGACCCGGATGTCGAGGGTCTTGAACTCGTTGTCGCGCCGGCCGATGTTGCGGGTCGTGATCGAGCCATCGGGGTTGATCCGATCTTGCGGCGTGTTGGCGATCGAACCGTCGGCGGTGATCGAAATCGGCTGTGCCGAGCGGTAGGTGTAGCGGGCGTTGATATTGAAGCCCTTGGGGGCGCGGTACAGGAACCACGCATTGAAGCGGTGCTTCTGATCGCGATCTGACAGCCCGAACTCCGCGTCGAGCCGCGTGATGTCGGCGTAGCGGAAGGTAAACGGATCGCGCTCGTTGTCGTCGTCGGATTCGTCTTTCGACCGCGTGTAGTAAGCCTGCAGGTCGTATTTCCGGCCGCTGTGGGTGACGCCGAGGGTCAGGCCACGGTAGCGGCTTCGGGCAGTCGACTCGACGGTGGTCAGCACACCAATGCCGTTCGAACCGTCGGGGCCGAGACCGGTGGCCCACGGCGAGCCGAGTAGCGGATCGTTGCGATCGGTGAATCGGGTCAAGTGATCGGTCTTGTTGTAGTTGGCTTTGACCAGCAGCGATGTGTTGCGGGCGACCTCACCCTCCCAAGAAAGCGTCCATGCTTGCGTGGTCGGGTTCTGGAAATCTTTGTCGAAGACGAAGACGCCAGGTTGGAATGGGTCGCCGATCTCGGAGATGGGGATCAGTTGGTCGATCGGCGGCGGCGCGCCGAGAATCGGAGTCAGAGCGCTGTTGCGGAAGACGTTCTGGCCGCGGCTTCCATCCGTCGAGCGGCTTGATGCCAAGACCAGTCCCGGGATGCGCGCGTTGTAGACGCCGTAGTTGAAGCGCCAGACCTGCTTGCCTTCGCCCTTGGGATCCCATGCGACACCCAGGCGGGGCTGGAACATCTCGTCGTCGTCCGGAATCGTGCCGTCGCCCGGGAATTCCTGCCCATTGCGCGTCTGGCCGATGAGCGGCGCGTAGAAGAGCTCCTCACGCGGTGTGATCAGATCGGGTTGGAGCTGGGCTTCCCAGCGAAGACCGTAGGTGAAGGTAAGACCTGCCTTGGGCTGCCAGGTGTCCTGGAAGAAGATTGCGGGCTCGGTCTGGGTGATGGTCTGGGTACCGGCTTCTTCCGAAGACAACCCGCCGACGCCAGCCTGTTGGAGGTAGAGCAGAACGGGACCGGTGATCGACGTACCGGGTGGGCAGACGCCCAGACCCGACGAGCTGCCATCCGAGCATTCGACATAGTTCGGGTTGGCGGCGTAGTTGAGGAAACCGTCGGTGGAGCCGAAGATGAAGCGACCGTTGGCGAAGCCGATGAAGGTCTGGAAGGCAGCGGTCTGGTTCCACTCGACTCCGACCTTGAAGGTGTGGTCGTCCTTGAGGAACGTGAGTGCGTCATTGATCTGCCAGCGGGTGTCGTGATAGCGCACCGGAATGAAGAACGGCATACCGAAGCGGAACTGCTCGACGAAGTCGAATGCAATGTCGGGCAAGGGACGGTTGGTGCCGGTGATGGTCGGTCCTTCGTAGGGGCGCGGCCGGTCTTCGCGGGCGAATTGGACACGCGCCTCGTTGATCATGCTGTTCGAGAGGTTGGAGAGCAGTGAGAGGTTGACTGCATTGGAGCTGTCCAGCTCTGTGGCATTGGCCGAGACGCCCCAGGAGTCGACGTCAAACGTGCCATTGACCTGCTCGGAGTCGATGCCGGTGTAACGCGCCGTACCGACGTGATGCTCATTGATATGCCAGTCGAGCTTGAACAGACCGACCAGGCCATCGTCGGTGCGTGTGATCGGCGCGTTCTCGTTGGGACTGCCGAATCCTGCCAAGGTATTGACGACACGCGGATCAATCCGGGTGGGATCGTTCTGTTTCGTTTCGTCGGCGTCTTGGAAATCGACGGACGCGAAGTAGAAGAGCTTGTCCTGTTTGATCGGCCCGCCAAGCGTGAAGCCGAGCTGGGTCTGCGTCTGGTCGAAGTCGGGCTCGAGGGTGCCGTCCGCACGCTCGGCGCGTGACGAGAGATCGTCGTTCTTGAAGAAGGCGTGGGCGGTACCCGTCACCTTGTTGGTGCCCGACTTGGTGACCACGTTGACAAAGCCGCCGGACGATCGTCCGAACTCCGCTGGGGCGCCGTCGGCAATGACCACGAACTCCTGCACGGCATCGATGTTGAACGTGAACGCGGCACGCTGGCCGCCTCGTTGCTCACCGAAGAATGGGTTGTTGAAATCCGCGCCGTCGACCGAGATGTTGTTCTGGATGCCCTTCTGGCCGTTGATCGTCAGCTCGTCGCCGTCGGGTCCCTGCACGATCGAAACGCCAGGGGTCAGCAGCGTGAAGTCGAGGAAGTTGCGGTCGTTGTTCGGCACCTTGTCGAGGGTTTCGCGATCGATGGTGACCGTGCTGCGCGTGCTCGACGTTTCGATCAGCGGGGAGTCGGCGGTGACGTCGATGACTTCGGAGAGCTCGGAGACCGAGAGCTCGAAGTTGATCGACACCACGGCGCTGATGCGAACCGGAACGTTGCTGCGCCGCTGGGACTGGAAGCCATCGAGCGCTGCGGTGACCTCGTACTCGCCTGACGGCAGGCCGACGCCGCGGTAGCGACCGCTGGCAGAGGACACCACCAATCGCGTGAGGTTGGTGGCCTGATTGCGGATCGTGACCGTGACGCCGGGGAGGGCACTGCCGTCCGACGCGGTGACCAATCCTTCGATGGTGCCGGAGGTCGACTGAGACTGGGCCCATGCTGCGGGCACCAGCAGCATCGATACGGCCAGGGCGACGAGTAGGGGGATCGTGACGCGCAAGCAGGTCTTTCGGTCCATCAGGTCTCCTCGGTCGAGCAAGGAACGAAGGGGACGGCATGCAAAAGTCGCCCGGCCGCGGCCGGGATTGCCGTATCTCGTACAGGTGATGTGGTCAACAAGATACGCAATATCCAGCATCAAGTCCAGAATCGTCGCGAAAGCAACTGCGGTTAGGACGAGCGTGGCAGCAGTGGCTGGGGTACCATTTGCGGGTGTCGATGAAGGGATGTCGATGAACGAAGCACGTACTTCTGAGGTGATCGACCATGCGTGAGACGACACTGGCGGACCTGGGGCAGCAGTACCAGGCGCTGGAAACCGATGCCGAAGCGCTCTTGGCAGGTCTGAGCGAGGCTCAGCTCGCCTGGCAGCCTGAGCGGGCGCGGTGGTCCGTGGCCCACTGCCTGCATCACCTGAACATTGCAGACTTGGGCTACCAAGCCAGTTTTGATCGGGCCTTGGCGAAGCTTCGCGCGCGTGGCAGTCATGGCGACGGAACCGTGCGACTCGGTTTTCTCGAAGCCAAGTTCGCGGGCATGCTGGAACCGCCACCGAGCCGTCCCGTGAGCGCGCCCAAGCGATTTCACCCGGCCTTGGAGCGACCGCCGGAAGAAGTGGTTGCCGAGTTCCGCGCTGTGCGTAAGCGTTTTCGTGCGCTGCTCGACGCCGGCGACGGCTTGGATCTGAATCGACTCCGCGTTCGCTCCCCGGTGTCGCCGTTGATCCGTTTTCGTCTCGGCTCGGCTTTCGTCATCGCGGCCGCGCACGATCGGCGCCATCTCTGGCAGGCGCGGCAGGTACGCGAGCACGCTTCGTTCCCCGGGTCGTGAGGAGGGTGCCGCACGCCATGGACGACTCTGCCCTGATCGACGTCGCACTCACCGTCAACGGCACGCACTATCAGCGCCAGGTCGAGTCGCGCCTGCTGCTCAGCGACTTCTTGCGGCACGACCTCGGGCTGACCGGCACCCACGTCGGCTGTGAGCACGGTGTTTGCGGCGCCTGCACGATCTTGTTGGACGGTGAAGCGGTTCGCGCCTGCTTGCTGTTCGCAGCCCAGGTGCGGGGCAGCACGATCACCACGGTCGAAGGCCTAGCAGCCGCGGATGGCACGCTTCATCCACTGCAAGAGGCTTTCCGGCAGGCACATGGTCTCCAGTGCGGCTTTTGTACCCCGGGTTTTCTACTCACACTGGTGCCGTTCCTGGCAGAGAATCCAAATCCGGACGATCGTGAGATTCGCCAGGCGATTTCGGGAAACCTCTGTCGCTGTACGGGCTACCAAGGCATTGTCGATGCGGTTCGGTCCCTAAGCCGCACGGGCGCGCCGAAGCCCGCCCACGAGGCCGAGACATGAGCACGCGCGAGGGGATGCGCCGGCCGAGGACCAGCCGATGAGCAGCCGGGTGTTCGGCGAGCCGATCAAACGCCTGGAAGATCCGCGCTTGCTGACCGGCGACGCCGTATTCGTGGACGATGTGGAGCGGCCCGGCATGCTGCACGTGGCGTTTCTGCGCAGTCCCTATGCCCACGGCCGGCTGCACGCCATCGATCTGACCGACGCGCGATCACGTGACGGCGTCATCGCAGCCTTTGCGGCCGATGACCTGGGGGCCTACTGGCAGCATGGTCCGCTCCTGGTGCCGCCACCGCCGATCGCGGACGCCGTCTTCTATCCGCGGACGCAGGTGCCACTCGCCCGGGGCAAGGTCCGGCATGCCGGCGAGCCGCTGGCAGTGGTGGTGGCAACCAGTCGCTACATCGCGGAAGACGCCCTCGACGACATCGTCTACGACCTCGAGCCCCTCGACGTCGCCATCGAGCTCGAGGCTGCCCTCGACGCCGACGCGCCGCGCATTCACGAGGATCTCGACTCCAATCTGGCCGCTGATGTTCGCCAGCAGAAGGGCGACTACGCGGCAGCACGGGCGGCGGCCGATGTCATCCTCGAGCGCCGCTTCACCTACGACCACGGCGCAGCCGCGGCCATCGAGAACCGGGGTGTGGTGGCCGACTGGGACCGTCGTGCCGAACGGTTGACCGTATGGGATACGACCCAGGCGCCGATTCCAATCCGGAACGGCCTGGCTGGCTTGCTCGGTCTGTCCGAGTCTCAGGTACGGGTCGTGGCACCGTTCATCGGTGGCGGCTTTGGTCCCAAGATCATGATGTTCTATCCCGAGGAGATGGTGGTGCCCTGGCTGGCCATGCGCCTCGGCAAGCCGGTGAAGTGGATCGAAGATCGCGAGGAGAATTTCTTCGCCACCACCCACGAGCGTAGCCAGATCCACCAGGCCGAGATCGCGCTCGATCGCGAGGGACGCATTCTCGGTGTGCGCGACGATTTCTTGCACGACACCGGCGCCTACAACCCTTATGGCCTTACGGTGCCGATCAACAGCCAATGCACCTTGCTCGGGCCGTACCGGGTACCGGCCTACGACAGCCGTTTTCGGGCCGTCTTCACCAACGCCACGATCGTCACGCCATACCGTGGCGCTGGCCGCCAGCACGGTGTCTTCGTGATGGAACGGCTGCTCGACCTGGCAGCCCGCGAGCTGAACCTCGACCCGGTCGAGATTCGGCGTCGCAACGTGCTCGAGCCAGACGAATTTCCCCACCACCACGAGATCATCTACCAAGACTTTTCGGAGCTGGTCTACGACAGTGGCAATCATCGGCCAGCGATCGAGAAGGCCTGCGCCATGATCGACTGGGAGCGTGAGCGGGACGGGGCGGGGATCCAAGGCGAGGAACCAGCGGGCACGGTTGACAAGCGTCGCGGCGTCGGCCTGGTCTGCTACGTCGAAGGTACTGGCATCGGCCCCTACGAGGGCGCCCGCGTCACGGTCGAGTCGAGCGGCTCGGTCAGCGTTTCGACCGGGATCGGTACCCAGGGGCAGGGGCACTTCACGGCATTCGCACAGGTTGTCGCCGAACAGCTCGGCGTCGCGGTAGAGCGCGTGCGGGTGGTGACCGGAGATACCCGTGCCTTTCATTGGGGCACGGGCACATTCGCCAGCCGTGGCGCGGTGGTGGCCGGCAACGCTTGCCATGCCGCGGCGCTGGCGGTTCGCGCCAAGATTCTGCGCCACGCGAGCGAGGCATTGGAAGTCGACGAGGCCGATCTGGAGCTGGTGGGCGGGGAGGCTAGAGTGGTCGGCGCGCCCCAGCGACGGATTGCTCTCGGCGACCTCGCCCAGCGTGCCAATCCGCTGCGCGGTGCGGTGGCACCGGGCACCGAACCGGGTCTCGAAGCCACGTCTTACTTCGGGCCGTCTCGTGGGGCGACCGCCAGCGGGGTGCACGCGATGGAGGTCGAGGTCGATCCGAGCACGGCGATGGTCGAGATCCTGCGCTACATCGTGGTGCACGACTGCGGCACGGTGATCAATCCGATGATCCTCGACGGCCAAATCAAGGGCGGCGTTGCACAAGGAATCGGCAACGCCTTTTACGAGCAGCTGATTTACGATTCGGAGGGGCAGCTCCAGAACGCGTCGCTCATGGACTACTTGCTGCCGACGGCGGCGGAGGTGCCGCCGATCGAGACGGCTCATCTGGTCACGCCGTCGCCGCTCAATCCGCTCGGCACCAAAGGCGCGGGGGAGGCGGGTGCCATTCCAACAGGCGCCCTATTCGCTCAGGCGGTCGAGAACGCCCTACGCGAGGATCTGCCCGATCTGGAGATTCTCGAGATTCCGTTGTCTCCGAATCGCTTGTGGGAGCTGATGTGTGCGGCTCGCGGGGAGCAAGCATGAGGGGCGCGAGATGAAGCCAGCACCCTTTCGCTACTTTGCACCCGAAACCCTCGACGAGGCCCTGAGCCTGCTCGCCGAGCACGGGGACGAGGCCAAGCCCTTGGCGGGTGGCCAGAGCTTGGTGCCGGCGATGAACTTCCGCCTGGCGCAGCCCGCGGTCCTGGTCGACCTCAACCGCATCGCCGCTTTGTCCTTTATTCGGCCGGATGACGCCGGTGGCGTGGTCGTTGGAGCGATGACTCGGCAACGGGCCGTGGAGCACAGCGAACTGGTTGCCGCGCGTGCGCCGCTGGTGACGGAGACCGTGCCTTACATCGCCCATGCCCAGATTCGCAATCGTGGCACCTTCGGTGGCTCGCTGGCCCATGCCGACCCGGCTTCCGAGCTGCCCGCCGTCGCCCTGGCCCTCGACGCGCAGTTCACCCTTGCCTGTCGCTCGGGCCAGCGGGTGGTTCCAGCCGAAGCGTTTTACACCGATCTCTTCGAGACCGCCTGCGGCCACGAGGAGCTGCTGGTGGACGTCCGTCTCCCCACTGCGGCGGCCGGCAGTGGCTTCGCGTTCGAAGAGCTGGCGCGCCGGCACGGCGACTATGCGCTGGTCGGCGTCGCGGTCGCGGTGCAGCGCGGTGCCGATGGCACGTTGATCGATGCCCGCATGGCCTACCTCAGCGTCGGTCCCGGGCCGGTCCTCGCGACCCGGGCCAGTGCCAGCCTCCTCGGGACGCGAGGCGAGACCGAAGCCCTCCGCGTCGCCGCGTCCCTGGCCGCCCACGAAGACATCGTCGATCCCCCCTCGGACATCCACGCCACGGCGGCCTATCGTCGGCACCTGATCGAAGTGCTGACCGTTCGCGCACTCACGAGAGCCTGCTCCCGCGCACAAGAAGGCGCATAGCGGTTGTTATTGCGGTAGCGATCCGGTTCGCGCCAGCTCTTTGGCGCATCGGCCTCGATCGGTTCCCGAACGCTTCTACGCTCATAGCTTTGGCCGCCACTTCAGGAACCGGCTCGCCGAGCCTCACGGCGAGTCGCGCGACCAGCCTCCTGAACGATTGGCATGTCGAAGAAGGAGTTATGTATTGACGTATAGCGAAAAGCAAATTAACATCTTCATGCAAACCAGCTTGGATTAATCGTGATCCATGCATCGACAGTCCATGGTGAACAGCCTGGCTCACCACGAGCTCCGACTGCTGCCATGGGTTATTGAATTCTGTCTAGTGAATGGGAGCATTCGATGTACAAACACGAGAAGTTCGCTTCAGTCTTCGCATTCGTTCTGATTTCGGTCGCTGCCAGCTCTGCGCTGTGTGCTGAACCTGCGGCCAAACAAACGTCGGGTTCGGTATTGAGCTTCAGCGGACTGCATCATGCGGCGCTCGGCGAAACGCAGATGGTGATTCAAGACGACTTGTTGAAGATCTCCTCGATGAAAGGGGGGGCTGCTGGGGTGCGGGTGGACCTCGACCGAAGAGGGGAGATTCGCGGTCTCGGCGCCGTCGTCGACTTTCGGCGTGAGTTCCTGAAGAACGGTGTGGTCTATGTCGCTTCGATGTACGGGGCTGTGGAAGGTATCCCTGATCAGCCGATTGGATCGCTGACGCTGGAAAGTGTCGGGGAAGAAGTCTGGATGACGCCGAGCTTCGCTGCTATTGGTGCTTCCACGTATCGAGTCGAGCTCTACAACGAGGGAGAGTTGGTGCATACGAGCAGCGGCATGAGCGGAGTCGCGATCATCGCAGATGCTCCAGATGCTGGCAGCGACACGGCCAGCAATGGCCCGCTGGTGCCCCACTTCTGCATTCTTGGTAGTGGCATCATCTCGTTCAGGAGTGGCGACGACGACGGCATTGGCAACAATGGTTTGGTGGTTGTCGGTGGCCCACGAGTCATGGCCAACGAAGTGGTTTTCTACGCTGAGAACCCCTTGCTCCGATCAGAAGTCCTGAGTGCAGTCGACTTCCGAACGCTGGGTATCGGCGAGTTCACCGTCCTCGAAGAGCACACGCACATCACGGATCTGCCTCACTAGCCTCGTTTTCGGGATTGCGTGCATCTCCTCGTTCCGATGCGCGCGACTCCTGCGTCACACGCGCTCCCCAGGCCCATGGGCGTTGGCCCCACGGTTTGGGGAGCGCGTCGGTATGAGAACCCTTCGGGCTCCGACCGCAGCTTGCCTGCCTGCCGAGCGGGTTGTCGGTGGGCGTTTGCGAGCGCCGTTGAATCTCGAGCAGCTCTTGCGCTCGTCAGCTCGTCCTGGCGAGCGTCTGTCGTTCGTACGGCCTGTTCGGCGTATGCAGCGTTTCAATCTCGGTCCCAAGGCCCGATGTCGGTGCGGGCCGCGGCGGCGAGTCGCCCGCTGTCGGTGAGAATCCTCGAGATGGCTCGATATGCGGGACCAGACTGCACGCTTCCATGTAAGCTCGGAAGACCTGGAACGCCGAGACGACCTCCGAACCGTATCGACCGAGAACCCGAGGATACGAATTCATGCGAACCATCGACCTATCCCAGCCGCTCAACCAAGACGCCCCGTTTTGGCCCTACTACCCGCCATTCGAGGTCAAGTACATCAAGCGCAAGGCCGAGCACGGCGTCAATGCGCAGTACATCCAGACCTCGAACCACATGGGCACGCATCTCGACGCGCCACGTCACTTCGTCACGGGAGGCATGACGATCGACGAGATTCCCATGGAGTGGCTGTGCGGTCCCGGCGTGATCGTCGACCTGCGCGACGAGATGGACGATCTCGCGGCCTACACACCCGAGATGATCGAGTCACGGGTCGAGGTGAAGGAGGGCGACTTGCTCATTCTGCACACCGGCTGGCAACGCTATGCACAGTTTGGTGCGGAGCCTGACGAGGAACGCTATATCCACCGTCACCCAGGAGCCCATCCGGACTTGGTGCAATGGTTGTTGGACAAGAAGATTCACATTTGGGGTGTCGACTGCATCTCGACTGACCATCCGATGAACCTGCCGATCGGTCGCTTCCTCGGTAAGGGCATGCATGGCCACTGCGACCGTGTGCGGGCACTCTGCGAGGAGAAGTTCGGCAAGGAAAAGATGGACGAGCTGTTTCCGGAGAGTGCCTATCAGCTCACCCACAATGCGCTCTTTCCTCACCATTGCATGCACATCGAGAACCTGGGAGGTGATCTGGACCTCCCTGAGCTTCAGAACAAGCGATGCATCATCGGCTGCTTCCCGTGGAACTTCAAAGGTGGCGAAGCAGCGTTCGCGCGTGTCGTCGCGTTTCCCGACCAGCCGGCGTGATCATGAAGATGCTTCGGAGTGCGTCGCGTCTGCGCGTCGGGGTGCCTGCCTTGGCGATGTTCTTGGCGCTGCTTGGGGTGTCGGGCAGCATGGCCTCGGCGGAGTGCCAGCCGATCGGAGGCCTCGAACCGTTGATCACGCCGAACAGCTTGCTGATCCTCGGCGAGATCCACGGCACGAGCGAGAGTCCGGCGTTCGCGGCGGCAGTTGCCTGCCACGTGGTGTCGACAGGAAGATCCCTGGTCTTCGGGCTGGAGCTGACTGCCGAAGAAGCGGAGCGGATCGAGCCGTTCTTGGCTTCCGAAGGCACCGAATCGGATCGCAAGGCTTTGCTCGCGGGCGGACGCTGGCGGTCGGCTTACCAGGATGGTCGCTCGAGCCAGGCGATGGCAGACTTGCTCGAGAAGCTGCGGAGCCTGCGCGCGGAAGGTGGCGCGGTCGAGGTGATTCTCTTCGATCGCCAGCCGGATGAGGGCGGCGTGGTGCCGGCGGAGGGCGAGACGGCCGCGGATGACGAGCCGTTCGACCGTGATCGCGAGATGGCCCAGGCCCTTGCCGAGGGATTGAGCGCGTCGGAAGCGGATGTCGCCGTCGTGCTCACGGGCAACATCCACAGCCGGGTGACGGTTGGCGTTCCGTGGGACGCGCAGCTCGAGCCCATGACCTATCACTTGCTTCGGGATGAGAACGGGCTCGCGCCAGGCGACCGTATGCGTACGCTCATCTCCCTCGACGTCGGCTCGCGAGGCGGCGAAGCCTGGATGTGCCGGGGCCCGTCACCATCGAGCTGCGGCGTGCGGCGGTTCGGTGGCCGTAGTGACCGAGCAAGTTGGGAGGTCGAACGCTACGAAGCCGTTGACAGCGGTCACCATGGCAAATACCACATCGGCGTTTCCAGCGCTTCGCCCCCAGCAGTCCGTGGCTCCGCGGTTCGGGTGCCAGGGCCCCGGCCCGGAAGCGGCATCCGCTGAGGACCAGGGCGCCACAGGGCGCCCCTTCCGACCACCTCGCCCATCCTCTCCACGCCGTGCGGGCTGAACAGAGGCCAGGCTGTCCCCTGTAGTGGACGCGTGGGGCGATGCGCGTGCGTCTGGCGCGGCAGAATCCACCGCGCGCGAACGGCATCAGATTTGCTGAAGGGGTTTGGAAACCTGACCTCCCGCCGGTCGTGACAAGGAAGGATTCTCATGCGCTCGGATGTCATTCGACGCCTCGTGTTCGTCAGCCTGCTGGCGCTGGCATTCATCTTGGCCGGCTCGGCCGACGGTGCCGAGGAGCCGGCGGTCACGTTTACAGAAGTTGCTCAGGTCACAGTCGTCAACCTCGAGGTACGCGTAACCGACAAGAAGGGGCGTCCGATCCGTGGGCTGACCGCGGACGATTTCGAGATCTATGAGGACGGCCGGCGGATGGAGCTTTCCAACTTCTATTTCGTCGAGGATGGCGCGATCGCGCAGGCGGCTGCTGCGGAAGACGGCCACGACGACGCGCAGGCGAACCCCCTCACGGATGTGCCCCGAACGACCCTTTCCAATCCGTCGCTCACGTCGCTCTCATGGGTGGTCTATGTGGATAACGATGCCGTCCATCCGGCAGGACGGGCTCGTCTCCTCGCGGATCTACGTGAGCACCTGAGCCGGCACGTCGCACGCCTCGATCAGACCACGATCATGGTGCGCCAGGGTGGCGCCTTGCGCAGGATGATGCCCTTCGGCAGTAGCCCGGAAGATCTTGCCACCGCCCTCGAATCGGTGGCGGCGATGCCGGCCGGGGGCCGCGATGTGGAGTCGCTGCGGCGCGACACCTACCGGCAGGTACAGGCTCATTTCGAAAACTGGCATCCAATGGAAGGCGATCCTTGTGTCGAAGGGGCGCCAAGGCTCGAGTCCTACGCCCGGGCCTATGCCGCGCAGCTGACGGATCACGTCGGGCGCGCGATGAGTGGCTTGCGCTACCTCTCGACCGTGCTCGCCGGGGTACCCGGGCGCAAGGCCGTGCTCTACGTGGGTGAAGGAATCGAGCAGCTTCCCGGCTACGCGATGTTTCACTTCCTGAGCGACGTGTGCCCGCAGTCCGCCTCCACGTTCCAGCAGAATCTCTTTGTCTACGACGAGACCGATGCGCTTCGCATGGCCACGGACCATGCCAATGCCAACAACATCACGCTCTACAGCTTGCAGGCTCGTGGCGCGGGGACCAACTCGATGGTCGATGTGTCGTTCGGCGACCGACGCTACACGCCGTCCTCGCAAGTCGATCGTCTCGACCGGGACAATCGCCAGAGCTCGCTCTTCCTGCTCGCGGAGGAGACCGGCGGCAAGCCGGTGCTCAACGCCAATCAATTCCTCGCCGCGCTGGAAGACATCGAGCGCGATCTCGGTACCTATTACTCGCTGGGCTACACGCCGCCCCACGCAGGAGACAACAAGCGACACGTCATTTCGGTCAAGCTGAGCAAGAGGCGCCCCTGGCAGGTGCGGGCTCGTCGCGGCTATGTCGACAAGGCGGTCGATGTCCAGCTTGCCGAACGCACCGTCGGTGCCGCGCGCTTCGGCTTCGAGGCCAACCCGCTCGGCGTGACGGCCGAGGTTCGGCCGCGGGAGGCCGACGGAGCACCCATCTCCGCAGCGAGCGACCCGCGGACGGCTGCCAACGATGCCGCGTTCGAGTCCGTCTTCGCGCATCCGTTTGCGGATGCGAAAGACGCCAAGAAGACGGCTGAGGTCGACACCAAGCCCATGACGCTGCGACTTTCCGTCGACATGGCCAAGATGACCCTGGTTCCCGCCAGCGATGGACGGCCCGCGGGGCGCTTGCGCCTGGTCCTCACCTTGGCCAATGCGGAGGGCGAGCCCACCATCCTGCGCCAGCGATCCGTCGACGTCCGCCTCGCGGTGGTGGGCCAACCCGGGGCCCGACACCAGGTCGATGTCGGGCTCGACCTCCCCCCAGGGCAGGCGGTTCTGGGCATCGGGGTTCGCGACGAGATCGGCGGCGTCCAGAGCTTTCTCCGGCACGCGATTTTGGTCCCGCCGATCTGATCCCCGTGGATTTTCGATCTCGATTTCATTTCCCGCAAACTCTTCGTCCTGGCGTAGTGAGTACACGGCAGGCGAAATACACAGTTATTTGGTACTGGCTATGAGCGCTTGCGTCCGACAGAATGTCTGTAGTGTGAATCGACTTTGAATTGGAGTTTCCTTCAGCGGGGGTCATTCGTTTACCGTGGCCAATTCCTCACCAGCGCCGGAGCTCTCGGATGCCGTCCGTGACGCGCTCACGGAGCTCGAGAATCAGCGCCGACGGCTCTGCGAGATTCGCGAGTTGACACTCGGTTCGAGTTGGTTGGAGGGGAACGAAGGGCAGGTGCCGGCGGTCAACGAAGAGCACCTGTCGACCTGCTTCCTCGAGACCGTCTTCGATCGCACGGTCGGTCTCACGGTCGATCGCCTCACGACGGTCATCGGGCGCTTGGAGGAGGCGCTCGAGGAAGAGACCGCCGACCTCACCCTCGTTTCCTAGTGCCGCGCGTGGCAACGCCCTTTCGCTTTCGTCCGCTCTTCACAGCGCCTTGGCAGCACGACGAAGTTCTCGGTGAACGCTGGAAAGCCCTCGTCTAGCGGGCGACTAGCCCGCTTCACCTGCAAGCCCCCGGCGCCCTTCGCTCGCACCACGGGGCTCCGGCTTCGTTTCGCTCCCCTCGCAGCCACAGGCATTGGGTGATCTCGCGCCGAGGGGTATGAGCTCTTCGCACGCGCCGTCCCCGAACGTCCCTCGCCGCTCCCGCATGGTGACTGAGCCTCTCGAGCTCTGGTTGTCACGATGTCTGACGGGAGCACGCCAGAAGGGCCGCCGCGTTGATTGCACGCGACGGCCCCGGACGGGTTGTGTGGCGTCTTCGCGTCGCTACTCGAACCGCAGCGCGCGAATCGGATCGACTGAGGCGGCTCGTCGCGCGGGCAGCAGGCAGGCGAGGGCCGCGATGGTTACCAGGAACAGCGGCACGGAGGAAAAAACCAGCGGGTCACGCGGCGTCACCTGGAACAGGATGGAGGCCAGGGCGAGCGATAGGCCGGCGCCCATGACGATGCCGATCACGACGCCGATGACTGCCTGGATCACACCCTGACCCACGACCATCCGGATCAGGTCGGTACCCCGTGCACCAAAGGCCAGACGCACACCCATTTCTTGCACACGCCGGCTGACGGCGAAGGCCATCACGCCGTACAGGCCGATGGCGGCGAGCGCCAGCGCGACAATGCCGAAGACCGAGAAGAGAAAGGCGGTCAGGTTGTCGTAGAAGAGGGTCCGCTCGAGCACCTCGTCCATGGTGCGCACGAAGTAGAGCGGCGTGTCCTTGTCCACCGAGAGGACCGTCCGCCGCAAGACGTCGGCAAAAGCAGCCGGCTCATTGCGCGTCTTGCTGACGATCCATGCGAAGCGCACAGGGTTCTGGGCCAGGGGCACGTAGATGCCCTGCTGATTGTCGTCATTATCGAAGTTGGCGAAGCGTAGATTGGGCACCACGCCGATCACGCTCACCCAGCCCGCCTCGGGATCCTCGGCTTCGGCTTCTTCCCCTTGCCAGAGGTTGATGCGCTGGCCGATCGGGTCCTCGTTGGGCCACTCCTTGCTCGCAAAGTCCTCGTTGACGATCGCCACCTGGGTGGTGCCTTCGCGATCGGCCTCGGTGAAATCGCGCCCTGTGCGCAGCGACAGGCCGAAGGTATCGAAGTAGCCGGGAGAGACGATCGACAGCCGCGCAAACGGCATGTCACGCGGGGTCTCATAGGCCTCGCCGACGCGCTCGAATCGGGTACCGCCACCGCCAATCTCGGTATCGGTCGGGATGACCGTGGCAATCGCGGCGGAGGTCACCTCGGGGCGAGCCTCGACCCGGCGTTTGACCTCTTCGAAGAACGTCAGCCAGTCGCTTTCCTCGGGAAACGTCTCCTCGAACAAACCCGCGCGCGCGGTCAGAACACCGTCAGGGTCGAAGCGAAGCTCGTAGGCATTGGCAGCCAAGATGCTTCGAACGGTCAGCCCGGCGGCGATCAGCAAGGCACACGAGAACGCGACCTCGGCGGTGACCAGGATCTTGCTGAGCCGACCCAGGCGCAGGCTGGAACCACCGCGGCCGGTGTCTTGAAGCACGGCGTTGATGTCGGCCTTCGAAGCCCGCAGTGCCGGGACGATACCCGCGAGGAGCGCGGAAGCCGCGGCCGCTGAGAGTGCAACCAGCAGCATTCGCGCGTCGAGTTGGAACGAGAACCAGAAGGGAACGTCGACCTGGCTCAGGTGACGGTCGAAGGCGCGTAGGCCGATGGTACCGAAGATGAGTCCCACGACTGTGCCGCCTGCGGCGACCAATGCGGCTTCGGTGAGCACCTGCACGATCGTGCGCCAGCGCCCGGAGCCCAGCGCCGAGCGAATGGCCAGCTCGCGGCTTCGCACCAGCGCGCGGCCGATCAAAAGATTGGCGACGTTGATGCAGGCAATGATCAAGACGAGCAGCACGGCCGTGAACATCACGCCCAGGATCTGCCGGGTCTCGAGGTCGATGATCTCGTGAATGTACGGTTGAACGATTGCGTCAACGCCTTCGTTGGTCTCGGGGTATTCGGTCGCCAGGCGGCGGGCGATGATCGACATATCACCGGCGGCGCGTTCCAGGGTGACGCCTTCCTTCAGGCGGCCGAGGACCTCGAGGGTCGGCCCGTCTCCACGCTGAAAGCTCGCGGTCTCGAGCTCCAGAGGAAGCCACACGTCCTCGGTGACCGGGAAGCGGAAGCCGTCGGGCAGCACGCCGATCACCGTGGTCTGCTCGCCATTGGCGCGCACGTTTTGGCCGACGATGCCGGCATCACCCCCGTAGCGCTTTTGCCATACGTGGTAGCCCAGCAGGATGACCGGTTCGGCATCGGGGAGGGCGTCGCGGTCGGCGAAGCCGCGCCCGAGGATCGGTTGCACGCGTAACAGGTCGAGGAAGTTGGGCGAGATAAAGGCGCCGCTGTAGCGGTCCGGGAGACGGTCGTCGGAAAGGTTGACCGTTCCGGACGTAAAGCCCGCGAGCCCTTCGAAGGTCGTCTGCTGCGCCTGCCAGTCCTCGAACTCGTGCTGTGTGACCTCCATCGACGTGATGTCGCGTGCGAGATCGCTCCGCTCGAGATGGACAATGCCATCCGGCTCGGGGAATGGCAGGCCACGAAGGAAAATGCCATCAATGATGCCGAACATGGCCGAGACGAGGCCGATGCCAAGACCCATGGCGAGCACGGCGATGGTCGTCGAGCCCGGGTGTTTGATCAGAACCCGAAAAGCGAAGCGGAGGTTTCGAACGATGGCGTCCACGGCAATGTCTCCTGGTGCGTATGATCCCTGCTGTCTGGCCTTACGGCCGATGTCTGCGGGAGTTACACCCGGTCACAAGAATGTAGAGCGGGCAGCGGTGCGCGGTGCAACGACTGGCGCCGCGTCTTCGCCATCGGTGGCGTGGGCGATGGCTCGGCCCGCTGCCGCCAGGGAATGCCGCCGGCTATGGAGAGGATTCGTCGCTGGCAAGCAGGGCGGAAGCCGCGCCACGCAAAGACGCATTGGGGTCGGTGATCAGGTGCACGGGGACCTGTTGGAGGTAGCCCTGAAACCGCCCTTTCGCGAGAAAGCGTTCGAGGAAGCGTTGAGGATCAAATACCTCGGCCATCTTGGGCAGCATGCCGCCCCCGAGGTAGAGGCCGCCGCAGGCGCCGAGCGTGAGCACGAGATCGCCCGCAACGGCCCCCAGCCAGCCGGTGAAGAGGTGAACCGCTTCGCAGGCGTACGGTGCTGGCGCGCCACCCTCGACCGCGCGACGGGCCGCCGCGACCACGTCACGCGCGTGGAGCTCTCGGGGACGCTCGCCTGCGAGTTGGCGTACGGTCGCCTCGATGCGGCCAAGTCCGGCGCCAGAAAGCACGGTTTCCGCAGAGACACGGCCGCGCGAAGCGGACAGCGCGCGGATCACTTCCCATTCCCTATCATTGGTGGCGGCCAGATCTCGATGGCCGCCCTCGGTGGAAAGTGCACGGGCGCCGTTCGCCCGAGGAAGTAACGCGGAGACGCCGAGCCCGGTACCGGGGCCGATCACAGCGCGTGGCGCGGTTGGTGCCGGCTGTCCGGTCTGGAACGTCTGGATGCCACTCGCCTCGAGGGCGGGGAGGGCGTGGGCGAGCGCAGTGAAGTCGTTCAGCACCACCAACTGATCCAACGACAGTGCTTGGCGAAGGTGACGGCGGGAAAAGCTCCAGGAACTGTTGGTGAGCGCGACACGATCGCCGAGCACCGGTCCGGCAACCGCGATGGCGGCATGGCACACGGTTGCGTTGCGCGATCCGAGGTAGGCCTGCGCGGCCTGGACAGGGCCGGCATGTTCCGCGCACACGAACCTCTCGACCTCGTGGACCACCAGGCTGTCACATGGCCTCCTTTCCCGCGGGTCGCGAGGTGCCTGGACGAGGCCGAACCGGGCGTAGGTGCCGCCGATGTCCGCCACCAGCGATGGCGAGCACGGGTGTTCTCGGCGTGCCGCGCCGTCCTCCTCTTCGATCATGGTGTCGATCACGACAGCGATCGTATGCCACGACCTGGCCATCTTGCCTGCCGGGCGGTCTCGATGCGACTGCGTATCGCGACGACCTGACGGTGCCCAATGTGCTCTTTGTGGGTGGCGCGTGGCTGGTGTCGCCGTCCGGCCTCTAGGCCGTTGATTTGCGCAGCATCAGAGAGCGTGCCCGCGAGACCTCGCGCTTGTCGGTCGCCCAGCCGAGTCGTAGAAGACCATGAACGCTCAGCGGCCAGGCCTCGGGGTCACGGGCAGACAAAGGCGCGGGTGTCGTTGATCGCGGGTGAGGCCGTTCCGAGCGCATTCTCGTACCGGGCTTCTGCGCCCGTTACGAGATCGGTCACCGTGACCGTGTAGGCGACATTGGTGCTGGCGGCACCGAACACCCAGAAATGACCGTTGTTGGTGCAGCCGTCGATAACCTTGACCTGCATTTCCCAGTTGTCGCGGGTAAAGAAGGAGAACAGAGCCGAAGTCGACGAGCTGAATGGGATCACTTCGCCCTGGCCGGTCTCACCCGAGAAGTTCTCCCACGCGACCGAGGCCGCGAACCGGCCGTCACGCAAGCATGCGGTCGTCAGGTCCTGGCCGCAGAGGGGCGTGTCGACGACCCGGAAGCGGCGCATCACCACGCGCCAGTCTTCGGGTATGAAGCGGTCCGGGCGGTCTTCCCAGACCGCGACGAACGTATCGTCCCGGCCGCCGGCGAGCATGGGTGAGAGCTGCTCGCCACGCGCCAGTGCGTTGACACGAACGGCAGGCCCACGCGGGTTGGCTTGTGCCCAGAGATCTGTCGCATCGTTGGTGGTCTCCCGGTCACTACTCCACAAGTACATCGACTGGTCCGAGTCGTTCACCGCGCCTTGCGGACGGTGAAGGAGCATCCGGCTGCTGCCGAGCAGCTTGAGAGCATTGAGCGGGCTCGCCGAGTCGAGGAGGCTGAGGAAGATGGCCGTTTCCTGGCCGTCTCGCGCGCTCCAGATCGGGACGGACGGGCTGACGAATTGCGGCTCGGCGGCCAAGTAACGTTCCTGGTAGAGCACCCGTGGATTGACGCCGGCCGGCGCACCGTCGATGACCTGGCGTAGGAGTAACTGGCCGTAGCCGCTCGAGCCGACACGCTCCGTCCACAGCACGCTGAACCGTTCGTTGGGACCGCTGGTCACGGCGAGCGTCGAAGGCGGGCTGTCCGCCGGTCGGTCCGGCGAGGAGAGCTGGAGCATCGGTCCGAGCAAGGACCCGTCGATCGAAAAGCGCTGACCAAAGACACCTTCGGGGCCTGGCGCGCTTCCGGACCAGATGGCCAGACTGGTGCCATCCTCGCCCAGCGCGACGTCGAACACCCCTCCCTGCACTCCGGCACCCGAGTCGATGCGGAAGACGCTGCCGAGACCGCCGTCTTCGCCAACGGACCGCGCCAGAATCGGTGCCGCCTCGAATCCCACAGCCAGCCAGGCGACCAAGAACCTGCTGCCCCGGGGATCGGCTCGAATGCGCAACTGGCCGGCACCTTCATTGGGCTCGGTGATCGTGAAGGCGCTGCCAACCGGAGCCCCGTCGGCATCGAAGCGCTGGCCCCGGATGCTGCCAACTACGAGGGGCCGATCGAGCCAGGCAACGAGGGAGGTGCCGTCTTGCTGGATCGCGACAGATGGCTGGTATCCGGGGGCTACGGATACCGGTACCTCGGGACCGAGCGGCACGATGATCTGCGCCTCGGCTGTCCCCAGCCCGGCCAGCAGTCCGAAGACGGAGGCGAACAGCGCCATGCCAGTGCTTCGCAGCATGGAAGGTTGCACGAAAAATGCTTTCATAGCATTATGGTAGTTGTGGTGCGCGAAACTGTCAAGCGCGTAACGCGACGCTATCGGCGGCTACCGCGCATCAACGCCAGGTAGACGACGGCGGCGATCCCGAAGCCGACGAACCAGGCATAGGTATAGAGCGTGACGAAGAGTGGGGGCGCGGCCGAGACGAATCCGGCAGCGTGAAGGAAGCCGGGCACATTGGGCGCGACACCGAGAGCCAGCGCGAGCAGCGCAGCCGGATTGAAGCCGCCACGGTAGCTGTATGGGCCTCGGCGCTGGAAGAGCCCATCGAGATCGAGCTCGGTCCGTCGCAGCAGGTAGTAGTCAGCAAGGATAATGCCGCCGATCGGGCCGAGAAGCGCGGAGTAGCCGACCAGCCAGGTGAAGATGTACCCCGAGGTCGACTCGATCAGTTTCCAGGGAAAGATGGCGATGCCCAGGCCGGCGGTGATCAGGGCCCCGGTGCGGAAGTCGATCCGCTTGGGGGCGACGTTGATCAGCGCGTTGGCGGGCGAGACCACATTGGCAGCGAGGTTCGTCGAGAGGGTCGCCAGCGTCAGCGCGATCAGTGAAGCGATGACGGCGACGCCACCACCCATGCGGCCGAGGAGCACGGTCGGATCAGGGATCGGCTCGCCGAAGATCACGACGGTGGCCGACGTCACGGCGACGCCGATGAACGCGAACAGCATCATGAACACGGGTAGCCCCAAGGCCTGACCGAGGATCTGATCGCGCTGGCTGCGCGCATAGCGCGTGAAGTCTGGAATGTTGAGTGACAGCGTTGCCCAGAAGCCGACCATGCCGGTGAGCGAAGGGAAGAACAGGCTCCAGAAGCTGGGGCGGTTGCTGGGCGCCGCGTTGGCGGTGCCAGCCAGGGTCTCGCTGCCCGCGAGCATCGGACCGAGCCCACCGGCCCGCGTCCACGCCCAGGCCAGCAAAGCCAGGCCCATGAGCACGAGGAAGGGGGCGGCCCAGCGCTCGAGCATCTTGATCGACTCGATGCCGCGCAACAAGATCGCCACCTGCACGGCCCAAAAGGCCAGGAAGCAGGCAATCTCGGCGCCGTTGATGCCGAGCACCGGCCAGTCGGCGCCGCCCAGGGGACGGCCGAAGACGGCACCGAGGAGCTGGTGGATGGCCGAGCCGCCAATCCAGGTCTGAATACCGAACCAGCCGCAGGCGACCAGGGCGCGCGCCAGGGCCGGGATGTGGGCGCCGGTGATCCCGAAGCTGGCACGGGCGAGCACGGGAAAGGGGATGCCGTAGCGGGTTCCCGCGTGACCGGCCAGCACCATGGGGACGAGCACGATCAGGTTGCCGAGCCCGACGGTCAGGACGGCCTGCCACCAGGTCATACCGAGGTCGACCAGGCCGCCCGAGAGCATGTAGGTGGGCACGCAGACGACCATGCCGATCCACAGAGACGCTAGATCGACCGCCGTCCAGCAGCGACGGGCAACCGGTGTCGGCGCGAGGTCGTCACTGATCAGCCCGGGATCGGGCGATGAGTCGGGTGTCTGGTGCATGAGCGAGGGTCCGTGGTGGATGCTACCACTGCTCATGTAGGCGTTCGTTCTTGCCTTCGATCGGCCTCTGGCCCGCTCCGGATGACGATTCAGGCCGCGCACCGGGGCCGCCAAGAGCCGCTAGGAGGGGGCACGACCTTGAGAGCTTGATCGTCTCTTCATGCGGGGAGAAGCACACTTCGAGGTGGCGATGGTAGGGTGACTGGATTCTGCGACAACGGCGCGTGCCGAGGTTCCGCCACGACCCCGAGCTCTCCTGGGGGGAGACGTTCCGCGGGAGCGGGCCTCGAATCGCCATTCAACCCAGTCGAGAGGAAGGTCATGTCGAGGAGAACGAGTCTTCAGTGTCCGCGTGGGCGTCGGTCGGCCATGCCGTTTCGAGTGCTCTCCATTTTGTTGCTGTGCGGCATCGCCGTGGCGCCGATCTGCGCTTCTGGCCAGACCGCGGCACTGTCCGAAATCAGGATTGATCAGCCGGGCAGCGACAACGACGAGTATTTCGAGCTCACCGGTACCCCGGGCGCGTCCCTGGACGGGTTGTCCTACCTGGTGATCGGCGATGGCGCCGCTGCCCAGGTGAGCGGCGTGGTGGAAGCCGTCGTCGATCTCGCCGGCCAGACGATCGGAGCCAGCGGCACGTTCGTGGCCGCCGAGGCAACCTTCACGCTCGCCGTGGCGGACCTCGTGGCTGACCTCAACTTCGAGAACAGCGACAATGTCACGCACCTTCTGGTGCGCGACTTCACCGGTGCTGCGGGCGACGACCTCGACACGGATGACGATGGCACCCTCGACGTGGTGCCCTGGAGCGAGGAAGTCAGCTGTGTGGCGCTGGTGGAGTCGGTGGGCAGCGGCGAGCTGACCTACTGCGCCACGAGCAACGGTCCGGATGGCACCTTCGTGCCCGGTCACTCCTTCCTCTGCGCCGAGGGCTGGCGCACCGGAGCCTTCGACCCGGCGGGCGGTGACGATACTCCGGGTGCGGCCAACGCCTGCGCACCGTCGGTCGCGCTTTCAGAGATCCGGATCGATCAACCGGGCGGCGATGACGACGAATACTTCGAGCTGGCTGGCGATGCGGGTGCCGCGCTCGATGGCCTGTCGTACCTGGTGATCGGCGACGGCGCGGCCGCGGCCGGCAGCGGCGTGATCGAGGCCGTGGTCGACCTTTCCGGCCAGGCGGTCGACGCTGCTGGCTTCTTCGTGGCGGCCGAGCCGACCTTCACCCTTGGGGTCGCCAACCTGGAGACCAGTCTCAACTTCGAGAACAGCGACAACGTCACCCACCTGGTGGTCAGTGGCTTCGTCGGCGCCAATGGCGATGATCTCGACGTCGACGACGACGGTGTGCTCGACGCCACGCCCTGGGACGAGCTGGTCGACTGCGTCAGCCTGGTCGAGACCGTCGGCAGCGGCGAGCAGGTCTACTGCACGGCGTCCGTCGGTCCGGACGGCACCTTCGTTCCCGGACACAGCTTCGACTGCCCCGAAGGCTTCGTGGTCGGCGAATTCGATCCCGCCGCGGGCGACGACACGCCGGGTGCGGCCAATGCCTGCGCCCTACCGTCGGTGGTGATCAACGAGATCGACTACGACCAGCCCGGCACTGACGGTGCCGAGTTCATCGAGTTGCGCAACAACGGCGCGGCCGCGGTCGATCTGGATCCGTTCGCCCTGCAGCTGGTCAACGGCAGCGGTGGCGGCGCCGCGGTCTACGCCACCATCGATCTACCAGCCGCCAGCCTGGCGCCTGGCGAGTTCTTCGTGGTGTGCGGCAACGCTTCGACCACAGCCAACTGTGATCTCGACGTGTCGCCGGACAGCAACCTGATCCAGAACGGTGCGCCCGATGCCGTGGCGCTGATCGCCGGTGGCAGCATCCTCGACGTGGTCAGCTACGAGGGCGACGTTCCGGGCTTCGTGGAGGGCTCGGGCATCGGCCTCGAAGACGACGGCTCCGGTGGGGTCGGCGGTATCAACGAGAACCTCGGCATCTCGCGCACGCCGGACGGCTTCGACAGCGATCAGAACGCGACCGACTTCTCCCCCCGCTGCATCACGCCGGGAACGGCCAACAGCGCGGCTTCCGATAACTGCGCGGCGCCCGGGCCGCCCGTGCTGGTGATCAACGAGATCGACTACGACCAGCCGGGCTCCGACGCTGCCGAGTTCATCGAGATCAAGAACACCGGCATCGCGTCTGCGTCCCTCGATGGCGTGGCGATCGAGCTGGTCAATGGCAGTGGTGGCTCGGTCTACCGGACCATCGCCCTGCCGGCGGTGGCCCTGCCCGGTGGTGACTACTTCGTGGTTTGCGGTGATGCCGCGACCACGGCCAACTGCGACCTCGACGTGTCGCCGGACAGCAACCTGATCCAGAACGGCGAACCCGATGCCGCCCGCCTGGTCTTCGACGGCACGGTGCTCGACGCCGTGTCCTACGAGGGCGAGGTTCCCGGCGCGGTAGAAGGAACCGGCGCGGTCGCAGATGCAGGCACCACGGGCGAGGACAACAAGGGAATCTCGCGCACTCCGGATGGCGCCGACAGCGACGACAACAGCGTCGACTTCGCCTTCGTCTGCATCACGCCGGGCAACGCCAATACCGATCGCACCGACGGATGCACGAACAGCGGTCCGGTCTTCGAGATCTTCGAGATCCAGGGCGCCGGCACGGCGAGCCCGCTCGTCGGCCAGACGGTACGCACCCTCGACAACATCGTCACCGCGGTCGACACCGACGGCTTCTACATTCAGACGCCGCCCGAGCGGGTGGACGGCGACGACCAGACGTCCGACGGCATCTTCATCTTCACCGATGGTGCACCGACCGTTGCGGTCGGCGACCGGGTGGATGTCGCGGGTGAGGTCGAGGAGTTTTTCGACCTCACGGAGCTGACCGGTGCGGTTTCCGTGACCGTCGCCTCCTCGGGCAATCCGTTGCCCGCGGCGGTGGTGCTGGACGCTGCGACACCGTCGCCGCTGCCGCAGCCGATCCCGGACTTGGAACGCTTCGAAGGCATGCTCGTCTCCTTCGAGGGTACCGCTACGGGTCCAAGTGACCGTTTCGGTGACGTCGCCGTCGTGGTCGGCAGCGAGCGCGCCTTCCGTGAGCCGGGCATCGAGTTCCCGGGTATGGCTGGCTTGCCGGAGTGGGATGGCAACCCCGAAGTGTTCGAGATCGATCCGGATGGTCTCGGCGGTGCTGACGCCGCCGTGTTCGCGGGTCAAGCAGTCACCGCTGAAGGTCCGCTGACGTTCAGCTTCGGCGACTACCAGGTCTTGCCCACGACGCTTCTGCTCGGCACCGAGCCGGCGCTACCGCGGGCGGTTCGTGCCCGCGAACCGGGCGAGCTGACCATCGCCAGCCAGAACATGCTGCGCTTCTTCGACGATCAGGACGACCCTGGCATGAGCGAGCCGGTTCTGACGGCTGCGGAGTTCCAGGATCTGCTCGGGAAGTTCTCACTGCATGTACGCGACGTTCTCGACGCACCGGACGTGCTCGCTGTGCAGGAGGTGGAGAACCTCAACGTGCTCGAGCAGCTCGCGATCCAGATCGCCGCAGACGGCGGGCCGGCCTACAGCTCGTTCCTGGTGGAAGGCAACGATGTCGGTGGCATCGACGTTGGCTTCATGACCCGCGACGATCGGGTGATGGTGCAGTCGACCACGCAGTTCCTGGCGGACCTCACCCTTTCGGTCGATGGCTCGCTGCTGCACGATCGGCCGCCTCTCGTACTCGACGCGGTCTTCCAGGGCGATGGAGCTACCTTCCCGTTCTCGGTGATGGTGGTCCACAACCGGTCGCTCAGCGGCATCGATGATCCGTCGAGTGGCCCGCGCGTGCGCCAGAAGCGTCTGGAGCAAGCCGAGACGATCGCCGCCCTGGTGCAGAGCATCCAGACCACCGATCCGGATCTTCCGCTGGTGGTCACGGGTGACTTCAACGCCTTCCAATTCAGCGATGGCTTCGTCGACGCGGTCGGCGTCATCCGTGGCAATCCGGGCGAGGCACTGCTGCCGGGGCAGGATCTGGTCGACCCAGATCTGAGCAACGCCATCGAGGGGCTCGATCCTGCGGAGCAGTACTCGTTCATCTTCGGTGGCAACGCCCAGGTCCTCGACCATGCGCTGGTTTCGGCCGCGGCGGCGCCGTCGGTTTCCGGTGTCGAATACGCCCGCGGCAACGTGGACGCCCCGAATGCCCTGATGGACGACGCTACTACGCCATTGCGGGTGTCGGATCACGACGGCCTGGTGCTCTTCCTGGCTGCCGTGCTCGACAGCGATGGCGACGGGGTCGAGGACGACGCTGATCTGTGCGCGGATACGACCATTCCGGAGAGCGTGCCGACGGTGAGGCTGCTGCCCTTCCGCTACGCCCTCACGGACGGCGATACGACCTTCGATACCCGGTCGTTCCCGCACTTCCCGTTCCAACCACCGACCTTCACCACCGAGGACACCGGCGGCTGTTCCTGTGAGCAGATCCTCGACTCCCTCAACTTCGGTGGCTTCCAGCGCAAGTTCGGCTGTGGGCTGTTCCTCATGAAGTTCTGGGTTCGCCACGTGGTGGACTGATCGGCCTTCAATCCTGTGAGGACATGACGGCCGGCGCCAGTGGTGCGCCGGTCGTCGTCTTGCTTTGAGGGGGGTGCTCATCGCCTCGATCCATCGTTCGCCCCGCCCGGCGCGCGTCTACCGTCATAGAATCAGCGGATGACATCCGCTCCCAGTCCGGCTTCGGTGCAAGCGTTCGCTGCGCATGCACTGCCCGAAATCGTCTCCACGATGGTCTCGGAACGCGGTCGGGTGGCCGCTGCCCAGGTCCTCGGCACGGCCCTCGTGCATGACCTCTGCCTGCCGTCCGTCGAGCTCTGCCACCGCACGGCGCAAGCCGAAGGGTTGTTCTTCGTCGGTAGCCCACCGGCCAATCGGCCCGTGGTGTTGGCGATCGACAGCCCCAGCGGCCAGTTCCGCCTGAGCGCCGGTTTCGACGATGCCGATCACCAGATGTGGTTGGCGCCGATTCTTCGCGCATCCCTGGCATTGGTCGATCTCGATCCGGATCGACCATCCCAGCCAGCCAAAGCTGCTGACAAGAGACCGCCGGATCTCCCCTCACCACGGACCCTGGACAAGCGAGTCGACGAGATCTATAGCCAGGCCCGCCGAATCGCCGCCGGCGACATCGCCGTGCTGATTCGAGGCTCGTCGGGAAGTGGCAAGGAAGTCCTTTCGAGCTTTGTTCACCAGGCGTCGCCGCGGGCGACGAAGGCCTACCTCGCACTCAACTGCGCGGCCTTGCCGCGCGACCTCCTCGAGGCAGAGCTCTTCGGGGTCGAACGTGGTGTGGCGACCGGTGTCGAGCCGCGTCCCGGAATGTTCGAGCGTGCACACGGAGGCACCCTCCTGCTCGACGAGATCGGTGACATGGCTGCTGACACCCAGGCGAAGATCTTGCGCGTCATGCAGGCACGCGAGGTGCGGCGTCTCGGTGCGTCGAAGTCTAAGCCCGCGGACGTTCGGCTGATCGCCGCCACCAACCGCGATCTGGAATCGATGATCGAGACTGGCGCCTTCAGGCGTGACCTCTACCATCGCTTGAGCGGCTGGGAAGTCGTGCTGCCGCCGCTGGCCGAACGCCGGGACGACATCGTCAACCTGGCCGTCTTCTTTCTCGACCGTGAGCTGGGCCGGCGCGGCATTCGCTCGGCGGGCATCTCCCGTGCGGCGGCCAGCGCCCTGGTCGATGCACCCTGGCCGGGCAACATTCGTCAGCTCGAACGCCAGATGGTGCGTGCCGCCTTCTTCCTCGACGAGGGACAGGTGCTGGATGTCGAGCATCTGCCGCCGGCGCCCGCGCCGGCCGACGACGAGACGTCGTTCAGTCTCGAAGAGCATTTGGATCAGGTCGAACGCCGGGCGATCGAACAGGCACTCTCGGTTTGCGGTGGCGATATCGAGGCCGCCGCCAAGCGCCTGGATGTCGGGCGTTCGACCATCTACCGCCGCATCAAGCAACTCGGCATCGGCGCGGAGGACTGAGCATGCCGATCGAGCTGATCGTTCATGTCGGAGAGCGGACCCGCCGTCACACGCTGGCGCCGGGCGAGTCGATGATCGGCTCCAGCGCAGACTGCGCGGTGCGTATTCTCGACCCGACCGTCTCCCGTCGTCACGCCAGGCTGAACGTCGACGGCGAGAACGTCACGGTCGAAGACGTCGGCTCACGCAACGGCACCCGGATCGGAGGCCGCACGATCACGGGCCGGGTCTCACTCGAAGGCGGCATCGTCCTGTCGTTCGGCGGGGTCACCGCCCTGGTCGAGCGGGTCGACGAGGATGACCTCGAACCCGCCCTCTTGCTGCAGCCATCCAGCGCGCCGACGGTTGCTACCGACGTTTTCGATCTGGCGGATTCGGTCACTGCGTCGGTCGAGCCATTCAGTCACTTCATCCGCGATCGGCTGATCGGTGTGATCAACGATCTGCGCGCCGGGGGGGATGAGATGACCTTGGCTGCCACGGTCGGCTCGGCGATGGCGGAGACCCTGCCTTGTCTCGGGCTCGAGATCCACGGCCGGGGGCAACGCCTCTGGAAGATGCGCTCCGGCGTCGGGCCGGATCTCACGGGCGATGGCGGGCGGGAAGTGGTTCGCGGAGACTTGAAGCTGTGCTTCCAGCTGCCATCGAGTCGGCTGGCCGAGCTCTTCGAGCCCTTGGCGGTTCTTGCCTTGGGCTTGCTCGAGCTCCGGCGCAGTCGGGCCGAATCGCGAATCACGCCGCCGGCTCAGCCTCGACCACAGGCGCCGCCTCTGCCCGCGCCTGCGAGCACCGATCCGGCCATGCTGCGCATCTACCGAGACGCCGCCCGCATCGCGCGTGGTGATGTCAGCGTGCTGATCCGGGGCGAATCCGGCACCGGTAAGGAAGTGCTGGCCGGCTGGTTGCACAAGGCTTCGGCGCGGGTCGAGGGCCCTTTCCTGGCGCTCAACTGCGCGGCTTTGCCGCGTGAGTTGCTCGAAGCTGAGCTGTTCGGGATCGAGCGCGGGGTGGCCACGGGCGTCGAAGCGCGCGAAGGCATGTTCGAACGCGCCACCGGCGGCACGTTGATGCTCGACGAGGTCGGCGACATGGCACCCGAGACGCAAACCAAGCTGCTGCGCGCGCTGGAAGTCGGTGAGCTCTACCGGGTCGGGGGGCGCGATCCGTACCCGGTCGATGTGCGCATCATCGCGGCGACCAATCGTGACCTCGAACGCCTGATGGCGGACGGCACGTTTCGCTCAGACCTCTATTTCCGAATCGCCGATTGGGAGGTCGAGCTGCCACCGCTTCGTGCACGCGCGGGAGACATCCCTCAACTCGCCGGCCACTTCCTGGGCGAGGAGAGCAACCGACACGGTCGGCGCATTCGCGGCATCTCTCGTGCCGCCATGGTGGCCTTGGGGCAGTTCGATTGGCCCGGCAATATCCGCCAGCTGCGCAAGGAAATGTCCCGTGTGGCCCTGCTCGTCGGTCCGGGTGAGTTGCTCGATTCGGCGCGCCTCGACCCGCCGATCGCTGCCGCGGCGCGCACACGCAACCTCAAGGACACTTTGCAGGCGGCCGAGCGCGAGGTACTCGAGCGGACCCTCGAAGCCTGTGGTGGCGACCGTGCCAAAGCCGCTGCTCGCCTCGGAATGACCGACATCACGCTCTATCGCCGGATCAAAGCCTACGGACTCGGCTGAGGCGATCCCGCGCGAATTGGCGTGTTCTCGCCGGGGATTGCGTAGTCCTTCCCAGACAGCCACGATCCGCGATCGCAGGCTGTCGTCCTCCCTGCGCGCGCCGAAGCGCAGCCACGCGTAATGACTCTGACTCAGGCGAGGCGAGCGGCATGATCAGTTGCATCATCGAGATCCCCTTGCATCCGGGAACCACTCGCGATCACGCGCACACGATCGGCGCGGAGCTGGCACCGGTCTGGCGCCGAATGCCCGGCCTGCTGCGGCTCTACCTGGTCGTCGACGATATCCACAGTAGTCTGCTTGCCTTTACCGTGTGGGTTTCCAAGGCGGACGCCTCGCGACTCCAAACCGTTGCCTTCCAAGAAAGCCTGCACGCGCACTTCGGCACCACAGCGACCATTCGTCGCTACGAAACCGTCGCCGTGGCCGACAACTTTGCCGGCGACGTCTTTCGGGCAGCGTGCTGAGCATGTCGGGATCTTCTCGGCAGTAAGGCGAAGCGTTTGGGCCGTGGCATGATGGGCAGGCTCCGCTCGGTAGCTCCCCGGGTGTCGGCCCACATCTCCATGACCCAGACACCGCCATTCTGGATTCCAACCCATACGCCCGGCTCGTTGGCCATCCTGGTACGTCCCGGTGGCGGAGAGCAGATGCGGCGCGATCTGATGGGCGTTGCGCAACATTTCTCCCAGGTCATCTCCTTTCTGGAACCGGAAGAAGCCGTGCGACTCGATCTTGCGACGGAGGACAGCGTCTCTTTCGAGATCGGGCTGGCCTTCCGTACTTTCCCCATCGAGGATCGGCATCCGCCAGCAAACGCCGACGCATTCCGCGATCTGGTGACCGAGGTTGTTACGCGTCTACAGGAAGGTATTTCGGTCGGTGTTCACTGCAAGTCCGGCATCGGCCGGTCCGGGCTCGCGGCTGCTGCGGTCTTGATCATGGCGCGGCGTCTTTCCGCGACCGAAGCGCTGAATCAGGTCCGCATCGCGCGCGGAAAGTTGGCCCCCAACACAGCGCGGCAGCGTCGCTGGTTGCTGCGCCACGCCTCATCCTTCATGCGGTAGTCGGCCGCGTCGCCAGACATCGATCGCGCGAGAGCCCGGGCTGCCTTCGGCCCAAGAGGGGGGAGGGTGAGTGTGGCCGCGCTGCGCGTGACAACGACGCGAGCAGTCGCCGGCAAAGAATCCACTCGATGACAAACGACCGGCGCCGCCTATGCGACACCGGTCGGCAATCCTGACAAACGATCGGTGATTACGGGTAGGCGGCCCGGAACCAACTGATGACGTCGAGGTAGGTGGGCGTGATGCGCGTGATGATGTTCGGCCAGGCGTCGTTCGAGGTGCCGGCGCAGGCGCCATCGCAGTATTGCCCCGAGAACACACCGGCCGTGGCGACTGCGCCGTTGGTGTAGTAGTAGAACGATGAGCCACTCTGGCCCGCGCTGCCGTCGCAGTTGGTCTTGATCTCGTAGTTCCAGCCCATTGGATCTGGGTTGAAATACTGCCCGGTCTCGCAGCGCTTCACGTCGCCCCAGAGCGTCTTCGGATCACAGCCGTTTGGAGAGCCGGCGGTCGTGCAGCGCGGGTAGCCGCGCATGAAGAGTGTCTTGGTGTCGAGCACGTTGCCAGACAACGCAACGTAGCCCATCCAGCTCCAGAAGCTGTCCTCGAGCACGATCACGGCGATGTCATACCGGTTGTTTGCATGACCGTCGGCCGCGCCGCCGATGAACGGCTCGTCGATGTACTGCTGCGGTACCCAGTACCAGATCGGACTGAAGGCACCGTAGGGAGCCGAGCCCTCGCCGTTGCGTCCCGGCTTGAAGTTGATGTAGGACCAAGTCTCCGATTCGCGGTTGTAGATGCAGTGGGCCGCGGTCAAGATGTGGCGTGGACCGACCAAGCTTCCGGTGCAGTCGCCGCCGCCATCGTAAAGCGTGCCGATCGTTCGGTACGGATAGGACGTCGTGCTGGTTAGATTGATGCGGCTATCGTGGTCATTGCTCCAGCCTTTGGTCGCCAAGCCAGTCGGACGGGTGATCCCCAATCCCTGGGATCCATCATCGCCAGGCTCGATGTCCGGATCGACGCGACCATCGCCTCCGACCTTGCCCTGGTCGAGACCCAGGCGGCGTGCATAGGCGCCGAGAAACGCCAGATCTTCGCTCGGAATCTTGGCCGTGTAGCCCTTGCGGTTGCGCACGTCGACGCCGTGCCAGACGGCGGCATCCTCCGGCCGCGGCTCGTGTGGCAGAACGGTCGTCGGAGGCTGATGATCCGGACCCGTCTCGGCCTGGGTCGTCGTCGTGGCGTCGATTTGCACGAAGTAGGCTTCCCCAGCTTCCTGCAGGCGTACCTGCTCGATGCCGAGGTCGGCACCAATCCAGTTTGTGCTGTCGCCAAGCGGCACCTCGGCCGAAGCCGAAAGCGGCAGCGTGGCCACCAAGGCCACGGATAGGGCGCGAATCGGGCGCCAGAAGCGGGAAGAAGGGGTGCGGGTATCGGTCAAATGGGTCATGGCTTGCTCCTTTGCAAAGCTCGGGTTTCAAGTCGTACCCTTGCTAAGCGCGGGAGGGGAGCGAATGGGCTAAACGAATTGAGATTGGGTTGAATAGTGGAGAGAAAGTCAGGCCCCTTGGTTCGTCCAGGGTCTGGCCAACTGGTCGCGGAGATTCCAAGGATGATGAGCAAGCACGCAACGATCCGGCCGGTCGACGACCCTTCGACGCTTCGCCCGCTTTTCGCGCGTCATACGACCCTGCGGGCGGTCATCGACGCTGTTCTCGAAGGTCGGATGGGCCGTGCCCAGGCAAACCATCCGGCTGCCCCGACCGCCGCTCGACTCGACCTCGGGTGCTACCACGTTCTCGGCGGCGATCCAGCCGGCGCCGGCGTTCGAGAGCTGGTCGAGACCGTCCCTGTGGGCAAGGAGATGGTGATCGAGCCGTCCGTCGCGTGGCGGAACGCGCTTCGTGCTGTCCATCCGGTGCTCCAAGATCGGTCCATGCAAACTTTCGACGCCAGCCACCTCGACGCCGAGAAGCTCGCTGCCTGGTCACGCACGCTTCCGGCCGACCTCTCCCTGACCCGCATGGACGCTGGTCTGGCGAATCAGCTCGACAGCGATCTCCAGCCCCACGCCCTCCAGGTCTTCGAAAGCGCCGCAGAGTTCGTGGCCAAGGGCGTGGGCTTCTGCACCCTTGATGGCGACCGCGTGGTCTGCGCAGCGACCTCCTACGCCGTCTCGTCGCGGCAGGTCGAAGTGGCGATCGCCTGCCGAAATACCCACCGCCAGCGCGGCCTCGCACGCGTGACCGCTGCCACCCTCCTCGTCCACTGCCTCGAGCGTGGTCTGGTACCCGCCTGGAGCGCCTCGAATCCCATCTCCCAACACCTGGCTCAGACGCTCGGATACCGGCCCAACGGGCGCTGCGAGATCCTCATGGTGCCGGCCTGAGTTGGTTGCTGGTACAAGGTGTCTCAAGTGACGTAGATCGTCGCCACGCCATGGTAGAGATATTAGGGCGGCTGTAGATCTCCCAGAAGAAGACCTATAGGAGGTGCGGTACTCCCCATGGTCGTTCCACAGGGAATGAGAGTCCCTCAGGTCACCGTGGAATCTTCAGTTGGACCAGATTCTGGGGAGCACTTCAACCGCTCTCCGCGCTTCATCCTTCACTTCTATCGCGAAAGTCCGCCTGCGCTCGCTGATTCCTGTGGCGCTGATCATGATCCGAGCAGTCGGAAATCATGAAGCCGTATCTCAGTCTCTGCCCGATTCACGAAGTTGCGATCGTTCGCCAGAATTCATGGCCTCTTGATCGTGAGAGAAAGCGGCATCGCAAGCGAGCGGCGCCCGTCGAACAACCACCAACTTCGAGGCAGCGACATGTCCCTGATTCAAATCGATTACCGCGTCGACACCAGCACCTTGGGCATCGGCGGCACCTTTGACCAGCCGAGCGGCACGCCGTCCTACCCGAAAGCGAGGGTCTACCAAGATCATCACCCGATTGCCAACGCGCCCCAGGACGCCAACATCCCGGTCAACGCGCCGAGGAACTCGCGTGTGGTTATTACTGTTTCTGATCTCAAGGGAAGGCCGAACGTCCAGATGGCGCCGGTTCGCCTGCTCGCCGGGCGCTGGAACCACGAGGTGATCACTGTCGACCAGATGCTCGACGCCAGCACGAAGCCAATCGACGAGCCGCAGTTCGACGTCAACCACGACTGGTTCTATTCATTGAGCTATGTCCCCGGTTCGCCGGCGTGGGAGCAGACGGATCAACCACCGTTCACTCATTTCATGCATGGTGTCGAGATCGGCAATGCGACAAGCGTCGACCCGAATGCCGCGTTCGGGCCTTTCGTGACATTCAACGCGCAGTCTATTCCCGGTCTTCTTTGGTACGGCCTCGAGTTCAGTGTGCTCGAGGGCGACGTCGACTTCGGCTATTACTGGTTCGACCCCTACATCCGGATTACCTGATTCCTGATCAGTCTCGTACCCAATTGGGGTGAGTCGTACGCGGTGATGCCGAGCGCTTCAGCGGAGATGCGGCGGCACTGACGTCAGGCCGGCGGTCGCACCGATGGTTCGGCCACCGTCCTGACGTCGCCCCGGGCGGTAGGTTTCCACCGGCTCGTCGTGCGGACCCGTACATCATGACGTCCGGAGCCGCACCAACGACAGCACATCCCTTCCGCTCAGTCGACGGAGCTGTCTTCACGGCTCCTGGGGTGTCTCGAAGGTGAGCGCAACTCGACCGAGGCGGAGCTCGTGAGGGTTGCACCGGTCAAAGCGTCTTCGCAGGTCGAGCACGCCGACGATGGTCATGAGACCTTCCGTCGGGGCTGGCGGCCTCTCGATCAGAAGATCTGCAACGGCGCGTCCATCGACGTCGACCAGCTTGCCCGAGAGGATGGAGTCAGGTGCGAACTTGCCGAGGAAGGCCACGCTTGCGGAAACGTCGGTCATGATCGTCGGGGACGCGGTTGGCACGAAGGGGTGAGTACCGTGCCGACCCACGAGCGAAAATGTGTCCGGTGGCGCATGGTCACTGCGCGTCAACAGGCCGTCGTCTTTCCCCATGAAGAGCGGCGGCAGCAGATACGTGCTCGAAGCATGCGGTACGGAGATGGTGTGGCCATCGAGGTAGGTGCGGTTGTCTGGCGTGCGCACGAGAGCGCGCTCCGTATGGTTGCTGGGGGGCAAGTCGAGCATACCGAATCGAGTCCTCCGGCTTCTTGAATCGTCAAGGCGGTGGCCGTTCCCAGCCGTCGCATGAGTCGCGGCAGGCGCTCGCGCCCCGTGCCTGCCCGCGCACGCAGGTAGAGATCCAACCCTGCCAATCGGTCGCGCACTCTCCGCTTGCTGGCGTCCAGCTGTGCCTGGATCACGTCCAGTCGTTGGTCTCGAACTGTTGGTCCGGCGAGTGGATATCATCGGCGGATGGCACAATGATCTGAGAACGGTATGCATTGGGAGGCTGATGCCCTGCTGGCTCGCCTCTTTTCCGCAACTCGACGCCTCTACGAAGGACGCCGCGTGTCACTCATCGTCTCTTGCCCCGTCCGAGGGCAGGGAGGAGCGTTGGCCCCGAGAGATCGCAGCAGTCGATGAAGGCACCTGCTTCACCCGCCCCACCCTCACAGGGCGCGCAGACGAAAGCGCCTGCTGCTGAGGCGCGCCCTGAAACGCGACAGCGAGGGCGAAGCTTGGCGAGTACGCCAGAGGCTGCCACAGAGGCCGCCTCAGAGTCCGCCACCGAGGCCGAAGGGCGCTTGATGCGAGCCGAGCGGCTGGGGCACCGAATGGGATCGACGTTTCACGTCAAGGCCACAACCCCCGTCCGAGACGTTGGGACGCTCGCACGCGAGGCAGGCGCTTGGTCGAGCATCTTGGCGCGCCAGCGACCCGAGCCGCCAGAGCTCAACGTTCGTCAAGCGCCAGCCTTGGCGAGACGAATCCAACCAGCGTTTGCCGTGCAGTTGGATCTGGCTAGCGTCAAGAGCCAGGCCGAGACCAAAGCCGAGGAAGAAGACGAAGAGACGTTGCCAGAGGCAGAAGAGGTCTCCGACGCAACGATCCAGAGTGTTCTGATCGCCGGCCGTCCAGAGGGCCTGTTCGGCTCGGACCAGAAGAGTCACACGACAGCTTGGGGGGTGTTCGTGGATGGCGTCCGGCTGGCGCTCACGGGCAAGACCCTGAGCGAGGCAGTCGGAGAAATTGACCGTTTGTACGACGACTCGAAGAAGCTGCCGGGATCCAAGCAGAGCTCGCTGATGTCGCCTGAAAACGAACGCGGACTCTACCTGCTTCAAAGCACGGTCGACGACGTCAGGAGTCAGATTGGAAACGACGGCGCAACGCAGCTCCTCGTCCAACGCTATGTTCGTGGCTATCTCGAATACAAGAACAAGCTCCCACTCTCGGCTGCGGACACAGGCAGCAACCCGGACGGGGATGCCGAGGCCAGACGATTGGAGACGATCCGCAAGTACCAGGAACACACGAAGGACGAGGTCGCGAAGGCGATGCTCGAGCTACTCGACGCCCGGGCGTGGGCTGAGTTCGGCAACGAGCCGGAGAAGTACCTCAAGAGTGACGCGAAGGGGGGCGAGTGGGTCGGCGAGCCTGTAGGTGGCACTGGCCTTGACGAAGCGAAGGACGCGCCAAGAATCGAAGAGCGGGAAATCTATGGCGACCTACCGGGTGCTGACCCGAAAAGCAGTCCAATCGAGCGACTACAGACGGTGCTCGAGCAGCACTTGCTGGCCCTGCGGTCCAATTTCCCTGCCGCCTATGACTACGCGTCGATCGATGGCAAGGCAATCGCTCGCTACATTGACAGTACCAAGAGCACCTACGCGGAGCCGGGAAAAGAGGCGGGAACGGGCGCGAAAAGTGGAGTGCGAGGCAGAAAGCGCGAATTGGAGGAGAACGAGCAACAACCAGGAAAGAGGCGTAAGACCAAAGAAAAGGACATCGACTTCTCGGGCACCACGGAGGAGATTGGTGGTGGTGTCGCCATACCGGGCAGGACGAAGGCAAGAGCGTCTGGCGTCGTGCTCGGCCCACAGTCACCTGCAGCGGTCGAGATCACGCTCGATCGCGCTACACCGCAGGCTTCCAAGCAAGATGCCGACGCCGAGGCGGCGGGTGTTCTTTTCGTCAGCGAAGTGACGGTCGCAGGGCGTCCACATGGCCTCTTCGGCAGCCAGCACAAGAGTCACAGCACGGCCTGGGAGGTCTTTGTCGATGGTGTCCGCGAAGCGGTCGTGGGCTATGAGATCAAGTTTGCATTCGCCCAACTCAAGGATCTCCTTGGCCGTGCGAAGCAGCTGACCGGGACGCAACGAACGGACAAGCTGGTCGAGAAGCGAAAGAAGGAATACCAGGCGGCTGAGACTCAGGTTGACGCGATGGCCCAGCGGTCGGCCGTGCCAGAAGCGCAGACGGTCAATCTGCTGCAGAATTTCATCTTGGCATACCTTCGCTATCGCAATCTGATTCCACTCAGCGCTGTCGACATCGGCCGGGCGACGGGTCATGGAGAGGCAGCTTCGATCGCACTGCTCGAGGACTACGAGAACCAGCCTGAAGACAAGATTCGGGACGCGATGTGGGCCCTACTCGACCGTGAGGTTGTCGATGCGGTCGTCCGGGCCGAGCTCGAAGACAAGTCGAAGGAGGCGGTCGAGGCGTTCCATAGGAGGCTCCCCGGTGTCGGCTTCGATGCCAAAGACAATCGGCTGAACGATAGGGTCTCCGACCTCCTATGGCAGCATCTCGAGACGCTGGAACAGAGTTATCCCGCCGCATATGAGAAGGCAGGTATGGAAGAGAAAAGGAACGTTTTCGAGTATCTTTCAGAAGATAAAGGGTGGCAGGATCTCTTCGAAGCCCAGGTCAAAAAGCTCGAGACGAAGGCCTCTGCTGCGGCCACGAAAGAGGAAATCGGCGCGGAGGCGAGGGCGAGGGTTCGTGACGAGATCAAGCTTCCGAAGGATCAGGCAGAGAAGCTCGCTGCGTTCGTGCTCAGCAAGAAGACGGCGTGATCGGGCCGCCGGTCGGCCGAGCAAGGGAATTCGATGTTCGTTCTCGTGTCGCGAAGATTCTGAACCTCGGTGACTTCCGGGAACGGGCGGGCAGGGCTCGAGCGAGACGCCCGGTCAGGCCGCGACGCGCCGGGGCGACGGGTTGGACAGAGGCGCGTCGGGCGAGCGGCAAGGTCGAGTGTTCGTGGGCGATTGCGTCGATGCTCGCATGGAACGTTCGGCCTTGCCGACCCTGGCTAAGATCAGAACCCGAATCCCTCGACTGATTTGTCGCAGATCTGTATGCCAGGACAGTCGCCGAGGTCGACGAGGGTATCGGCGTAGGCACGGTCGCCTTGCGAGTCGACGACCTCGAGGTAGACGAGGTTCCCTGCCGGGCCTGTGTTTTGGAACGTATGTGTCACGGAACTGTTGCTAGAGGTGATCAGATTGGTGCCGTCATAGATGGACCATCGCCAGCTTGTGATCGGCTGGACGCCGAAGGACGAAGAGCCCCAAAGATGGCATTGGCCCGAGAAGGCTTCACACGAGTAGGTGATCCTCGCGCGAACGTGACGGTACATGTCGCCAATGCCCGACGCATCGTTCCAGGTCAGTGCAGTGCGATTGGCGTCCCAGGTAGATCCGTCGAGTCGGGTTAAGGTCGGCAGATCGTTGTGCGAGAAATCGAACGAGCCGTAGTTCATGATCGAGTCGAAGTCGAAGGGTCCGCGCCAGAATCCGTTGCGGATGTAGAAGTTCGGTCTTGCGTCTGGGCTGGTCTCGATGTTGTTCCAGTGAACAATTACGGAGTTGTCGCGGTCGGCTCGTTGGTGCTCATGCCACAGTCCAAGGGCGTGACCAATCTCGTGCGCGATTCGGCCGAAATCGCACCCGAAGCGATCGATTTCGATCTCCTGGCGGCCTCCCTGCCGGCCGACGAACGAGCGACAAACATCCGTTTCGTTGACGAAGGCAACGTGGTCGTTCTCGAGCGTTCGAGGAATGAACCGTACATGGGTCCGCTCCTCGAAGTGCGCCATGGCGTCCAGGATGTCCTGTCGCTGCCAGGCGTCAGCAACCTCAATGACAAAGGGGACCGTGTTGTTCTGCCAACGAAAAGAGCTTCCTTGGATACCTGTTGCCTTGGAGAGACTGTCTACCTTGGCGAGTACGTTTCGCTCTGACCAGAGGCGTTCCATCTCTTTGGCGATGCGTCCCCGCCCTTCCTCGTCGACTGTGATCATGATGTCGCCGTCGATCACGGCTCGACCGTCTGGCGTGGCCGCGTAGTCGACCACTTCCACGCTACCATCCGCGAGCTCGAGGGTGGCGCGTTTGAAGACGGAGTCAGACGGCACATTTCCTTCGACAGACGAAGTGAGACCGGAGACGGGCTTCGTTGGAATTTGCCCCGATACTGCCGACGCGACCAGGATCGATGTCAAGAGGATACAGAGTCTCTTCGCATGCATAGTGGGTCCTTTCCCGTTGTGGTAGTTCTCTCGGCCCTGCTGTCTGTAAGAACCCAACGCCTCGCTGCTACGACTCACGCAAGGCGCCAGAGTCTGGATTCCTTCCTGTCCTTCGACGAACAGTGAGAAAGGGGGCCACTCGCTGGCTGGTGCGTTCGCGAAACCCAGGGGCGAAAATGAGGCCCGCGCGGTTGCATACGACACGGCAGACAAGAGCTGCAGAAGCGGCTACAAATCTGGCGGGTGATGCGGAGGGGATAGATCTGATCCAAAAGAGGCGCTAGCTTCCGGTGGATCATGCTGAAGAGCTCGCCACTTTCATACTCTCGTCGAGAGAATGGTGGAGGCCTAGGAGGTCGGCGTAGGCAGGTGGGAGAGGGAGCAAGGCGCCTGACCAGTCCGCGACGTGTCAGGCGGACGGTGCGAAGGGGAGAGAGCCTGACGGGAGACGAGGCCGCGTAGGGGCGCTCGTGCAGGATCACATCTATGCGGTCGCGCCGAACGTTCGGCGCGACCGCATCCTGACTGCAATCAGAACTCGAATCCGTCGTCTGATGGGTCGCAGATGAATACGCCCGTGCATTCACTCAGGTCAATGAAGGCTTCAGCATGGGTGCGGTCGCCTTGCGAGTCTGTGACCTCGAGAAAGACGAGATTCCCTTCTGGCCCCGTGTTTTGGAAGGTGTGCGTGACAGAGCTGCTGGTCGAGGTGACCAAGTTGTTGCCGTCGTAGATCGACCACTGCCAGCTCGTGATCGGGCGAACACCGTAGGACGAGGAGCCCCAGAGATGGCATTGACCGGAGAAGCCTTCGCACGAGTAGTCAATGCTCGCGCGAACCCGCCGGTACATGTCGCCAATGCCAGTCGAATCTGTCGCGGTCAGGGCCGTGCGGTTGGCCGTCCACGTGGTGCCGTTGAGGCGGGTCAGGGTCGGCAGACCATTGCGGGAGAAGTCGAACGAACCGTAGTTCATGATCGAGTTGAAGTCGAATGGTCCGCGCCAGAAACCACTGCGGATGTGGAAGTTGGGGCGTGCGTCGGGGTTGGTCTGGATGTTGTTCCAGTGAACGATCACGGAGTTGTCGCGATCGGTTCGCTGGTGCTCGTGCCACAGTCCCAGGGCATGGCCGATCTCGTGCACGATCTGACCGAAGCCGCAGCCGAAGCGATCGATCTCTATGGTCTGCCGACCGCCCTGGCGGCCCACGAAGGAGCGGCAGACGCCGGCAACGTTGACGAAGGCAACGTGATCGGTCTGCGTGGTGCGCGGTATGAACCGTACGGCTGTCCGATCCTCGATGTGGTCCATTGCATCGATGATCGCCTGCTGCTGCCAGGCGTCAGCGACCTGAATCACGAAGGGAACGGTGTTGTTCGCCCACCGGAATGAGCTTCCGTTGATGCCTGTGGCCTTGGTGAGACTGCCTTCCTTGGCGAGTACATTCCGCTCTGCCCACAGGCGGCCCATCTCCTTGGCGATACGTCCTCGCCCTTCTTCGTCGACGGTGATCATGATGTCGCCGTCGATCAGGGCCCGGCCGTCTGGCGTGGCCGCGTAGTCGACGACCTGCACGCTGCCGTCTGCAAGCTCGAGGGTGGCGCGTTTGAAGACCGAGCCTGGCGGCAGCTGGCCTTCGACCGATGATGTGAAACCTGACGTGGGTTTGGTCGGAATCTGGCCTGGTGCTACGGACGCGATCAGGATCGAAGCCAGGAGGATACAGAGACTCTTGGTACGCATGGTGGGTCCTCTCTCGTTGTCATGATTGGCTCGGACCTGCAGTCTGCGAGAACCCAACGCCCAGACACGCTGCGCGCCGGGCTGGTGCGCGGGGGACACGAATCCGTTGCACCGACCGAACACAGATACGATCCGCTGACAATTATAGCGAACGGTGAATGGGTTGGACGCGGCTCCGTCTGCCATTTGCTGATCGATCCCGTTGGACCGCAACGAACGAGCGGTAGTCCGCCGCCGAGAGACGGTGTTGGTTTGCCGACGCGCCGGTTATGCGCGGCAACCAGAGGCTGCTCGAAAGGCCGGCCCCAGTCAGGCGTCAGGCTTGTTCAGGAAGCGGCAGGGGCACGGTCGACGGCATCTACGGTGCCGACGATGACGGCGCGAATGGGGGCGTCGTCTTCTTGCAAGATGTGGCGTGCGGAGCTGCCTTCGTCGAGGACGAGGACGCGTTCACCGACACCGGTACCGACGGTGTCGACAGCAATCGTGTAGGCCCCGGTGGGCTGGCCGTCGAGCCCTTCGAAGTCGACGAGTAGAAGGGTTTTTCCCTCGAGCGAGCGATGGGAGATGGTCGAGACGACGGTTGCGGCAACGGTACCGACCTTCATGTCGCGGCTCCCGTGTCGGATGCCTCGTGCGTGACGGCGTCGACAATGCCGGTGATCGCGTGGTCGACGGGTACAAAGGTCTCGGGGAGGGCGACAGCGGCTTCTCGGCTGGCGACGACAGAGACCAGCTCGCCGACCCCGGCCATGGCCACGGCATCGGCCGCGACGACCGCGCCACCGGCCGGTTGCAGGTGCTTGTCGAGGGGCTGAACGAGCAGAAATTTGATGCCGTCCAACCCGGGTGTGCGGACGGTGGCGACGACGGAGCCGATGACGCGGGCGAGCTGCATGGCAAGAAGGTCTTGTGGCGCTCAGTCGGCGTCGCGGACCAGGGCGCCGAAGCGCATGGCGCGGTCGAGATTGTCACGCATCTCGTCGGCAAGTTGGGGGATGACCACACTGCCGGCGAGGAGCTCTGGGCGGTCGAGAGAGGCTTCGGCGAGCTCGATGGCGACCTCGACCTCGGCGACAGGACCCTGAAACACGCAATAGGCCTTGCCGCCGAGATCGTCGGCGAGATGAATGTCACGCAAGGTGATGTCGGCGCCCTTGCAGCCCGCGTCCGCACCGCGGATGGCGGCGCAGATGGTGGCGGTTTCGAAGACACCAAATGACTCGCCCATGCCGTGAGTCTCACGATGGCCGCGTACGGCACGAATCACGTCTTCATGGGCATCGGGCAGGTAGAGCGTGTCGAGGGTGCAGGCCGCTTGCTCTCGTGTGCCTTCTTGGGCGCCTGCGAGCGCTTCCTCGACACTCGCCACGTCGCCTCCGACCAGCACGAGGTACTTGCCTGGATGGACGGTACCAGCGTAGATCACGTCGACCGGCGCGCGCTTGACCATGGCGTCGCCCGTGCGCACACCTTCGGCGATCGACGCCAGCTCGAGCATGGCGATTGCGGGCTGGAGCCGCTCTTCGTGGGTGTTTTTGGCCATGGTGACGTTTCGACGCCTAAACGATACGCAGGCCGCCAGCGACGGTCAGGCGCCGCTCGCGCGAGAACGAGCGGGGGCGGGTGAGGCCTTCGCCCGTGGGGCTGGCGATCGAGAACGATGTGTAGCCCTCGCCGCCATCCGCGAGACCGGCCAGATTGGCGGCGTTGGCGACGAAGATCGAGACATTGATGCGCCGCGCCATCTCGGTGATGGTCGTCACGTCGCGCGAGTAGATCGAAGCGGTGTGCCCGAAGCCGTGCTCGGCGCGTACGGCGAAGTCGATGGCGCGTGCCGTGGACTCCACCGTGGCCACCGGCATGACGGGCATCATCTGCTCGGTCCAGATCAGAGAATGCTCGACCGGCACCGGCATCACGGCGAGCCGCACGTCGTCGCCCGCGGCGATGCCGATCTCCCCCAGGATCTTGCCGGCGTTCTGGCCGATCCACTTGGGGTTGATCTTGCCCGGCTTCATGGGCGCACCCATCTCCTTGAAGATCACTTTCTCGAGAGCCGCGATCTTGTCCGGAGGCACGATCACCGCGCCGCTCGTAGAAAGGGCTTTCAACAACGCGTCGGCGACTTCCTGGACGACGAAGATCTCCTTCTCGTCCGTGCAGATGACGTTGTTGTCGAAGCTGGCGCCGCGCACGATCTCGGCTGCCGCGTGGGCGATATCGGCGGTCGGGTCGACCACGACCGGGGGATTTCCCGGGCCGGCGGTGATCGCACGCTTCTGGGTGGCGAGGGCGGCCTTGACCACGCCGGGGCCACCGGTGACCAACAGGATGCGAGCCTTGGGATGCGCCATCAGCGCCTGCGCGCTCTCCAAGGTCGGCTCGGTGATACCGGTGATCAGGTTGCGCGGCGCACCGGCCGCGACCATCGCGCGGTTGAGAATCCGGATGGTCTCGGCGGACACCCGCTTGGCGTTCGGATGGACGTTGAACACCAGGCCATTGCCGGCAGAGGTCACCGCGATCGTGTTGTTGATGATGGTGGCGGTGGGATTGGTGGTCGGCGTGATCGCGGCCACCACGCCAAAGGGCGCATACTCGACCACGGTCAGGCCGCGGTCCCCGGACCACACCTTGGGCTCGAGATCCTCCGGCCCCGGTGTCTTCTCGGTGACCAGGCGATTCTTCTTGATCTTGTCCTCGGCCCGCCCGAGCCCGGTCTCTGCATGCGCGTGCCGGGCGAGGGATTCCCCGTGCTCCCGCATGGCCTGGCGCACCGCGTCGACGATTCTGTGCCGTCCGTCGAGGCCGACCGCCTTGTACGCCTGAAACGCCTCCCAGGCCGCGTCGACCGCTTCGTCGACCGTGGCGAACAGGCCATCGCCCGCCGCCGGGGGCGCCGATGTCGAGGCTGACGTCGCGCCCACGGGCCCGCCCGCACCGCCGTAGCGCGCACGAACCCGGTCGAGGACCGCTTGGACGTCTGCCGTAGGATTCATTTGGGTGGCACCTGCCGAGGGCACCTGTTCAGCAAGAGCGAGGGCGTGGTGTTCCGAGAAGGGACGCGCGCGAGCCCGCGCAGGGACACCGCGCACGCGCGACCGATCTCACGAACATTCGGGTGGCACCTGCTCATGCTGCTCATGCTAGCTGGCCCAAGGCCCTTCGGCGTCGGTCTTGCGGTAGACGACGTCGCCTTCGAGATCCCAGCTGTCGACGATGGCCATGACCACGGCGTCGCACGGACGATCGCGGGTGGCGGTGGTCTGGCGAGCAGAGGAGCCGGTGGCGTAGAGCACGACCTCGTCGGTGCCTGCGCCGACGCTGTCCACCGCCACCACGCCGCCGCCCGCCTCGCTGCCGTCGGCGGCGAGGTTGCGAAGCACGAGCAGGGTCTGGCCGGCGAGCCCCGGATCCTTGTTGCTCGCCACCAGCGTGCCGATGACGCGTGCGAGCTGCACGGCTACTTCTTCTTACCGCCGCCGTCCGCGCGACCCAGGGGGAGCGCGTCGTCGACGTTCTGGTGCGGACGGGCGATGACGTGGGTGGAGACCACCTCGCCGACCCGCTCGGCGCCGCGCGCGCCCGCTTCGATCGCTGCCTTGACCGCGGCGACGTCACCGCGCACCACGGCGGTCACGTAGCCGCCGCCGATCTTCTCGTAGCCCACCAGCTCCACCTTGGCCGCCTTGACCATGGCGTCAGCCGCTTCGACCATGGCGGTGAACCCGCGGGTCTCGATCATTCCCAATGCGTCTGCCATTGCGTCTCCTTCCAAGCGGCGAGCGACGGTGCTCGCCGCGGGATAAACCGTGATTTCGGGGCGCCGCTATGAATCCTCGCGTCCCTCGACCGCTTCGAGCGCTGCCACCGCGGCGCGCCAACCGACATCGATGTCGCTTTCCTCGCCGCCGAGGTACACCCGGCCCATGGAGCCGAAGGCCCGTACTTCGAGTACGTTGATGTTTGCCGCCTTCTCGGCCTCGTTGGCGGCCAGGGCGGCATAGGCTGCGGGCTCGACCTCGAGCACGTAGAGCGTTTGACCGGTGATCAGCATCTGGCCATGGCGTACGCGATTGATGAGCTGCGCCTGGTGGCCGTCCACCGCCCGAATCACCTGACTGGACAAGATCTTTGGCTTGCGCCGGTCCGTCTCTTCCAGCCCGACGGCTTCGAGAATCGCCTCGCCGGCCGCGCGGGTTTCGGCTTGCGATTCGGAGTGGACCTCGAGCAGGCCGTAGTAGCGCTCGACGATCTGCATGCCGGGTCGAACGTTGGTCGACTTGAGGGCGATATCCGTCAGACGGTTGATCTCGATCCCGGGGGCAATCTCGACGAAGAGCGACGCGTCGTGGGCCAAGGGCATGAAGCCTTGGGAGACAGTGCCGAGAAAGGCCGCGTACTGCGGCTGCAAGCTGTCGAGAAAGACAAAGGAACGGATCTCAATACTGCTCATTCGACTGGCCTCCTGTGACCATCGCGACACCGGCCGATGCGCCGATGCGGGTGGCGCCGGCGGCGATCATCGCCTCGGCATCATCCGAACCTTTGATGCCGCCCGCGGCCTTGACACCGAGCTTGGGGCCGACCGCCTCGCGCATCAGCGCGACATCGAAGACCGTCGCGCCACCGGGTCCGAAGCCGGTCGAGGTCTTGACGTAGTGGGCGCGCGCGCGCTTGGCGATGCGGCTGGCGATCACCTTTTCCTCGTCGCTGAGCAACGCTGCTTCGATGATCACCTTGTTGGCGGCGCCGACCTCGCGGCAGGCGTCCGACACGCCTGCGATGTCGCGCTCGACCAATGCCAGGTCACCGCTCTTGAGCGCGCCGACGTTGATGACCATGTCGATCTCTCGCGCGCCGTCACGCAAGGCGCGACGGGTTTCGAGCACTTTGATCTCCGGCAGGCTGGCGCCGAGGGGAAAGCCGATCACCGAAGCGACCGTGACGCCACTGCCGCGCAGCCGAGTCGACGCGCGCTTGACCCACACCGGGTTCACGCACACGGCAGCGAAACGGTATTGCCTCGCCTCGTCGCACAGGGTGTCGATCTGCGCGGCGGTCGCCGCCGGTTTGAGCAACGTGTGATCGATGAAACCGGCGAGCTCGTGAGGCACGCTGGCGCCACCGAGGTCAGATGCGCCTTGATTCTCGGCCGCGGCAAAGGCAATGCGCCCCGCTCCCGCACCGATCACGGATTGGACTTTGCCGCTGCAACGCGCGGCGCATGTGCCCACGCAGTCCTCACACCGCGCGGCCGCCGTGCCGCTGGCCGCCGTGGCGGTGCCAGGGGGCGTAACGACCAAGGCGTGCAAGACGCGCTGGGTGATCGTTTCGACCAGCTTGTCGCGATCGCTCACAGCATCTCCCTCGACGTTTCCCTCATCCGGTCTCTCAGCCGGTCTCTCGACCCGCCGTGGCCGTCAGGCACCATTCCTGCGCAAGTAGCGCGCTTCGATGTCCGTGATCATCTGGACGCGGCGAGCGTGTCGCCCGTCGCCCCAGGGTGTGTCGAGCCAAGTCTGAACGATCTGGCGCGCGAGACCCTCACCGACCAGGCCCGAACCGAGGGTCAGGACGTTGGCGAGGTTGTGCTCACGGCTGTTCTTGGCCGAGGACAGATCGTAGCAGAGCGCAGCACGTATGCCCGGGACCTTGTTGGCGGCCATGCATGAGCCGATGCCCGCGCCGTCGACGATGATGCCCCAGCGGCAGGCACCGGTGGCGACCAGCCGCGCGACCTTGTGGGCGATGGCCGGATAGTCGGCCGCCGGCGTCGGGCCGTCGGTGCCGCAGTCGCGGACGTCGTGACCGAGATCGTCGCTCAGGTAGCGACCGAGCTTCGTCTTCAGGGCATAGCCGCCATGATCGGCGCCGATGGCGATCGCCTCACTGGTGACCGTCATCGGCTCGGGAGGCCGCAGCTCGTCCGTGAGTGCCTCGTCGACCGCACGGCGCACGGCCGCGCGGACGGCGTCTTCGGAAAGTGCCTTCGTGCCCTTCATCGTGTGCCCTTCATCGGGTGCTCTTGGTCGTCGTGCGCTCAGTCATCGCGTTTCGTCATCGCGCGCTCACGATCGGCAGGGGCTCGGACGCCACCGGTGTCGTGACGGGGCCGATGTCGACGCCGGTGAAGTAGTGCTCGAGGATGCGCCGATAGCCAGCACCCCGGGCGGCCATGCCAAAGCTGCCTGCCTGGCACATGCCGACACCGTGGCCCCAGCCGTTGCCGGTAAAGACCCAGCCGTCTCGACCGGTGGGCGCGGCGGTGAACCAGGTGTCGGGCAGGTCGAGGGTCCAGCGCACGGCGAGGCCATCGACCAGCAGGGTACGACCACCGTCGCCGAGCAGACGGAGGCTAGAGACCCGGCCCGAGACGCCGCGCGCCAGCACCTGGAAATCGGTAAAGGGAAAGCCTGGGTAGCGTGCCTGCACGCTGCGCTTGACCTCTGCGTGGGTGCGCGTGCGCTGCCAGCGTGCCAACTCGGCTCGGCTGCCGAGCGAGAGGGGTGGCTCGAGCAAAGGTTGAACGATTGCCAGAAGCTCGCCGCCGTGACGCAGCAGCTCGAGGGGGTCGCCGGGCACCAGCTCGAGATTGCCGAGCGTGATCGTGGCCATGCTGCCCCTGCCAGCGACCAGGCGCTCGGGCAGCTCGAGGCGCTCCGGCTCGCCAGAGTGCTGAACGTAGAGGGCGTCGCGGTCGTGACGGAGATAGCCCACCGACTGCGTTTCCAGGATTCCCAAGTAGAGGGTGAGCTCGAAGAGCAGCGCGTCTCCTTCGGCGGTGCTCAGGTCTCGATCGGCCGGTGCCGATGTCAGCATGTGCGCCAGGAAGCGTGCGAGCCGTAGGTCGCCGGCCCGCCAGTCGGGGGGGGGCGAGGCCGTGAGGCTGGCGAGCTGCTCGCCAGCGCCCAGAAGGCGCGGATCGAGGGCCAGGTCGAGAAAGCCGGCAAGGAAGCGGTGGACGTCGCCCCGCGCCAGCGATCCGAGCTGTGTCCGCGGAGGCGGTACGCGCGCCAGCAGTGCAAGGTGTTCGAGTCGGGCCGAGAGAACCTGCTCGCCACGCCCCGGTGGGGGCGGGAGCAGGGTATCCATGAGCAGGCTGGCGAGCGGGCGTCGTGCTTGGTCCGCTGTCAGGCCCGTCACAGCGAGGGTCTTGGCGCCGGACTCGAAGCACGGTACGCCACGCAGGTGCTTGCCACGTTTGGCCGGAAACACCACCTGGACGTTCTCGGTGTGGCCGCCACAGGTCGCGCTGTAGAAGATCTCGGCGGGCTGCTGGTCGACCAGCACGACCTCGCCCGCGGTCGCCGCAATGGCGCGGTCGGAGACCGGGTGTTCGACCCCCATGCCGCCGTAGACCTGGCAGCGCGGGGTGGAGCAGATGTCGTAGCCCTCGGACGCGAATTCACCGAGGTTACGCAAGGTGAAGGTGCGTGCAGCCACGCTCTGGGCCTTGAGCGCCTCGAGCTGATTGTAGAGCTCCGGGCCCATCTCTTTGGGCACTACGCCCCGGAGGTATTCTTCGACCGAAAGCTCGTTGATCACGTTCAGCAAGCCGCGATCGTTGAGGAAGATCAGCAGGCGCCCGCGATAGCGGCCGTTGCCGAACGGGATGCCGACATCCTGAGGGGCGTCGACCTGCAGCCACCGGCCGAAGACGCGCAGGCGGGTCGGGCCCTGCTCGACATCGAAAGCCGATCGTTCGAGCGCCCCGCCTTCGTTGACCAACCAGCTCTGATCGATGCCCAGGGCGGCGAGCCGGCCGCGCTCACGTTCGGCTTCCTGTGGGTCCTGGTAGCGACCGACACGAACCCGGTAGAGGTCGCGGTCCGCGTCAAAAATCGCGTCAGCGGGCTGGCCGGTCTCGCGGGTCAGCCGGCGAGCGAGATCGTTCGCCTGGCGCTCGTCTTTGAGCGCGGCGACCTGCAAGCGGTAGACAGCGTTGCTGCGCACGGACCGATCGGGGCGAATCGCGATGGCCTGGTCGAGCTGAAGGCTGCGCTTGCCGGCGTCGAGCGTGAGCTGCCGGTTGCAGCAGAGGTCCACGGAGTCGAGATCCGTTGCCAGCCCGACCCGAACCAGTCGTGACGAGGCGCTCATGCTCGTCTGCGGCGCACTGCTGGCGAGCTTCGCGATCGGGGCACGGCCGGCTGGTCCGTCCTGCGAGGGTCCGGCCTGCGCCCGGGCCTCGGTTGGAGTCCGCGCACCGTCGGCCACCGTGCGGCTGCGCGCGGCGCGCGTCGCAAAGGTGAGGGCCGTGACCAAGGTGGCCATGCCGAGCACGGCAACGACCGCGCGATGAACGTCCGGGCGTGTCCAGAGTGGACGGACCGCGTAGGCTGCGGCAAGCCTGGTTGGACGCGCGTTCACGCCGACAATCTCGTGGTGCTCAGCCGCTGTAGCGTTGGCGGAGATGCTTGACACGCTGGCGATAGTCCCAGTTGCCGAGCGCCACGGGTTGGGTCATTTCGAAGAGGCGGCTGACGAGCATTGGCGCGATGCGCGTCTCCAGGGCCGCGAAGGGGTTGGTCGGAGTCGCGGACGGTCCACCGTCCCGGCTACTCGGTGGCGCGTTCGTGCGCGCATTCCGGCCGCTGATCTCGGCGATGACCGCGGCGTCGCTGGTCACCGGCGGTCCTGAGGGAGCCGGTGCGGGACGCGACGCCGGTTCGGGATCGAGGTGGTAGTTGGTGGTGAAGATCGTCGGCAGCTCGGCAATGTAGCGCTCGTTGATGATGTGGTAGAGCTGATCCTGGACCCAATCCGAAGGCTTGGTCGCCCCGAGCTCATCGAGCACCAGCAGCTCGGCCCGGGTGATCGGATCGAGAATCTGGCGCCGCGTCGCGGTCGACGTCGGGTCGAAGGTGCTGTGCAGCTGGTAGACCAGGTGCGAGAAATTGACGAAGCGACCGCGCACGCGGTAGCGCTCGACGAGCGCGGTGAGCAAGGCGGAAGCCAGGTGCGTCTTGCCCGTTCCCGGTGGTCCCGTGTAGAGCAATCCGGTCGACCGAAAGCGGCCGGTTTCGGGGTCGAGGAAGCGGTCGAGATACAGCTCGCTCTTGCGCTTGGCCTCGAAGAGAAGGCGCTGCGCGTCGGCAGAAGCCGTGGCATTGCGGGTGTTGAAGTTGTCGAATCGACAGTGGCGGTGGCGTTCGGGGATGCCGGTGCGGGCAAGGAGATCCTTGACGGCGTTTTCAGCGCGGCATTCGCAAGCCCGTGCGGCTCCGTTGCCGCCGTCGTCGATGACTTTCCAACCCGTGCCGCCGCACTGCGGGCAGGCGTCCTGGACAGTCCTCGCCGCCATGCCGGAAGAGTCGGACATAGCGGCGAGGCTATCACGCACCCGGCGTCCGGGTACGTGTCTCGATGGCCGCGCGCCTACTGGAGCACGACCAGGACCACCCGCCGGTTGCGGGCGCGCTCCTCTCGGTTGCTGTTGCTGGCCACGGGCTCGGCCTCGCCGTACGAGATGACCGACATGCGGTGAAGGGGGAGGCCATGCGACCGGTTGAGCTCCCGGCGCACCGCTTGGGCGCGCTCTTCCCCGAGCTTCAGGTTGTAGTCGTCCGAGCCGGTGGCGTCGGTATGGCCCTGAATCTCGATGAACACGTTCTCGTTGGCATCCTTGAGCTGCGCGGCAAAGTCCGCGAGTGCCTGACGCGCCTCGTCGCCGAGGTCGGCGCGGTCGAAGCCGAAGCGAACCTTGTCGTCCGAGAGCACGGTTTCGAATAGCAGCTTGCCTTCTGCCAGCTTGCCGGCCTCGATCGCCCGGTCGAGGGCTTCGCGGGCAGTCTTCGACACGGTCGTGACCTTGCCGTCGACGGCGCCGATCGCTTCGTCTTGGCGCTCGAGGTCGCCATCGTGCTCGGAGAGCTTCTCTTGGTTGTTCTCGACCTGGCCTTCCAGGTCGTTCATGCGCTCGTTCGTGGTTTCGATCTCGCTGCGGACGAATTTCTTGGTCGCGCAGCCGGTGCTGGCCATCAGGGTGACGGCGGCGAGCAGGGCGATCACGCCGCGCGCGGCCAGACGGCGCAGCAGGATGGGTCGCGTGCGAGCGGCTGACGAGAGAGTGGTCATGTTCATGGTCCTTCCTCAGGAGTGCGGGCGTTGGGCGCCCGGCGGTTGGTCAACGTAGCGCCACCGTGAAAGGTCGCACGGTGGGTGATCACAATCGGCGTTCGGGGGGAAGTCACCTCGACTCGCAGCCGATGATCGGCCTTGGCCCCTTCGGTGGCGACTCGGAACCCCAAAACGTACTGGTGACGAAGCTCTGCGGCAATCTGGTGGCATGCCTCTCGGACCGCCTCGGCGGATGGCTCGAGGACGAAGAAGCCTCCCCCGCTCGTCGTGGCGAGGGTCTCGAGCAAGGCGCGATTGGACGTCGGGTCTTGCTGGCGCTTTCGCTTCTTGCTGCGCGCGGCGGTGGCATCCAATGCCAAGACGTAGACCGGCAGCTGTGCCCGCCTGACCATCTCTCTCGCGCGGCCGGCCGAGAGTGTACTGGCATTGTCGGCGCCGTCGGTGAGCAAGATGGCGGCCCGCCGCTTGTGGCGCCCGGCGAGGCTGATTTCCGGCAGCCAGCCGACCGCGTCGTGGAGCGCCGTTCGGCCGTATCCCTGCCACCCGGCTGCAGCCTCGCGCGCCGCCGCTCCGTCGTCGGTGAACGGCACGTCGACCGAGAGCTTGCCCGAACCGAACGTGGCGATGGCGATCTCGTCGGCGGGGCGGAGGGTATCGGTGAAGCAGCCGAGGGCGGCGCGTGCGGCGGCCATCTTGCCGCCGATCTCCATGCTGCCGGACAGATCCTGCAGATGGACCAGGCTGATCGGTGCTGCGGCTTCGGCGTCGAAGGACTCGAAGGCCTGGTAGCGGTCGTCCACGATCAGCCGAAAGTCGCGGGCGCGAAGGTCGGTCACGAAGGCCTTGTGGCGATCTCGCACGGTCACGGGTACCAACACCCAGGCCACCGACGTTTCGTCCCCGAAGGTCATCACGGGCGCGGGCGGGGCCGAAGCCGCCGGTGCCTGCGCTGGGGCCGCGCTCGCCCACACGATCACGACTCCGGCAGCCAAAGCGGCTGCGCGCGCAGGGGGCTTGCGGATGGTGTGGCGACCTCGCATTCGAGAATTATAGCAATGTAGCTTTGGGTGCGGTGACGGGTCGATCGGTGGGTATAATTTCTGGGCTGTATACAATGTTCTTCGATGTGTCGTCAATTCGTCTGGGGTGCGGCATGTCGAGGCGCAACGACCGCGCTGCGAATGCGGCGCCGATCGTGTCACGTCTTCGATCTGCGCGATCGGCAGGAGGTTTTTGTGCGCGTCTAGTGCATCAGAGCGATACTGTTGAACCATGAGCGAGCCACCTAGAATCGATATCCGCAACCTGTCGATCAAGTGCGGGCGATGCGATACCTACCAGACGCTCGGTCATTTCGGCCGTCGTGATGGGTGGAATGTCTACACCTACGAGTGCGAGAACGATCGCTGTGACCCGGACGCGACCCGAACCCTTCTCGAGGTGCCCGAGGCGCTCGATGCCTTTGCTCGCCGGGACCCTGCCTGGCGCGGAGGCCGGCGCCATGCGGGCGGTGAGGGCGAGGAAGACGGGGAGTCGGACAGCGCGGCGGGCGGTGAGTCCGGCGGCGATCTCCAGGTGTTCGAATACGACCCCTTCACAGCCGAAGACTAGCGCCGCGGTGCGCTCTTCGTCAGGCTTGGGCAGCGTTGGGCGAAGGTCTGGCCCAAGCTGTGCTACCGTCCCCGGACGATCGGCGCGCGAAGAGGATCCCAGTACCTCGGATCGTACGGGTACAGCTTCGCTCGATGCATGATCGTCTCGGATACATCGTCTCGGATACGCTGTCCGAAACAGACACGACGGTGGCGCAGAGCGGACGGCGCCACCTCATCGCCATTCTTTCTGACCCTGCCTGAGGATCGCGTCCGCGCGATCGATCGAGGAGAGCCATGTCGACCGTTGTCCACATCATCGGAACTGGCACCATCGGCGAGCCGCTCATCGGCCTGCTGACTGATTTTCGTGAGCATCTCGGTATTGACGAGGTGACGTTTCACAAGCGGACGCCGCTGGCGAGTGACCGGGCCAAGATCGAGCATCTGATGGTCCGGGGAGCGCGTCTGGCGACGGACCGCGAACGCGTCCAGGATTTCGAAGCCCTCGGCCACAAGGTGACCTACACCTCCGAAGAAGCGCTCCAGCGTGCCACCGTGGTCATCGACTGCACACCGGCCGGAAACGAAAACAAGGCAGCGCACTACCTCGCTCCCGAGCTCGGCCACATCAAGGGCTTCCTCGCCCAGGGCAGCGAGTTCGACTTCGGCAAGCCGTATGCCCGCGGCGTGAACGAAGAAGCCCTCGATGCGGAGCATGACCGGTTCTTGCAGGTCGTCTCCTGCAACACGCACAACATCACCACCTTGGTGAAGACCTTGGCAAGCGAGGATGGCTCCTTCTTCCTTGATGGCGCAAACTTCGTCTGTATGCGTCGCGCCAACGACATTACCCAGGCGAGCGGCTTCATTCCGGCGCCCAATGTCGGCAAGCACGAAGATCCGCAATTCGGCACCCATCATGCGCACGACGCGCACCACCTCTTCGAGACCCTCGGCCAGGATCTGAACCTCTTCTCGAGCGCGGTCAAGCTCAATACCCAGTACATGCACTCGATCTGGTTCACGCTCCGTCTGAACCGCGACACGACGCTGGATGAAGTGAAGTCGCGGCTCCATGCCAGCCCATGGGTGGCCGTGACCGACAAGCGCCAGGCCAACCTGATCTTCAGCTTCGGGCGCGATCACGGGTACTACGGACGCATCCTGTCGCAGACCGTGGTCGTCGAGCCGACGTTGCTGGTACGCAACAAGCGTGAGATCTACGGATTCTGCTTTACTCCCCAGGACGGCAACTCGCTGCTGTCCTCGGTGGCCGGTGCGCTGTGGCGCATCGATCCGGACTGGGACAGCGTTCAGGAACGCCTGCAACCGCTCCAGCGCTGGGTCTACCAGGAGATCTAGTGCATCGCTACGACCGCTCGCTGGGCATGTGTGCCACGGACCTGACGTTGCGGACCGGAAGACGCTGAGATGACCAAGCGCTCAGGCCGCCCTCCCGGTGGTTCTCGCCCGCTCGGCCCGGATCAGCCTCGCCCAAGGGAAGACAAACCGGCCGACCGTGATCGGCGGGATTCAGGTCCAGAAGAAGCCCGCGGTGGTCGCGACCGAGACGACACACGTGGTGAGCACTTGGGTCGTGAGCCCCGGCGACGATCGGTAGGCGCTGGTCGTACGGATCGTCGTCCACCCGATCACCGCCCCTCCGATCACCGTCCGAGTGAGGGACGATCAGGAGATCCACGCGATCGTCGTGGCCCGGGCGGCCCGCGTCCTGGCGGTCCACGTCCTGGCGGCTATCGGTCGGACGGTCCGCCCCGTGATCGTCCCTATCGTCGGGACGGAGAAGGCGGTCGTCCCGATCGTCGCGACGATCGTGGTCCCCGGGAT
>CALFAM010000105.1 GCA_937948815.1 uncultured bacterium
TCGACTCAAGGCCAACTCCTGGTCGAGATCTCGCGTCTTCAGTGATCCGAAGCGTTGTCTGAGCGCCGGATGGCAGCAAAGGCAAAACCCGTCAGAACGGAGGGCTGACGGGCCCGTGCGCCGAACCGGCCTAGAAATCGACGTCGATCAGGCGGGCGCTGCGCACCGCGTGAAGCGAGGCGATGCGCTCCATCACGCTGTCGTCGGGACGCTGGTCGAGGCGTACGACAGCGAGTGCCTCCGAGCTGCCGGCTTTGCGGGAGAGATGGATATCGGCAATGTTGAGATCGGCTTCGCCCAACACGGAGCCGAGGCTACCAACCACACCGGGGACGTCGTCGTTGCGCACGACCAGGAGACGGCCCGTCGGCTGGAACTCGAGGAGATGGTCGTCAATGCGCACGATCCGCGGGTCGTGCTCGTGGACCAACGTACCCGCCAGCTCGATCGCACCTTTGGCGCCTTTCACCCGTACTCCGACCAGGAAGGGGTGGGTCTTGGGTCGACCGTGCACCGTACGAACGAGCTCGATACCGCGCGCTTCGGCCATGCGGGAAGCATTGACGACGTTCACCCCTTCGACCGCCGACGACAGCAGTCCGCGGAGTGCAGCGATGGCAATCGGCGCGTGTAGTCCATCATCGACGCCGCGCAGAACGACATCAAGCTGACTTGCGCCGCTATCGAGGAGCTCGGCCGCCAGACGCCCGAGGAGGGTCGCGAGGCGAAGGTAGGGCTCGCCTTGACTACCCGCAGGCCGGAAGGGCAGATTGACCGCGGTCACCGCCAGGGAGCCAGCCAGAGCCTGATTGACCATCTTCGCCGTATCTTCGGCGATGCGCAGCTGAGCTTCCTTGGTCTGCGCGCCCACATGGGGCGTCGCGACCACTTTGGGATGACTGGCGAGGGTGAAATCCACCATGGGCTCCTGAGCGAAGACATCGAGGCCAGCCCCCGCGAGGTTGCCGTTCTCGAGGGCGTCGAGCAGTGCAGCCTCGTCGACCACCCCACCCCGCGCGCAATTGATCAGCACGGCCCCTTCCTTCATCAGCGCCAAGCGCTCGGCATTGATCAGGTTGCGGGTCCCTTCCGCCATCGGCACATGGAGAGTCACAGCATCCGCTTCCGCGAGCAGCTTGTCGAGGCTGGCAGGCTCAGCTTCGTGGCGGCGTATCGCCTCGTCATCGAGAAAGGGGTCGTAGGCAAGCACCTTCATCTCGAAGGCTTGGGCTCGCAAGGCCACGCGCTGACCGATCCTGCCGAAGCCGGCAATACCGAGGGTCTTCCCCCAGAGCTCCTTGCCGACAAAGGACTTCCGGTCCCAGCGGCCATCCTTGAGTGACCGATCGGCGGCAGGAACCTTCCGCATCAACGCGAGCAGCAGTGCAAACGTGTGCTCGGTGGCAGAAAGGAGGTTTGCCGTTGGCGCATTGACGACCAGGATGCCACGCTCGGTGGCAGCCTTCACATCGACATTGTCGACGCCGACTCCGGCGCGGCCGATGACCCGCAATCTCGGGCCTGCCGCGTCCATCAGGGCGGCCGTTGCCTGAGTACCGCTCCGCACGACCAGCGCATCGACGCCTTCTGCGTGCTTCTCGATCTGGGCTTTGTCTTCGGCCGCGAGCTCCGTCACCTCGTGCCCACCCGCACGCAGTTGCTCGACACCGACAGCATTCAAGGGGTCACAGATCAGAATCCGGGCCATGGTCGCTCGAAGCCTCCTTGGTTGATGGCGGCGGCAAGCCGCGACGCGGGGACGGTAGCACGAGTGATGCCGCATTGCAGCATCATCGTCCATGAGAACGAGAAGTTATCGGGTCGGCGCGCTGCTACCAGGGCCGCGGCCGACGCAGACGCTCGACCAGCTGGATGGCATCGAGCTGCACTTCGCGGTCGCCAGTGGCGATCTGAAACGGTCCATCACCTTGTTGCGTCAAGCGCGGAACATCCGCAAGGGACGCCCACCGTGGAGCATCGGTCGTCGGTGGTGCGACCAGCACCAGCGCGCAGCCACGGAAGTGCTCGCGCAAGACATCGCGCAACACGGGCTCGCCACGCATCGGCTTGAGCACCATGGTCCGCCCACCCCCAATCGCCACCGCCCTCAGGGTACCCGCGTCGGCTGCCTGCTCCAGGCTCGTCAGGCTGGGTTGGGACGGCCCAGGGCTCGCCAACACGGGGTCGGCGGTGGATCCCAGCTCGAGCCAGCCGACCCGCATCGCCAGCTTGTCAGCCGCGGCAGTCAATGGCGCTACGAAGGACGACGCGACACCTTCGGCTGAGGCCTCGACCTGCAACAGATGGGGCCAGAATCGGGGGGTGCTCATGCTGCCACCCCGCCATCACCCCGAGGGTAGAGGAAGATCGGTTCGCACTCTTGCTCGAATGCCACTTCGTCGGAACCCCAGGTGGCGATCCACTCGGCGGCATCGCTACCGGCTTCGAGCGCGCGCCGGCAGTCGCTCGAGCCCGTGAGGAGATCGATCGCCGGAGTGTCGGATACGAATTCGTACGGCTCGTGTCGCCAGCCGAAGCTCTCCAATGCCGTCTCTCGCAGGGCATGCAGCAACGCGATCCCGAACCGATAGGGCGCAAAGTCCCGAGGGCTCCGAATCACGATCTCGACACCGCCGCAGACGGCTCCTGCATGCTTTTGAAACTGCGGCTTGAAATAGGTCGGTAGACAATCCACGCCGCGAGCTCCGGCATCGGTAAGGGCGGCGACCAGGGCCCGCGGGTCGACCCCGGGCGCGCCGACCAGGTGAAACGGGCGGGTCGTGCCCCGGCCTTCGGAAACGGTGGTTGCCTCGATCAGGCAGCCGCCGGGGTAGACGAGCGCCGTCGCCGCCGTCGGCATGTTCGGCGACGGCGCGATCCACGGCAAGCCCGTGTCTTCCCACGCCATGTGTGGCTGCCAGCCGACCATCGGCAGGATCTCCAAACCGGCGGTGTCCCATCGCCGACGAACACCCTCGAGTCGCACCAGCTCACCCAGGGTCAGACCGTGACGTACCGGTACATGCAGCGCACCGACGAAGCTCTCGAAGCCTGCCGTGACCAGGCTGCCTTCCCGGCGCAGACCGCCGAGTGGATTCGGGCGATCGAGGACCACGACCTCGACCTTGGCCGCCAGCGCGGCCTCCACCGCCCACACCGCGGTGGCCGCGTAGGTGTAGTACCGGCTGCCGACGTCCTGAAGGTCGATCACGAGGACATCGAGGTCGGCGAACGCCGTAGGATGGGGGCGCAGGCTTGCTTCGTCGTCCCCATAGAGCGACAGCACGGGTACGTCGGTCCACGGATCGCGTGCATCGTGACTCGGCACCATGTCCTGCTCGACCCCCCAATAGCCATGCTCGGGACCGAACAAGGCTCGGGGAGGCCCGGCCGCAGACGCTGCGAGCGCCAAATGCAGCGGCTCGATCCGGCCTGCTGGCGTGGACACGACCGAAGCCGCGTGGGCGAGCACGGCGTAGCGCCGCCCGCGAAGCCTTTCGGCCTGCTCGACGAGCGCCTCGGCGCCGCAGCGAACCCGCAGGAGCCCGGCGCTCATGGGACCGAGGCGTCCGGTGCGCCATGAGACGCGGGATGCACGCGCCGGTACCGTCCGCTTCGTCCACCATCCTTGGCCTCGAGCCGCAGATCCGTGATCACCGCCTCCTTGTCGACCGCTTTCACCATGTCGTAGAGCGCCAAGGCTGCCTGCGAGCAGGCCATCATCGCTTCCAGCTCGGCGCCGGTACGGGCCGTGCAAATCACGCGGCTGACGATGCGTACACCGTCATCCGCAGGCTCTACCTCGACCTCCACTTGGTCCAGCGGCAGCGTATGGGCGAGCGGAATCAGCTCATCGACACGCTTGGCGGCGAGAACCCCGGCAATGCGGGCAACGGCCACGGCATCGCCTTTGGGCATGGAAGCCAGCCGGGCGGTCGTCTCAGGAAGCAGGAGAACCCGGCACGAGGCGACAGCTTCGCGGCGCGTGATGGCCTTGCCCGACACATCCACCATGCGGGCCGCCCCCGAAGCGTCGAGGTGGCTGAACGCAGGAGCAGAGGCCGACGACGAGGAGAGCGTGCGATCGTGGGTCGCCCCAGCACGAGAAACTTCTGACGACGATGCGCGTGGGTCAGCCGCGCGCGAATCCGTGAGATCTTTCATGAAGCGTGGAAGAGCAAGCGAAGAATGTGCGGTGGATGTAGCTTTGCCGCGACGGCTAGACAGTCCGCCGCGCCAGGACATGCTAGCATCCCGCCGCCTTGGAAACTCCTTTACCCCCTGCCGACTCGACGTCAACCAGCGCGGCTTCCACCGATCTACCCGACGGCACTGGAAGCATGCGACTGACGGTCGTAATCCCTGCCTTGGACGAAGCATCGGTCATCGCAGACGCAATCGAGCACGCCCGCGCGCATGCTGACGATGTGATCGTCGCTGACGGCGGCAGCCAAGACGACACCGCGGCCCGCGCGGCCCGCGCGGGCGCGAGGGTGGTCACCAGCGCGCCGGGGCGCGGCATCCAGCTCAACCGCGGTGCACAGGAAGCAGCGGCCGGCGCGCTGCTCTTCTTGCATGCCGACACTACCCTTCCCGACGAGGCCGGAAAACGCGTTCGGACGGCATTGGAGGCAGGCGCGGTCGGCGGCGGCTTCGCCGTCCGTTTCGACCAGCGGCAGCGGCTCCTTCCACTCGGCGCACGCATCGTCAACCTGCGCACCCGCATCACAGGCTGCCCGCTCGGCGACCAGGCGCAATTCGTGCGCAGTGACGTCTTCGAGCAAATGGGCGGATTTCGCGATTGGCCGATTCTCGAAGATCTGGATTTTGCGCGCCGCCTCAAGCGCGTCGGCCGTACCGTGCTGATCGACACGCCGGTCATCACCGCGGCGCGGCGCTTCCTGAATCAGGGTGTCGTACGGACCATCGTGACCAACTGGCTGATCTGGGCCCTCTACTTCCTCGGGATCTCTCCAACACGCCTGGCTTGGCTGTACCGACACATCCGATAGCCGTGCCCATCAACACAAAAGCCCCGCTCGCAAGCGGGGCTTTTGTCCATCGTCCGGAGCCGGAGTCAATGACCAGCTACGGGCGGAGTGATCATCTCGATCTTACGCGTTGACTTTCTCTTTCAACTCTTTGCCGGCTTTGAAGCCAACGTTCTTGCTCGCCGCGATCGTGATCGTCGCACCCGTCTGCGGGTTGCGACCCTGGCGTGCTGCACGCTCCCGAACCTGGAAGCTCCCGAAGCCTGTGATCGCTACGCGATCGCCCGCCGACAAACTATTGCTGATGGTGTCGAAAATCGCGTCGAAGACTTCCGTAACCTGCCGCTTGGTCAGGCCATCCGCGCTTCCCGCAACGTGATCGATGATGTCAGTTTTTCCAGCCACAACGCCTCCTTAACAGTGCAAGACCTTATTCAATCTCTGCAAAGCCCAATCTTCATTGAATCACTGTCCCCGGGAATGAAGCCGCCCAGAAAAAACGCTCAGGGCCATCCTTGACTACTCCACCTCGTCGTAGCCAGCTGGGCGATAGATCGTCGGGAGAGCGACGTCAGGAAAATCCGGTCGAGCTCTCCCAAACTGGCGGAACCATATGAGATCGGCTAACCGCTGTCAACCGCACGGCCAACCATCCTGCGATCAAGGGGGCGCCCCTTTCCGCATCAGAACGTGCAGCGTAAAGCCGTCGTGGTGGTCGGCGGGCAGAATCTGCCAGCGACCCCGACCTGCAATCCACTGCTCGAGGGGAAACGACAAACGGTCTGCGAGATCAAGCAGCTCGAAGTCGGCACGATCCGCCAAGAATGCCGCCACCACCGCGTCGTTCTCTTCGGGTTCGAGGGAACAGGTGATCGCCACCAGCAAACCGCCAGGACGCACCAACGGCGCGGCGCCTTCGAGCAGCCGGCGCGACTGGCGGGCCAGTCGTCCGATTTCGGATGGCTGAATGCGCCACTTGAGCTCCGGGTGTTTGCGCAAGGTCCCCGTACCGCTGCACGGAAGGTCCAAGACGACGCGGTCGAAGGTCGTCGCGAGTGCCGGGGCGCCGGCATCCGCGACCAGCAGCGGAACGTGGCGCCCCAGGCGCTCGAGGTTGGACCGCACGCGCCCCACCACCCGGTCGAACGAGACGTCGGCCAAGGTCAGTTTCGCAGCGGGTTCGGAGGCGAGCATGGCAAAGGCCTTGCCGCCCGGCGCCGTGGCGGCATCGAGAATCGTCTCACCAGCGCGCGGGGGCGGAATCAGTGCCGCGGCCTGGCTCGCTTCGTCCTGCAGATAGAAGACACCGTCCTGGTAGCTCTTCGTTTCCAGCGGGTTGCCTCGTCGCACGACCAGCCCATCCGGCGCGAGCTTGGACGGCTCGACATCGAAGCCCTGATCGATCAAGGCCTCGGCCAGTGGCTCGCGCCCGCCGCGATCGCGAAAGGTGAGCAGCGGCATGGGCTTGGGACGGTTGTTGGCAGCCAGCAGCTCGTGGGTGGCTTGCTCGCCGAACTGCGCGAGCCAGCGCGTGACCAGGAAGGTCGGATGGCTGGTTTCGATGGCGAGCTTCTCTACCGGATCCGTGGCGCGCACCGGCCAGTCTTCCAGGCGCGGACTGCGACCGATGCGGCGCAAGACGGCGTTGGTGAAGCTGCCGCCGCCACGGTGAGTACGTCGAGTAGCTTCGGCGACCGCCTCGTGGACCGCGGCATGCGCGGGCACACGATCGAGAAAGAGCAGCTGATAGGTCCCGACCCGCAGAATGGTCTGAAGCGCCGGCTCGATGCTCTGAAACTTGCGGTTGGCGGCACGTGCCACCACGTCATCGAGACGGCGAAGCCAGCGAAGCGTGCCGAGCACCAACTCGCGCATGAGCGGGCGGTCGAGGGGCTGGCACTTGGCGAGCGCGCTTTCCAGATAGACCGACGAAGGCGCCAGGCTCGCAAGGGTACGCTCGACAGCCCAGGCGGCAGCCGAGCGCACGGTGTCCTCGGGGCGGCGGTGCCCCCCCATGCGTCGACCGCGAAATGCCTTGCTCGCCACGTGCGACGTCGGCGTCCGGCGACGCGTCACTCGCCACCGCCAACCGGAGCAGCTTCTTCGGGCACCGCAAAGCGATCTCCGGCCTGTCGGCGCTCACCATGGAACCAAGCCGACGCGGTCGTGCCAGCGCGCCCGGGTCGTTGCACACGCAGCAAACGCAGGGTCGAGCCGTTGCCGCACGCCACGCGAACACCCTCGTGGTCGAGGCCGAGCACCGTACCCGGCTCCGACGGATGTGGCGCCGGCACATCGACATCCGAACCGGACGCGGCTTCCGCGTGTGACACCGGCTCGACGGCCAGCAGCTTCAAAGGCTGCTCATCCAGCGTCGCGGTCAGCCCTGGCCAGGGCTGGTAGCCGCGCCAGGCACGGTCGATGACCACCGCGGGCTGCCGCCAGTCGACGATGCCATCGGCCTTGGTCAGCCGGGGTGCCAGGGTGACGCCCTGTTCGGGCTGCTCGCGGGGCACCACCGTCTCCGCTTCGAGCGCTCGTAGGGTGCGCACCATCAGTTCGGCACCGACCTCAGCCAGCCGCTCGGCCAGCTCCGGGCAGGTCTCCCGCGCACCGACCGTCAACGTTTCTTGGAGCAACATCGGCCCGCTGTCGAGCCCAGTGTTCATGCGCATCGTGGTGACGCCGGTCTCCGGGTCTCCGTGCGCGATCGCCGCTTGGATCGGCGCCGCCCCCCGCCATCGCGGCAACAACGACGCATGCAGGTTGATGCAGCCGAGGCGGGGCAGCGCGAGAAGTGGCGCGCGAAAGATCTGACCGAAGGCGACCACCACAGCGACATCCGGAGCGTGGCTTTCGAGCAAGCTCATGAACGCGGGATCGCGTACCGTTTCGGGCTGAGCCAGCGGCAAACCATGGCGCACGGCGGCTTCGGCCACCGGCGGCTGAACCAGCCGGCGCCCTCGCCCCACCGGTCGATCCGGCTGACAAACGACGACACGGGGCGCCAGGCCGTTCGCAACCAACGCATCGAGGGTTGGAACGGCAAAGTGCGGCGTGCCAAAAAAGACAGTCTGGAGCAGGGGGTTATTCCTCGTCGGCGCGGGCGTGGTCGATCTCTTCGAAGAAATCCGGTTTGACCAACACTTCGCGCGGTTTCGAACCCTGAGAAGGACCGAGCAGGCCATCCCGCTCCATCATGTCGATCAAGCGGGCGGCACGGGAGAAGCCGACTCGCATGCGACGTTGCAAGAAGCTGGCGGAGCCCTGTCCCTCGGCGATCACCAGACGCGCGGCTTCGTCGAAAAGCTCGTCGTCGTGGCCGCCGCTGCCTCCGCCTTCGGCAGAAGACTCCTTCTGATCCTTGACCACGTCCGGATCCAGATCCGGCTTGCCGTGACGCTTGAGCCAGCGAATCAGCCCCGCGGTCTCTTGCTCACTGATGTACGCACCGTGCAGACGCTGAATGCGTGACGTGCCCGGCGGCATGAACAGCGCATCACCGCGCCCCAGAAGCTTCTCTGCACCGACGTGATCCAGAATGGTACGCGAATCGTGGCGGCTGGCGGTGGCGTAGGCGAGGCGACAGGGGAAGTTCGCCTTGATCGTACCGGTGAGCACGTCCACTGACGGCCGCTGGGTGGCGATGATCAGATGAATGCCCACGGCGCGGGCCATCTGAGCCAAGCGTGCGATCGAGGTCTCGACTTCGCTGGCCGACACCATCATCAGGTCCGCCAGCTCATCGATGATGATCACGTAGTAGGGCAGCGCCTTGAGGTCGTCCTCGCGCACCTCGACGTCGTCCGATTCAGCCAAGGACAAGCGTTTGCGGACCTCGGGATCGCGAATCGCCTGGTTGTAGAAGGCGATCGAACGAACGTGGACTTCGGCCAGCAGGCGGTAGCGCCGCTCCATCTCGGACACCGCCCAGCGCAGCGCATTGGCAGCCTTCTTGGGCTCGACGACGACCTCGGTCTTGAGGTGTGGAATGTCCGCGTAGACCCCCAGCTCGATCCGCTTGGGATCGATGAAGATGAACTTCACGTCTTCCTTGGTCGCCTTGTAGATGATCGACGTGATCATCGTCTGCAGACCGACACTCTTACCGGCGCCGGTGGCACCTGCGACCAGCAGATGCGGCATGGTCGCCAGATCCGAGTACTGCGGCCGGCCGTGAATGTCGACACCGAGGGCCATGGTCAAGGGCGACGGCGCGCGCTGGAACTTCTCGTCGTCCAGCAACGTGCCGAGATGAATGATGCTGCGCTTGTCGTTGGGAACCTCGATTCCCATGGTCGAACGACCGGGCATGCGGTCGATGCGCACCGATTCGGCTTTCAACGCCAGCGCCAAGTCATCCTGCAGGCCAACGACTCGGCTGACCTTGACCCCGGGTGCTGGCTGGAACTCGGAAACCGTGATCACCGGGCCGGGCTCGATGCCGACCACGGTACCGTCGACACCGAACTCTCGGCAGGCGCTCTCGATCGTCTCGCCTTGCTGCACCAGCTGACGCTCGTCGCGCTCTTCGACGTCGCGGCCGAGGTCCAGCAGGTTGATCGGCGGCAAGGCCGAAGCTTCCCCTTCTCCGGGCTGGAAGCCGAGCGAGGTCTGAGCTGGTTCTTCGGCAGCTGGCTTCTTCTTGGGCTGGCGCTTGCGGACCGTAGGGGAGGAGGCGCTCACCCGGGGCTCCGGGGCGATCCGGGGCGTTGCCCGGTCCTCCGCGCCCGGCGCTGCCACGCTGGGCTCGTTCCGTGCCACGGCGATGCGTGGGCGCGCGACCTTGGCGGGCATCTCGCCTGCCTCCGGCGTCAGATCGAAGTCGGCGTCCGGCGTCTCGGCCGTCGCGCCTCCGACCCGGCGTACCGCGAACTGCCCGGCACCCTTGCGCAAGCGCACCCGCGCCGGCCCCGCAGGCGCCGCCTTGCTGCGCGTCGCGTCGTCGCGACCGAGGTGGCGCGAGACGACCCGCTCGCGTACGGCTTCCTTGTCTCGCTGCTCTCGCCGTTTGCCCTGCGCGAGGTCGAAGCGAGCCTGGAGATCGAGAAAGCGCGCCTTGAGCAGGACGAACAGTGCTCCCATGGTCGACTGTCCGGCCAGGTTGACCCCAATCGCGGCCAGTGCGACCAGCACCACCAGCGCACCACTCCGGTTGAGCAAGCTGACCAGCAGCCCCGGCTCGATGCCGAGCTCCTCGGGCGCGGCGAGCAAGGCGCCGAGCAAACCTCCAGCTTGAATCGGTGCGCCTCGCCAGGCGACCTCACCGAGCGCGAGCTCGAGCAGCGACGGCACGGCCAAGGCGAGCAGGCCGAGGCCGACCCAGCGCACCACGGGACGCTCAGAAGGCAAGCGCCTGAAGCGTCGCCAGGCCATGAGCAGCAAGACGACCGGCACCGCCAGCGACGCGAGGCCCAGAGATGCGAACAAGATCGCAGCGAGATTGGCACCGAAAGGGCCGACCAGATTGTCCGTGCTCCCCGGCCCGCCACCCGTTGACCGAGCAGAATGGGTCAGCAGACTCGGGTCGTCCGGGTGGTACGACAGCAAGCTGCCGGTCAGCAAAAGGGTGATGGCGACCAGCAGGACGCCGATGATCTCGCTGCCTTGCTCCACCGATACGGTCAGGCGTGGCAGTAGCTTGCGTTCGGCCTTGGAAGCCGCAGATGGCATCGATTCGCTGATGGTGATTCCTCCCGCGCCGTGTCGGAAGCCCCGTCGCCCAAGCGACTCACGAGCCATCCCGACACTGCGCCAACCGTCCACCAGTCTAGCATTTCCTCCTCGCGTCCCTGCTTCGTGTCCTGTTCCAACCTGCACAGGGAACAGTGCATCCACGGTGGTGTGTTGACAGGGACGAGCGTCGTCCATATGCTCCGCCGCCACATGCGACGTTCACTGGTTCACCTGCGCGACGGCTTCAGCCCGGCCCTTTCGGCCGCGGCGACGCTTCTTCTTGGCCTCGTTCTTATTCAGCTCATCGAGCCGGGAAGCACCTGACACGTCGCGCAGCATTCAGACCAGACGTTTCACGAGCCCCCGGTACCCGCCGGGGGCTTTTGTTTTGGCATGAAAGCTCCCGGCATCAATCCTGGAGACGATCATGTCCACGCCCCGAGACGACGGCTACGTACGCATCTTCGACACCACACTTCGCGACGGTGAGCAATCCCCGGGCGCCTCGCTGACCAGCGAGGAAAAGCTGCTCCTCGCACACCAGATCGCGGCCCTCGGCGTCGACGTGCTCGAGGCCGGCTTCCCCGCTGCCAGCCCCGACGATCGAGCCGCTGTCGCCCGCATCGCCCGAGAGGTCGGGAGCCAGTCCGATGCACCGATCATCGCGGGCCTGGCGCGCGCCTGTCGCGGCGACATCGAACGTGCCGGCGAGGCTGTCACCCCAGCCCGGAGAGGGCGCATCCACACCTTTCTCGCCACCTCGGACCTGCACCTCGAGCACAAGCTCGGGATCAGTCGCGCCGAGGCGATCGACCGCACCGCCGCCATGGTCGCGTACGCCCGCCAGCACGCGGACGATGTCGAGTTCAGCCCCGAAGATGCCGGCCGCTCCGACCCCGAGTTTCTCTGTCAGGTACTGGCAGCAGCGATCGAGGCGGGCGCCACCACGCTCAACATTCCCGACACCGTCGGATACACCCTGCCGGACGAGTACGGCGATCTGATCGCCCGGTTGATGCGCCGCACCGTCGGCGCGCGGCAGGTGATCTGGTCCGTGCACTGTCACGACGATCTCGGCCTGGCCACCGCCAACTCGCTCGCCGGCGTGCGCGCCGGTGCGCGTCAGATCGAAGTAACGGTCAACGGTATTGGCGAACGCGCCGGCAATGCCAGCCTGGAAGAAGTCGTCATGGCGATCGCCACCCGCCTCGGTCCGCACGGTCTGCGAACCGGCATCGATCACAAGCGTTTGTGCCACACCAGCCGCGCGGTCGCCGACTTCACGGGCATGCCGGTGCCGCCCAACAAGGCCGTCGTCGGCTGCAACGCCTTCGCACACGAGGCCGGCATCCACCAGGACGGCATGCTGAAAGACCAGCGTACCTACGAGATCATGCGTCCCGAAACCGTCGGTGCCGCGCGCACGCGCCTGGTGCTCGGCAAACACAGCGGCCGCCATGCCTTCCGTGTCCGGATCGAAGCGCTCGGCATCAAGCTCGACGAGCACCATGTGGCCGACGCCTTCACCCGCTTCAAGGCTCTGGCCGAGCGCAAGAAGGTGATCACCGATGCCGACTTGATGGCCCTCGTCCACGAGAACGTCAGTGCGCCTCCCGAGCAGTGGCGGCTGGTCGGCCTCCGTGTCGCCTGCGCCCGCTCGGCGCTGTCGACCGCGAACGTCCGCTTGCGCGGGCCGGGCGGCGAACGCGAGGGTGCTGGCGCCGGCCATGGTTCGATCGAGGCCGTATTCGAGGCCATCGGCAAGATCACCGGCATCACCACATCCTTGAACGACTTCCGGCTCGAGAGCGTCACCGGTGGCGCGGATGCCCTGGGCGCCGTCTCCGTGCAAGTCAGCACACCAGAAGCGCCGACACGCACGTTCCACGGCTACGGCATCGATACCGACATCGTGGTCGCCGGCGCCCTCGCCTACCTCGCCGCGATCAACCGCATTCTCGACTCCCTGCCAGCGGCCACACCGGAGAACCGAAGGCAGGCCATCCCAGCGTCCCCCGCCAAGACCACCCACGCTCCTTTCGAAGGCCCGTGTCCGATCGAGGCGAATGACGAACCGTTCCCGGCCGACTACACTGCAGGGATCCCATGAGTAATGGAAACGGTAAGGACCCCATGAACCGAGAAGCAACCGAAACCGCAAGCGGGTCGCGGACGCTGTTCGACAAGATCTGGCAGGCCCACACGGTCGAGTCGACCGCGACGGATGCCGATGCTGGCGGGACCGCCAGCACGCTCAGCCTGCTGGGCATCGACCTCCATCTCGTACACGAGGTCACCTCTCCCCAGGCCTTTGCCGAGCTCGACCGGCGGGGCCTTCGGGTTCGCCGCCCAGACCGCACCTTGGCGACCATGGACCACTCGACGCCGACGCGCCCCGAGGTCGACCGCGCACGGCTTCGGATCATCGACGCCGAGGCCGAGGCGCAGCTCGCGCGCCTGGAGCGCCACTGCGCCGAACACGACGTGCCGCTGATTCCGCTCGGCGACCCGCGCCAAGGCATCGTCCATGTCATGGGGCCCGAGCTCGGCCTCACCCAACCCGGCATGACCATCGTCTGTGGCGACAGCCACACCAGCACCCACGGCGCGTTCGGTGCGCTCGCCTTCGGCATCGGGACCAGCGAAGTCGGACACGTGCTGGCCACCCAATGCCTACTCCAACGTCGCCCCAAGACCCTCGAGGTGGCGATCCGCGGAGGTCTGCCCACCGGGGTGACAGCCAAGGACCTGATTCTGGCGACCATCGCCCAGATCGGCGTCGCCGGCGGGACCGGCTCGGTGATCGAGTACACCGGACAGGCGATCCGGGATCTCGACATGGAGGGTCGAATGAGTGTCTGCAACATGTCGATCGAAGCCGGCGCCCGCGCCGGCCTGATCAGTCCGGACGAGAAGACGTTCCAGTACCTCGAAGGCCGCCCCTACGCCCCCCGCGACGCGGCATGGCCGGAGGCTGTTGCAACCTGGAGAGCCCTCGCCACCGACCCCGGCGCAGCCTTCGATCGGCGCGTCGAGGTCGACGCCAGGGATCTCGAGCCGATGATCACCTGGGGCACGCACCCCGGTATGGCGCTGCCGATTACCGCCACGGTGCCACGTCGCGAGGAGCTGTCGCCGGACCAGCTCGGCGCCGCCGAGAAAGCCTGGGCCTACATGGACCTCGAGCCCGGGCAGAAGCTGATCGGCCAATCGGTGGATGTCGTCTTCATCGGCTCTTGCACCAATGCCCGCCTCTCCGATCTCGAAGCGGCAGCTCGGGTGCTCGAAGGCAAACACGTGGCCGCGGGCCTCACCATGTTGGTGGTTCCAGGCTCTCAGCAGGTCAAGCGCGAAGCCGAGGCGCGAGGGCTCGACACCATTTTTCGCGCGGCTGGCGCCGAGTGGCGCGAGGCGGGATGCTCGATGTGCCTGGGCATGAATGGCGATCGGCTTGCGCCCGGTCAGCTCGCAGTCAGCACCACCAACCGCAACTTCGAAGGCCGGCAGGGTCCTGGCAGCCGAACCATGCTCGCCAGCCCGCTGACCGCGGCCGCTACTGCTGTGGCGGGCCGCATCTCCGATCCCCGCGAGGTGCTCTGATGACCACGCCCCGCTTCACCCGCATCGAATCCAGCATGCTGCCCTTGCTTCGCGAGGACATCGATACTGACCAGATCATCCCGGCGTCCTACCTCAAAACGACCGAACGTACGGGCCTGGGCCAAGGCCTCTTCGCACGCTGGCGGGAAGACCCGGCATTCGTGCTTCACCAGCCGGCGTACCAGGGCGCCGGGGTCCTGCTCGCCGGCCGCAACTTCGGTTGTGGCAGCTCGCGCGAGCACGCGGTGTGGGCACTCGCCGACCATGGCTTCCGCGCGGTCATCAGCACCGCGTTTGCCGATATCTTTCAATCCAACGCGGGCAAGAACGGTCTGCTCACGATCACCGTGGCCCCGGATATCCACGGGCGCCTGGCCGAAGCCGTCGATGCCGATCCGGCGGCGCGTGTCGGCATCGATCTCGAAACCACCACACTCACCCTGCCAGACGGTGACACCACCAACTTCCCGGTCGACCCTTTCGTTCGCACGTGCCTGCTCGAGGGCGTCGACCCACTCGGCTACTTGCTGCAACGACTGCCCGACATCGAGGCGTGGGAGCAAGACCACCCGGCGAGACTCGACACACGGCAGCCACACGACGGCTCGTTCGGGGAGCCCACCTCGTGAATCACCATCGCATCGCGTTGCTGCCCGGCGATGGTATCGGGCCCGAAGTCACTGCGGTTGCCCGGCAGGCGCTCGAAGCCGTCAGCGCGCGCGACAGCTTCAGCCTACGA
>CALFAM010000106.1 GCA_937948815.1 uncultured bacterium
ACCTGGATCTGGATCGGAATCCCGAGCTCGGCGCACTTGGCGTAGAAGGGGTAGTAGATCCGGTGATCCGGGGCCTCGCCGAACCAGTGCGGATAGAGGTGCGCGCCGACGAAGCCGAGATCGTTGACCGCATGCTCCAACCGCCGAAGCCAGGGCACGATGTTCGACGGGTTGATGCCGACAATGCCCTTGAAACGGTCGGGGTGCGCCGTGACCACCTCGTGAATGCGCTCGATCGGCTTCTCGAAATAGATGTCCGAGCCGTGCCAGCCGCCCGTGGTGGCGACCATCAGGCCCTTGCGCACACCGCCTTCGTCCATCAGGCGGATTTCGTCCTCGAGCGGGATACCGGCGCCGGTCTGGCCGAGGATCTTGACTTTCTGCCAGAAGGCATTGAGCTTGGGCGTGTAGTTCTGGGTCAGGTCGGCGGTCCACAGGTTGACCACGATGTCGAGGGCTTGCATGACGGATCCTCAATGCGCACGCACGGCGTCCTGGCGGAGCAGCCGGCGCAAGGGTTTGCCTGCGGGGTTGCGCGGAATGGCATCGATCGGGCGAACGGACTTGGGGCGCTTGAAGCCGGCGAGCTGGCCGCGGCAGTGGGCGAGGATGGCCTTTTCATCGAGCGCGCAGCCGTCATGGGGCACCACGAAGGCCGTGACCGCCTCGCCCCACTTGCTGTCCGGAAGGCCGACCACGGCGCAGTCGGCAACGGCTTCGTGAGTACGCAGAACCCGTTCGACCTCACTCGGGAAGACATTGAGCGCGCCGGTGACGATCATGTCGTGCTTGCGGTCGATCAGGTAGAAGAATCCTTCCGGATCCTGACGCGCCACGTCGCCGGTGCGCAGCCAGCCGTCGTGAAGCACGGCTGCCGTGGCTTCGGGACGGTTCCAGTAGCCGATCATGTTGGCGTCCGTGGCGACGGCGATCTCGCCGATCTCGCCGCGCGGCACCTCGTGCCCATCATCACCCAGAATGCGTACGCCGACGCCGACCTGGGGCTTGCCGCACGAGGCGAGCAGGTGGGCGCGAGTCGGATCGGCGAGGGCAGCACGGTGGTCGGCGGGCTCGAGCACCGTGCCGGCGAGACCCGTCTCCGAGGTGGCAAAGGTCTGGCGAAAGCCGCAGTCGAGTACCTGCGAAGCGTCGCGCAAAGTGTCCTTTGGCATCGGGCTGCCGCCGTAGAGCAGCACCTCGAGGCTGGAGAGATCGTGTTGGCCCCGTGCCGGGTGGTCGAGCAGCATGCGGACGGTGGTCGGGACCAGATTGGTGAAGGTAATGCGCTCACGGGCGATGGTTTCGAGCGCGCTCTCGACCGTAAAGCGCAGGATGTGGCAAGGGCTGCCCACGGCGACAGCGCATGCAATGCCCGCGAAGCCCGCAGCTGAGTAGAGCGGTGACGGCAGCATGACGCGGTGGCGGCGGTGGCTACCGATGGCCAGAACGTGGACCACCGTACCGAGCAAGGCGCGTCGATGGCTGTACATCACCCCTTTGGGAAAGCCGGTGGTGCCGCTGGTGTAGAGCAGCACCAGCAGATCGTCCGGGCCGATGGGCTGACGGGGCTCGAATGACGCTGTATTGCCTTCGGCGAGGAGGCGATCATGACCGATCACGTCTCCCTGCTCGGCCTCGAGGCTTGCAAGCAACCGGATCGAGGGCACCTGGCCCGCCGCGTCCCGTGCTGTCGCGAGGTGGCTGTCGTCGGTCAGCAGGGCGGTCGCTTCACAATCTTGCAGCACACGCGCGGCTTCGTCCGCGGTCAAGCGTCCGTTGATCGGCACCGCGACCAGGCCGGCGCGGGCCAAGGCAAAGAACGCCTCGACGTAGCCAACGCTGTTTTCAGCCAGTAAGGCGACGCGGTCGCCCTGCGCGACGCCGCGACGGGCGAGGGCGTGCGCCAGGGCATTGGCCCGCGCGTCCGCCTGTCGCCAGCTGAGGCGAAGATCGCCCATCACCAGGCCTTCGGCGTCGCCGTTCAGACGCGCGTTTCGCGTCAGCAGGTCGCCAAAGTGCCTGTAGTCACCGAGCACTGTAGTCACCGAGCAAGGCAGTCGTCCATGTCCCTTCAGGCCACCCAAATGACCGAAGAGAGGGTTGGCATCGATTGAGGACGGCAGCGGTGTGCCTGAGCGGAGTGAGCTCTCGGAGGTCCGCCCGCAGACGATGCCAGACCTCGACGACCTACCCTGATTTCAGAGCAGCAGCTCTCCATGCCCCTGCGGGCCACCTCAGCCGACCCGTTTCTCGTCGATCACGGTGAGCTTGGCGAACGCTCCTTTCTCGAAGTGCTTCCAGATGCGTGCGCGATGGTCTTCGGATTCTAAGGTGATGATCTCGGAGAATTGATGGTCCGGCTCCTGGCGGTAGACCCATCGCAGGACGATGGTGTCGTCGTCGACTTCCCAGGCCTCGCCCACCAAGCGAGGGGTGTCGAAGGACAGCCGACCATCTTGAAAGGTGCCGCCAAATTCTTGCACCTCGGTGCGGCCGTCGTCCCACGTGTACTCGTTGCGTTGCGACCACGCTGTACCGTCGCGCATGCACGTCAGCCGGCTCTTGTGACGATCCACGATTTCGCCGGTCGCCGCATCCATGCGGGTGTACGTGCCTTCCCATACGCCCAAGTGGCGCTCGAAGACGGGGAAATCAGCCATGATCGCTCTCCTCTTGCGTTGATTGCGAGACTTTTACATAATGTACTGACATTAATACAAAGTCAACAGCCGGAGCCTTTGATGATCGGAACCTCGTCAGCGCTGCTCTTCATTCAGGGGCGCCTCCATCCTGGTCAGGAATCAGTCTATGCACGATACCTCGAAGGCACCCGTCCGCTCATGGCGGAATATCGGGCCGAGATCGTCGTGGTCGGCGAGGGCATCGACTCCGAGCAAACGACCGATGCCTGGCCGGTCAATGCAGTGCTGTCGTTCCCGGACCGTCAGCACGCGGAGGGATTCCTCGCCGATCCGCGCTACCAGGCACTCGCTGCCGCGACCCGTGACGTGGCCTACGAGACCCTGCACCTGAGCCTGGTTGCTGGCCGTGCCCCGAAAGCTCGCTCTGCCAAGACGGTCGCGGAAGAGGCCTTCGAAGAATTCCGGCATGGCCTCGCGGAGGGGGTCTGGCAGCCATTTCTCGGCCGCCTCACGGATGACTTCGTCTTTCGCTTTCCGTTTGGCGCCTGGCAGGGGACCCATCATGGCAAAGACCGTGCGGCCGCATTCTTCCAGTTCGTGTCCGCGGCCTATGCCGAGGGTCTGACCGTGACCGAGGTGGAGCGCGTCACAGCCGAAGCTGACCGGGTCGTCTTCGAGTTCCAGGACGAAGGCCTGTTGCGTGGCACACCGTACGCCAATGTGGTGGCCATCTCTCTCGACGTTCGTGGGGAGCAGATCTGCGGCTATCGCGAGTACTTCGGCGTCGTCGGCCCGCCACCAGCGGAAGTGATCGAAGCCCCATGACCGCCCCCGTCCAGCGACCATCAGCCGAACGACCTCCCAGCAAGGAGCTGCTTCATGAGCGATCGCAATCGTAGCCCTCGTGCCCGCGTCGACCTGCGTGCGGGTTGGGGCCCGTTGCGAATGGCAATACTCGCCACTGCCATGCTGTTGCCGAACGCAGCCCGCGCGACGGAGCCGCCGCCGATCTCCGGGGTCTACGAGATCGGCATCGGCGCCACCGACCCCGAGCCGGTCATCGCCTACCTCGCCCAATTCGGCTACCAGCGGCTGAACGATGACGATGCGGGCAGCTTCGACGCGGCCGCTGCCAAGGCGCTCTACGGCGTGTCCAGCGCCCTCACCAGCATTCGCCTGGGCCACCAGGACGCCGACCACGGCCTCTACCGCATCATGGTTTGGGACGCGCCGCGCAACGACGGGCTCGGCCTGGCGCCGATGAAGGTCGTCGGGGGGCGTTGGGGTGCGGCGGTGACCCGCGACGTCTATGCCATCCTCAACCACGCTGAAGACGCCGACGCCGCGTCCATGCCCGTGCGCTACGTGGCGCCGCAGCGGCAAGAGATTTACCCAATGGGGGGCGAGCATCGGCCGTTCCTCGATCCGGCGGTCTGTGTCCGCGAGATGCTGCTCATTCAGCCCCACGCCCGGCAAATACTCTTTCAGCGCTACGGCTATGAGCTCCCGCACTATGGCTCGATTGCCGAAGAAGGGCACCTGCGAACCAGCCAAGTGACCCACGCCGGCATGGTGGTGCAGGGCGGCCCCGAGCTGCTGCGCTTCTATGACGAGGTGCTCGGGTTGCTGCGGGCGCGCGACGGACACCGCTCGGACGACTCGGAACCGGCGTCGAAGGCCATCTTCGACCTGCGGCCCGGCGAGGCCTACATCAGCACGGATTTCGACGATCCGCGCTCCGTACCCTCGGACCTGCAGAAGGTTCGCTCCGGACGTCTGAAGATCATCCGCTTCCTGCCCGATGGGCCGACCCTGCCGGATCTGCGCGACCGCTCGCGCCCAGGCAGCATCGGTTTCGCCCTCTACACCTACCGCGTGCGCGACATCGAGATGTACCATCGTCGCGTGTCCGAGAGCGCGGCAAACGAGGTGACGCCGATTCTGCGCAACGAGCTGGGCGAACGGAGCTTCTCCTTCGTGGCGCCGGACGGCTATTTCTTCAGCCTGATCGAAGGGTGAGAGCAGCGGGCGCGGTCGCTCGCCATGGTGAACGTTCAGGAGCGGTATGCCGTCACGAGACCCATGACAGCCAAGCGCGTGTCTCTCATCCTTCTCGGCGTTTCGTCGTTGGTCGCCCTCGCGACCTTTGTCGGCCTGCTTTCGCCCGTTCTCTTCGCGCTGGTCGCGGGTCTCTTTCCCGTGGCGCTGATCGGGCTCGGTGCCTCTCGGAAAGGGCGACTCGGCCCCATGGTTTGGGTGGTTCTGGCCCTGGCGGTGATTCTCGAAGGCACCATCCTCGGCTTGCTCCTGCTACGCGGCACGGTGCTGACAGGACCCGCGTGGCTGGGGCTACCACGTGTCGCAGCCCTCCAACTCCTCGGGCTCTTTGTGCTGCCACTCGTCGTCACGGGATTCGGCTACGCCTGGACCTTCCAGAGCTGGACCCTACGAGATGAAGACTTGGAGCGCCTGCGCGCCCGGGCAAAAGTCGGTCGCCCGGCCGAGAAGGTGCCTGACGAGGGTGATGACTGATGCCGGATGCGCATCCTGTGTTCGACAAGCCCGTCATCGTGGTCGTCGCGCTGATCTATCTCGGCGTGGTAACAGCGATCGGTTTCTGGTCGGCTCGCCGCACCCACACCGTCCAGGATTTCTTTATCGCCGGGCAAGGGGTCGGCCTGGTGGTGACCGCGTTCGCGACCATGTCCGCAGCCTTCTCGGGCTTCGTCTTCATCGGTGGGCCGGGCCTGACCTATCGCATGGGTTTGGCTTCGTTGTTCATCAGCATCCCGGTGAGCTTCACTGCCGGCTTATTGTGCTGGGTGGTCGCCAAGCGTCTACGCCTGCTCGCCGAAGTACGCGACGTGATGACCGTTCCGGATGCCATCCTGGTGCGGTATCGGAGTCGGGCAGCATCTGGCCTCGCCGCGATCGCGGTGGTGGTGGGCACGATTGGCTACCTCGGGGCACAGCTTCTGGCCATGGGCGTCATGATCGAATCGATCTTCGGTACCCGCGCCTGGCTCGGAGAAGGCAGCTTGCCGCTCGCCATGGGCGCTGGCCTGACACTGATCCTGCTCTACGCGGTCGGCGGTGGCATGGTGGCCGGGGTCTACACCGACCTGTTCCAAGGCGCCCTGATGGTGCTCGCCGCCGGCGCGGTCTTCGCCTATGCCGTGGTGGCGGGTGGTGGTACGGCCGCCATTGCCGAAAGCATCATGACGTCGGACGCGTTCGGTCCGGCCTTTCTCGATCCCCTGGGCAACGTTCCGCTGCTCACCGCCATCGGCTTCTTCTTCGTGTTCGCGGTCGGCAACCTCGGGCAGCCGCACATGCTGCACAAGTTCTACATGCTCGACGACCCGCGCAAGCTCAAGTGGATGCCGCTGGTCGTCGGCACCACCCAGGCCATGTGCGTGCTGATCTGGCTCGGAATCGGCCTGGCCGTACCAGCCCTGGTCGCGCAGGGGCAGATTCCGCCCCTCGTCAATCCCGACGCGGCATCGCCGACCTTCCTGCTCGGTTTCGTTCCCGCGCTTCTTGCCGGCTTGGTCTTCGCCGGCATCCTGGCGGCGATCATGTCGACCGCGGATTCGTTCGTGAACATCGCCGCCGCGGCCTTGGTGCATGACCTGCCGCGTGCCCTGGGCCGCCGGGTGGCGAACGAGCTTCGGTGGAGCCGTATTGCGGTGGTGGTCGTCGCCCTCTGCTCGGCGGCCTTCGCCCTGGCCTATGGTGACCTGATCGCCCTGCTCGGTACCTTTGCCTTCGGCACCTTCGGCGCCGCCTTGGCGCCCGCGATCGCCATCGGGCTGAACTGGCAGCGGGTGACGGCCGCGGCAGCTACCGCTTCGATCGCCACTGGCATGGGCGTCAACCTTTCGCTCGAGTTCCTGGCCAAGCAGACCTTTCTGACCTGGCTTCCCAAGGCCACCTTTCTCGCCCCTGGCGTGCTGCCGACCGCGGTATCCCTGGCCGCATCCTTCGCTGTGCTGATCCTGATCAGCTGGCTCGCCCCACGACCCGATCAGCCGATCGACGACGACGTCGTGGCCGTCATGGAGATGTGAGGGCTGTCCTCGGCGGACGTTTCAACGTCGTTGCCCGCAGACCGACTCCACCTCACCCCGACGCTGGTATCGCGACAGACGGAACCCAGCGCGACAGGTTGAATCCACCACAACAGGCCGCATCTCCCGCGACTCTGCTCAAGGCTGAGTCGAAGACGCATCCTTCTTGGCGTCCACCCACTTCTTGAAATACGTCCAGCTCGTCTCGTTCGGCCGCGTATCGTCGACCGGCGGCGGTTCGCGGTAGAGCGGGTAGCGTTCGTCGATCATGCGCTTGAGGGTCGCAGGCAAGTCATCGATGCCACGGACCCGCTTGCCGGCGCCGTTGTACATGATGTATCCCGAGCGACTGCCCATCTTCATCCAGGGAAGCCACTGCGCCACCCGCGACCAGCCGACGTGCGCATCATCCAGGCCGCCGACCGACGCGCTCACCAGCTTCTCGGCGTCGAAATAGAAGTTGAACATTTCGATCGCCTGGTACGTGCCGCCCACGTAGGCTTGGTAGTCGCCGGCCAGCGGGTTGGGGTAAAAGAGCGGCACTTCGAATCCCAGCCAGCCGCGGCCATCCTGAATCGTGGCGCCGAACTCGTAAGGTCCGCGCGATCCGTGGGCGAACGTGGGGGCGCGGGAATTCACCGGGTCGTTGGCGATGTGGACGATTTCGACCTCCTCGCCACTCCACGGATTGGTCCACGAGTCGGCCACCTCACCCGTTTTCGGATCCAGATAGATCAATAGCTCGCGCGACACCATGCGGTAGCCGTAGCCCTTCTCGGGATCTGTCACCGTCTTGCAAGCGCGAATGTTCATGCCTTCGTAGGTGAACAGCAAGCGATCACGCTCGCCGGGCACACGGCTGTAGACCTTGCCGGTCCACATGAAAATCGCCGGCTTTGCGTCCTCCAGGTGGCACTGAAGCTTGCGCATGGCCTTGACCGCATCGGTCGGATCGTCGAGATCGAGCGTTTCGGCGTGGAGCGAGGAAGCACCCAACAAACCCACGCACAGCAAACCGAGGAGGGCCAGGCCGGCCACGCTCAGGCGGGCAGATGGGAGATCGCGAAAGCTACGGCGAGCGGGACGATAGACGGGCAAGAGCGGCATGGCGATCTCCTTCTCGAACGAGCGCGGGGAGGTGACGAATTTGGATTCCCAGCGATTGTACTAAATTTAGTACAAATCGGCGAGGACGCTGAAACCAGCAAGAGACTGGAGTAGCTCACCCTCGCAGGGGCCCCGTAGCCAGCGAGTCCATGCGGCATCAACCATGCGCCGCACATGAAGTCTTCCTGCAGGGGTGATGGCGCAATCACTTCCAGAGCGTTATGATGGTGCCATCTCGGGCAATAGACTCCCGTGCATGTTCGTCGCTCTACGAAGAAAGTTACCGAAAAAGTTTTGGAGCGGGCGGCGAACGGCTGAACGGATTATGGCTGCGATCAGGAGGCGTAATGACGATCCTCGTGTTGGAGCACGATTGCTCCACGAAGTCGATGCTCCGGCCACCGCAAGAGAACACCAACCCGCTTGCTTCTCAGCTCGAAGAGGGGCGAACCCGTGAAGAGGCGTT
>CALFAM010000107.1 GCA_937948815.1 uncultured bacterium
GCGGAATAGAGCATGCGCACCGCGAGCATGGCGCGCGGTGCGGGGTGCTTCTCTGACCAGCAGGACCTCGACACCGTCGGCAAGACCAGATCATCATCTGCCAAGCGTGCCAGGGCGCGCTCCGGATCGTTCTCGGAGAGGCGAATCACGCGCTGGCTGCCCGCCTGCTGGTTTGGATTCAGACCGAACGAAGACGGATCCAATCGCCCATAACGCTCGAGCAAACCCTGCTGGAGGCCGATGTGGTGCCCCTCGATGACGAGCGCCCCGGCCCAACCGCATGCCCCGGCATGCTTCAACGCGGTCCAGGCACCGAGGGTCCAGTGGTCGAGCCCGCTTTCCTCACCACGCAGCCGCTTCTGGAATAGCTCGCCATACTTGCCCAGGTCATGAAGAAGACCGGCGAGGCGTGCCTCGTCCTCCGCGCCGAACGCTTCGGCATGCTCGGCCGCGAGCTCGGCGACGAGGCGCAAGTGATCGGCGAGCGGCTCCCAGGCGCGATCGCCGGGGGCGGTGTGTGCAAAGTAGATCGCTGGATCGGTCTTGTTCATCGAGTCTCCCAGATCATGTGACGAGTCTCCGGGTCGGATGGCGACCCTGCCAACGCCAGCCCACCAGCACGAGCGCACGCCGCGCGCCACGGAGATCACATCGATGGCCTCGACAGGCCACATACAGTTTCGACAACACTACACCCAGCGCGACACGACACGTCATTCGCACTCACCGGTCCCGGCGATTGCTCCACCCTGCCGTGGCCTGTACGCTCTCGCCAACGAGGAGACACGATGAGCGATCAGCCGACGTCTTATTGGGATTACGTGAAAGTCGAGCAGCTACTGGCCTTGCAGTCGGGGCAGGAGGCGAGTGACGCTGATCTCTCGAATGACGAGGTGATGTTCATCGTCATTCATCAGATCGACGAGCTGTGGTTCAAGCTGGCGCTGCGCGAGCTGGAGTCGGCGCGGGATCTGTTCGCGCAGGAGTACGTGCCCGATACGGCGCTGGCGGCGGCGGTGCGGGGGTTGGACCGGGCGTCGGAGATCTTCGGCCAGCTCGCCAACCACTTCTCGCTGATGGAGAGCATGACGACCCGGGACTACCTCGGCTTTCGCGACAAGCTCTATCCGGCGAGCGGGTTTCAGTCGGCCCAGATGCGCGAGATCGAGATTCTCATGGGTCTGAGCCAGGACGAGCGCATTCCCCTCGGGCACGAGACCTATCTCAAGGCGCTCGAAAAGCACGACGGCAACCCTTCGCTGGCCATGCAGCGGGTCGAGGCACGGCTGCGCGACACCCCCTCGCTTCACGATGCCGTGAGCGAATGGCTGTACCGAACCCCGATCGAGGGCTCGGTGCCGGGCGCCGAGGGGGATAGCGACGTGGTGGGAGCGTTCGTCGACCGCTATGTCGATGCCATGCGTGGCGAGTTCGCGGCCCTCGGCGAACGGGCAGCCAGCTTCGCCCTGACGGAAGAAGATGTCGACCGGGTACGTGGCCGCTATGCCCGCGAGGTCGAAGGGGCGCGGGCGCACCTCCTCGCCGAGGAAGCCGCGCCGGACGAGCGGGCGACGCGCATGCGCACGCGGGCGGCGATCCTCTTCATCGAGTCCTACCGCGAGCATCCTCTCCTCGCCTGGCCACGCGCCGTGATCGACTCGATCGTCGCCCTCGAGCAGGCCTTCGTGGTGTTCCGGCAGCGCCATGCGCGCATGGTCGAACGAATCATTGGCCGGCGCACGGGAACCGGAGGGTCGGCCGGGGTCGAGTACCTCGACCGAACGGCGCTCGAGTACCGGATCTTCCGAGAGCTCTGGGCGACCCGTACCCTGCTGATCCGCAAGGAAGCACTGCCCGAGATCGCCCGCGCCGAGACCTACAGCTTCACCTTCGAGAAGAAAGATGGGGGCACAGGCTCGGCGCCGCAGCGTCAAGCCCAGAAGCCGAGCCCAGACGTCGAGCCCAGAAGCTGAACCCAGGAGTTGAACCCATGAGCGAAGCAGCCGCCACGCCCCGAGACGATCATCATGGTCGCGACGACCGGCTGAACATTGCCGACTACTTTCTCGGTGCCCGCCTCGCGGAAGGCCACGGCGACGACGTGGCCATCATCACGGAGCAAGGGCGCTCGACTTACGCGGAAGTCCATTCGCGGGCCAACCACTATGGTGCGCTGCTGCGGCAAGCCGGCACGCGTGCCGAAGAGCGGGTGTTGATCGCCATGCCCGATGGCGTCGACATGGTCGCGGCGATCTTCGGCACCCTCCAGATCGGCGCGGTCGCGGTGATGGTCAATCCCGAGCTCCACGAGGAAGCCTTCGCCTACTTTCTCGACTACACCCGGGCACGCGTGGCGATCACAGTGCGCGACACGCTCGATGCATTGCAGGGGCCGGCCGCAGCCAGCCCCCATCTGCTCGACACCTTGGTGGTCGACGATGAAACCTTCGAGGCCCGCCTGGCGGCAGCGGCCCGAGGCGCGGCAGAAGCAAACGGGGAGAACGGCTTCGAGACCTTCCCGACCCACCCTGACGACCCGGCCTTCTGGCTGTTCTCCGGCGGCACCACCGGCAAACCCAAGGCGGTCGTCCAGAGCCATCGCTCCTTCGTCAACACCACCGAGTGCTACGCCAAGGGCGTCCTCCGCTACACCCGCGAAGACGTCACCATCTCGGTGCCCAAGCTCTACTTCGGCTACGCCACCGGCTCCAACCTGCTCTTTCCCTTCGCGGCCGGCGCATCGACGGTGCTGTTTCCGGGCCGCTGCACAACGGACACGCTCTACTCGCTGATCGAACGCTATCGGCCAACCATCCTGATCAACGTCCCGACGATGATCGGCAAGCTGCTCGACGCGCCAGGCGCGGATCGCCGTGACCTTTCCTCGCTGCGTCTCTCGACCAGCGCGGGCGAAGCGTTGCCCGAAGCGCTCTACCGGCGATGGATAGACGCATTCGGCGTGGAGATTCTCGACGGCCTGGGCACCGCTGAGATGTGGCACATCTTCCTGACCAACCATCCGGGTGATGTGCGCGTGGGCACCCTCGGCAAGCCAGTCGCCGGCTTCGACGTGCGGGTGCGCGACGATGACGGCCAGGACGTCCCCCAGGGTGAGGTCGGGTGGCTGTGGGTCCGCGGCGACTCGCGCGCGCTGCAGTACTGGCAGCAGTCAGCCAAATCACACGAGGCTTTCCGGGGAAGCTGGTACGCCTCGAGTGACATGGTGCGGCAGGACGAAGATGGCTACTTCCACTACTGCGGCCGCGGCGACGACATGCTCAAGGTGTCGGGCAAGTGGCTGGCCCCCAAGGAGCTCGAGAACTGCCTGCTCCAGCACCCTCGGGTGCAGGAGGTCGCGGTGGTCGGCGTACCGGACGCCTCCGGGCTGGCCAAGCCCTACGCCTTCGTCATCGAAGCGAGCCGGGCGGATACCTCGAACGACGCCGAGCTCGAGCCCGTCTTGCAAACCTTTGCCCGTGAGCGCCTCGAGCCGTACAAATACCCGCGCACGGTTGTCGTCTTGGACGACCTGCCGCGCACCCATCTCGGAAAGGTCGATCGCGGCAAGCTGCGCGCATCGATCCCCGTGCCGCCCGCGTCCTGAGTCGTCTGCTGCACTCGATCAGGCTTCCTGCGCGACAGCGTCCCCGTTGCGCGCCGCCTTGAGCCGACGCCCGACCTCGACGATGGTCTCGATCACCGGCACCAGCTCACGCCCCAGATCGGTCAACGCATAGTTCACGGTCGGCGGCGAAGTCGGCTCGACCGTGCGAACGACCACACCATCTGCTTCCATCCGTCGCAGCCTCGTCGTCAGCACCTTGCCTGACACGCCGTCGAGATCACGCTTCAGGTCATTGAAGCGGCGCGGCCCTGTCATGAGATACCAGACGATATTGGGAGTCCAGGCACCGCCGAGCACGGCCATGCACTCGGTGAGCGGGCAATCGTCGGGCAGTGTTTTCCAAGCGGACATGGCCTACCTCCTGAGCGATCCTTCGTGAATCAACTTGCCAGCCGGTTTCCTAGTTACCAAACAGTAACATAGTTCCCAAACTTTTTAAGTTGCAAAATAAACTTAAGTAACCTAAGGTAACTTCATTCCAGGGAGCGATTGTCGCTCTCTGGACGCCACGCTGACGCGTTCTGCCCTTCCACACGCAGAAGGACAGACTCGACTTGTATCAAAGAGAGCTTCCACATGGTTGCCAGAGCAGAAAGCATCATCATCACGGGATCCACGAGCGGCATGGGCTTCGACATGGCGCGCCGATTTCTCGAACGGGGCGCGAACGTCGTCCTCAACGGACGCGACCCCAAGAAGCTCGAAGATGCCGTTGGGCGTCTCGGCCACGCCGACCGGGTCGCTGCGGTAGAGGGTAATGTAAGCAACCCCAATGTCGGCAAGCGCCTGGTCGCCGAAGCGGTCGAACGCTTCGGAGGCGTGGACGTGCTGATCAACAACGCCGGTATCTTCGCCGTCAAACCCTTTCTCGAATGTGACGAGGAAGATCTGGATCGGTTCTATTCGACAAACCTCAAGGGAACCTACCTGACGTCACAGGCGGCGGTTCCTGCTCTCATCGAGCGTGGGGGTGGTGCCATCATCAACGTAGGGACCGTGCTCGTGAACCACTGCATGAGTGACATGCCGGTCAGCGCGCCGATCAGCAGC
>CALFAM010000108.1 GCA_937948815.1 uncultured bacterium
TGGTGCGCTCGAAGACGCCATGGCGTCCGCGGCCAAGAAGCAGCATCGCGTCAAAGAGCCGGTTCGCGCCACGTTCGATCCGGACACGGGCGAGTTCGAAGCATTCAAGGTGCGCGTCGTGGTCGAGGAGGTCGAGGACCCCCTCGCGGAGTGGACGGTCGAGGAAGCGCTCGAGGTCAAGCCGGACGCCGCAGTTGGCGACGAGATCTTGATGCCGGTGCCGACCGAAGGCCTCGGTCGGATCGCTGCCCAATCCGCCAAGCAGGTGCTCTATCAGCGCATTCGCGAGGCCGAGCGCGAGAAGATTCACGGCGAGTTCATCGACCGGCTCGGCGAAGTGGTCAACGGCACGGTCAAGCGCTTCGAGCGCGGCGACATCATCGTCGACCTGGGCCGTACGGAAGCGGTCGTGCCGCGTGGCGAGCAGTCGCGCCACGAGCGCTACAGCCAGGGTGAGCGTATCCGCGCCGTCATCGTCGACGTCCACACACAGCCCAAGGGCCCGCAGATCGTGCTTTCGCGCACCGATCCGCGGTTGCTCGTCAAGCTCTTCGAGATGGAAGTACCGGAGATCTACGACGGCACGGTTGTCATCAAGAACGCGGTACGCGCGCCGGGCGAACGCGCCAAGGTCGCGGTCTACAGCCGCGAGCGCGACGTCGACCCGGTCGGCGCCTGCGTCGGCATGAAGGGCTCTCGCGTACAGTCCATCATTCGCGAGTTGCGCGGCGAGAAGATTGACATCATCGACTTCAGCGACGACATGGTCACCTTTGCGCAGAGCGCACTGGCGCCGGCCAAGATCACCCGCGTGTCGGTGACGCATCAAGGTGCCTATCCTCACCTCGACGTGATCGTCGAGGACGAGCAGCTCTCCTTGGCGATCGGTAAGCGAGGGCAGAACGTGCGTCTGGCTTCCGAGCTGATCGGCTGCCGGATCGATATCAAGAGCGAGTCCGACGTCAAGGACGAGGTCGCCGACGCCCTGGCCCGGATGCTCCAGACTGCGATGGAAGAGCAGCCAGAGCCGGCCGGTGCGACCACCGCGGCGGCTCCGGTCACGGACGAAGATGGCAGCATCCTCTGGGAGCAGGTACCCAGTGTCGGCGCGGAGATGGGCGAAGCCCTCAACGCAGCCGGCTACGTCCAGCTCGAAGATTTCAAAGATGTGACCGTGGAAGCACTCGCTACGGTCGACGGTGTCAGCTCCGAGGCTGCAGACGGTATCTTTGCCTGGGTCACGACCCAGACCCAGACGCCGGCAGTCGAGGCACAGGCCGAGCCCGAAGGCCTTGCTGGCGATGCATTCATGGCCGCGCTGTCCGAAGCCCTCGCCGAGAGCGAGCAGCTTCGCGAGAGTGCCGCGTCCTACGACACGGCAGACGAGAGCGGAGCGGACGCAGAGCCCGCGGCCAGCCAAGAAGAAACGAACGTAGATCCCAAGCCAAAGGCCTAGCGCACCAGCGGTACCACTGATTTACGAAACCGCAAACGCGCAACGGGGAGATCGCACCTGCTGATGGGAAAGATTCGAGTTAAAGACCTGGCCACACGCATGGGGATACCCAGCCAGGATCTCGTGTTCAAGCTAAAGTCCATTGGGGCTCGTATCGAGAGCGAAGAAACGCCACTCGATACTGATGTCATTCAGGCGATCCTCCAGGGCAAGCGCCTCACGCAGCCACGCGAGGTGATCTTGCGTGACTCGGAGGAAGAGGTCGTTCTCGCGCCCGAGGAGCCGACGTCCGAGGCTGCCCCAGCGGCAGCCCGACCGCACCGGCGTGCCATGATCCAGCGCGTCAGCAGTCAGCGGATTCGCAATCTCGACCAAGACTTCGCACCGGGTACGGCTCCGGTCGCTCCGGTCACTCGTCCCGCAACCGCAGCATCTGCGGCCGGCCCGCACGATGCGGCTTTGGAAGCCGAGGCAGCAGATCCAGCCGCGGCCGGTTCGGAGGGAGCGCCTCAGGCCGGCGCAGAAGCCAAGGGTTCGGCGACCGCCAGCCCACCGACGGCCGAGGAGACCAGCGCTGCGGCAGCCACACCGCCCAAGAAGCCCGAAAAGCTTCCGCAGGGGCGTGTGGATTCCAACGCACCGCTGCGCCCGAGCCGCTCCAAAGCCCGCGCGCGTCTGATCGCACGGCCCGACGAGCCGATTCCGGGGCAGCGCGCAGCGCCGCCTCCGCCTCCCCGTCGCCCACCCGCCTCCAGGCCTCCGGCCACGCGCCCCGCAGGAGGGGGCGGACGGCCGCCGATGGGGGGCGGTGCGCCTCCGGCCAGTCGCCCACCGGGACGGCCTGGGCGCCCGGGAATGGGTGGACCGCCACCGTCCTACGGCGCGCGACGTCGTCCGTCTCGGCGGCCGATGCGGCCCGGTCGTGAGCCGATCCAGGAAATGCGGCGTTACCAGCGGGCTCCGCGGTCGACCACACCGCCCGAGGAGCTGATCGAAGCCAAGCCGACCTCCGAACGCGGGCGCCGTCGCGCCGAGCGTAAGGAGACCCGCGGCCCCGCACCGGTCACGTCAGCCGAGTTGCCGGCATTCAAGGAAGAGCGCCCTGACGCTCCGGTGACGATCAGCGAAGGCATGACGGTCCGCGAGTTCGCAGAGAAGCTCGGCGTCAAGTCCAAGGAACTGATCAAGGCCCTGGTGATGCGTGGCGTGATGGCCAACATCAACCACATCCTCGATCCGGAAACCGCCAAGTCGCTGGCCTCGGACCTCGGTGTTGAAGTGATGGAAGTGTCCTTCGAGGAAGAGGTTCAGCTCCAGCAAGAGAGCGAGCTGGCCTCCGAGAAGCCGGTCGGGAAGGCCGAGCGTGCACCCGTCGTCACGGTCATGGGTCACGTCGATCACGGTAAGACCACCCTCCTCGACACGATCCGCCGCGCGGAAGTCGCTGCGGGCGAGGCGGGCGGTATCACCCAGCACATCGGCGCCTACCACGTCGATGTCGGGGACAAGCAGGTCGTCTTCCTCGACACCCCGGGTCATGAGGCCTTCACCCTCATGCGCGCCCGTGGCGCCAACGTCACCGACTTGGTGGTTCTGGTCGTGGCGGCAGACGATGGCGTCATGCCGCAGACCATCGAGGCGATCGACCACGCCAAAGCCGCGAACGTACCGTTGATCGTGGCGGTCAATAAGATCGACAAAGACAACGCCAACCCGGACCGGGTGAAGAAAGAGCTGTCTGATCGCGGCTTGATCGTCGAGGAATGGGGCGGTGACCTGGTCAGCGTCGGAATCTCGGCACTCAAGAACCAGGGCATCGACGAATTGCTCGAGATGTTGCTGCTCCAGGCCGAGTTGCTCGAGCTCAAAGCGTCGCCCGAGCTGCCCGCTCAGGGTGGCGTGCTCGAAGCCCGCAAAGACATCGGCCGCGGCATGGTCGCGACCGTACTGGTCCAAGACGGCACGCTGCGTATTGGCGACATCTTCGTCGCCGGCTCCACCTGGGGCCGGGTGCGCTCCATGCGTGACGATCGCGGCCGTGCGATCAAGGAAGCCGGGCCGGCGACCCCCATCGAGGTCACGGGCTTCAACAGCCTGCCCTCGGCAGGTGACACCCTGCAGGTGGTCGAGAACGAGATCAAGGCGCGTGGCATCACCGAGTTCCGGCACAACGAGGAGCGGCAGAAAGAGCTGGCTCCGCGTGCCAGCCGCATGTCGCTCTCGCAGCTCTTCGACAAGATCGAGGGCGGCGAGACGAAGGAGCTCCCGCTCGTCCTCAAGGGCGATGTGCACGGCTCCGTCGAGGTCCTGCGCGACACAGTCGAGAAGCTTTCGACCGAGAAGGTGAAGATCAAGGTCATCCACAGCTCCGTGGGCGCGATCACGACCAACGACGTGATTCTCGCCTCGGCGTCGGACGCCATCATCATCGGTTTCAACGTACGGCCCGAACGCAAGGCCACGCAGCTCGCCGAAAAAGAAGAGGTGGAAATCCGCCTCCACACCGTCATCTACGAGCTCACCGACGAGCTCAAGAAGGCGATGGCCGGCTTGCTGGATCCGACCTTCGTCGAGGAGATTGCTGGTGCCGCCGAAGTCCGCGAGACCTTCAAGGTGCCGAAGTTCGGCGTGATCGCCGGCTCGTACGTCACGGAAGGCGTCATCCCACGCAACGCCAACGCGCGCTTGCTGCGTGACAACCGGGTGATCTGGGAAGGAAAGCTCGGCTCGCTGCGCCGGTTCAAGGACGACGCTTCCGAGGTCCGCAATGGCTTCGAGTGCGGCATCGGCCTCGAGGGCTATCAGGACATCAAGCCAGGCGACGTGGTCGAAGCCTACGTTCGCAAGGAGGTCGCTGCGACCCTCGAGTAGGCAGCGAAAGGCCGGGCCACCAAGGTGGCCCGGTGACGGAATCCGAACATGGTTATCGCGATCTCGGTCTTCGAGCTGCATCTGCCTGGCGCGCGCAGCCTGAAATCCAAGCGTAAGGTAGTCAAAGGTCTGATCGAGCGGATCCACCATCGCTACCGTGTGTCGATCGCGGAGACCGACATGCACGATTTGCATCAACGTGCGGAAATTGCCTTGGCGCTCGTGGCACAAAACGAGCGCCAGGCTACGCACCAGCTCCAGGCGATCTGCACATTGGTCGAGAGCGAGCCCGAGGCAATGATGATGAACTGGGACCCACAGATTCTCGAGGACATGGCATGAGCCACCGGAGAAGCGACCGGGTCTCGGAGGCAATTCGCGCCGAGCTGTGCGAGATCATGCGTCGAGAGATGCGAGATCCACGTTTGGCCCTTGCCACGGTCTCCCGGGTCGACCTCGCCAATGATCTCTCTCATGCAGTCGTCGGACTTTCGATTCTGGGCGAAGACGCGGACCGAGAGGCCGCAGTCGAAGCCATGAGCAAAGCCGCAGGTTTCTTGCGCTCCCAGCTCGCCCGGCGCCTCCGCCTGCGTGCCGTACCCGAAATGGTCTTCAGGCTCGACCGTGGCGCCGAGCATAGCCAGCACATCAGTGATCTCTTGGAGAGTCTTCATGACGACGAACGTTCCTGAGCGCCTGCTGCGCGAGATTCAGGATCACGATCGTTTCCTGATCACCAGCCACATCCATCCGGACGGCGACGCCATCGGCTCCTCGCTCGCGTTGGCGCGGCTCCTCGCGACCCTCGGCAAGTCGGCGGTCATCTGGATGCGTGATCCTGCGCCCACGGTCTACCGGCCACTGCCCGGCAATGACGCCGTTCATATCGGTGAAACGCCGCCTGCAGGCTTCCCGGAAGCATTCGAACGCCTCGTCGTGCTCGAATGCCCAACACCGGAGCGTGCGGGTTTGCCAGCGGCGATCGAAGCGCTTCCGGTGCTCAACATCGACCATCACCTCGGCAATGACGATTACGGCGTGGTCAACTGGATCGACACCAACTCCGCCTCTGTTGGTGCGATGGTCTACCGCATGGCGCATGCGCTCTCGGCCCCGGTCGACGCGGACACGGCTACCCTGCTCTACCTGACATTGGTGACCGATACCGGTGGCTTCCGATTCTCCAACACGAATGCTGAAGCCTTCGAAGCGGCCGCCAGCCTGATGCGCGCCGGTGCTTGTCCGGAAACCGTGTCGCGCTGGCTCTACGAGTCGCAGCCCGCGGCGGTGATCAAGCTCGTCGGTGAGACCCTTCGTACCCTCGAGCTGCATGCCAACGGCCGGGTTGCGACCGTTTGGCTGACCCGCGAGATGGCGCAGCGTGCGGGCGCCCGCGAGGGCGACTCCGAAGGCTTGATCGACTATCCGCGCTCGATCGCCGGCGTCGACGCTGTCGCCCTGATGCGCCAGGTCGACGAAGCCTCCTACAAGGTTTCCCTTCGCAGTCGCGGCGCGATCGACGTCGAGCGCGTGGCCCGCGGCTTCGGCGGCGGCGGTCACCCGAACGCCGCAGGATTCACCCTCCGCGGCGAGCGCGAGGTCCTCTTTCGTCAGACGCTCGATGCCTTGACCGAAGCGGTCGAGGCCTAAGCTTCCCATCCACCCCTTATTCCTTTACCGAGGCGACCGTCCAGCCAGGCCCAAGCCCAAGCAAGCAGATTCTCCGCGAACGCGCTCCCGACTCTCAGTGGCCATACTGGCTTGCCTCATGGGTCCACGCTGCGGAAACCCTGGCTCGAGTCCCCAAAGATGAACCCGAGACGATGAATACCTTCACGAACGGCCTCTTGTTGGTCGATAAACAGACGGGCTGTACCTCGCACGACGTGGTCATGCAGGCACGCCGTCTTCTCGGTACGCGCAAAATCGGTCACTGCGGTACCCTCGACCCTGACGCCACGGGCCTGTTGATCCTGACCGTCGGCCGTGCCACGCGACTGACGCGCTTCCTCATCAAAGCGCCCAAGGTCTACGAAGGAACCGTCCGCTTCGGCATCCGTACCGATACCTACGACATCTCAGGAGAAGTCGCCGAGGAGCAGTCGACCGAAGGCTTGACCCACGACGCCATCCGGCGCGCCATGGGCGCCTTCGTCGGCACCTACATGCAGACTCCGCCGCCCTACTGCGCAAAGAAAGTCGGCGGCGTGAAGTACTACGAGCTCGCCCGCCGCGGTGAGGCCACACCGGACGAGAAGAAGCCGGTCGACATCTACTCCTACGAGGCCCTGGCCTCCTATGAGCCTGGTACCGACCTCCCCTTCCGCCTGAGCTGCGCGTCGGGAACCTACGCCCGCAGCCTGGCCCATGAGCTCGGTCAGGCCGTCGGTACGGGTGCGGCGCTGGCGAGTCTGCGGCGAACCCAGATCGGCAACCTCTACGACCTCGAAACGGCTGCGACGATCGAGACACTGCGGGATCGCATGGACGCCGAGGAGGATCTGGGTTCTGCCTGGCTCCCCTTCGACGCCATCCCCCTACCCTTCTCCGAGGTTACTGCCGACGCCCAACAGGAGCGGCGGATCGAGAACGGCCAGACGGTCCTGGTGCGCGGCATCGAAGGCAAGGAGGGGGATTGGGTCAAGCTGATCGACCGCCGCCACCGTTTCATCGCGGTCGGCGCCGTGGTCGAGCGCATCGGCGCCGGCAACGTCGGCATCGTGCAGCCCAAGGTGGTCTTCCGCTGACCGCGAATTCGCCTCTTGTTCGCTGCGCAGGCTTCCGTTCGGCCGGCAAAAAGCTTAAAGTCGCCATAGAAGAAAGAACGAAAGATAACGACCGGCACCCAACGCGTGCCGCCCATCCAAGACAAGGAGCTTGATCTTGGCTCAAACGACTGAAGTGAAGACTGGAATCATCGAAGAGTACCGGACCCACGAGACTGATACGGGTTCCTCCGAGGTGCAGGTTGCTCTGCTCACCCAGCGGATCAACGAGCTCACCGAGCATTTCAAGACCCACAAGAAAGACCATCACGGCCGCCGAGGCCTGCTCAAGATGGTCGGCCGCCGGCGCCGCCTCCTGGACTATCTGAAGGGCCGTTCGCCCGAGAAGTACCAAGAGTTGATCAAACGGCTCGGCTTGCGCAAGTAGCTGTCTCGCGGCCTTGCGGCCTGCCCCTACAGCCCTGCGGGGCCACCCCCCCGGTGGTTCCGCCAACTTGCCCGAATGATCGGTCGGAGTCTGTGTACTCCGGCCAGGCCGAGCCCGCCGTGCGGCGAAATCTCGGCGCACCCCAATGCCGCGGCCGAAGCCGCGCACCCCACATTCAAGGATGATTCATGAAACAAGTTAAAGAAGTCGCGATCGGCGACGGCAGCCTGACCATCGAGACCGGGCACCTCGCCAAGCAGGCCAATGGTTCCTGCCTGGTCCGCTGTGGCGACACCGTCGTGCTCACCACCGCCTGTATGGCCGGCGATCCGACAGCGCCCCGCCCCTTCCTGCCGCTCACCGTCGACTACCGCGAGTACACCTACGCCGCGGGTAAGATTCCGGGAGGCTTCTTCAAGCGCGAAGGACGCCCGAGCGAGAAGGAGATCATCGGCTGCCGGATGATCGATCGCCCCCTGCGCCCGCTCTTCCCCGAAGGCTATTTCGCAGAGACTCAGATCATCTCGATGGTCCTTTCCGCTGATGGCGAGACCGATCCGGATGTGTTGTCGATCAACGGCGCCTCAGCCGCGCTCGCCCTGTCGGACATTCCCTTCTACCACCCGATCGGCGCGGTTCGTGTCGCGATGATCGACGGTGAGCGGGTGTTCAACCCGACGCTCAGCGAGCGTGACGTGTCTGACCTCGACCTCATCGTGGTTGGCACCGAAGAGGCCATCGTGATGGTCGAGGCGGGCGCCAACCAGCTCTCCGAAGCGGAGATTCTCGACTGCATCTTCGCGGGGCACGACGAGTTGCAGAAGGTCATCCGCGCCCAGCACGAGATGTTCCGCGCATCCGGACTGCAGAAGCCGGTCTGGCAGACGCCCGAGCGCTATCCGCAGGAGCTCTACCAGGAGATCGAGCGAGAGATCGGCAACGACTTCTGGAACGCCCTGCACACCAAGGGCAAGTTCGAGCGCAAGGCGGCAATCGAGCAGGTCGTCGATCCGCTCTACGCCCGCTACGAAGACGACGACGAGACCAAGGGGCACGCCAAGCGCATCATCAAGGATCTCGAGGAGAAGATGCTCGCCAAGGCGGTGCTCGAGGATCAGCGCCGGTTCGACGATCGCGCCCTCGACGAGATCCGCGACATCTCGATCGATATCGGCCTGATGCCCAAGACCCACGGCTCGGCCGTCTTCACCCGCGGCGAGACCCAGGCATTGGTCACCGCGACCCTCGGCACCAAGCGCGATGCGCAGATCGTCGAAGGATACGAAGGTGAAGCGCTCCAGAAGTTCATGCTGCACTACAACTTCCCGCCGTTTTGCGTCGGTGAGGTGCGGTTCCTGCGCGGCGCCAGCCGGCGTGAGATCGGCCACGGCAACCTGGCACGGCGGGCCCTGACGCCGGTGCTGCCGCCCGAGGACGACTTCCCCTACACGATCCGCTTGGTCTCGGACATTCTCGAGTCGAACGGTTCGTCGTCGATGGCGTCGGTCTGCGGCGGCTCCCTGGCCCTGTTCGACGTCGGCGTGCCCGTGCTGGCACCGGTGGCCGGTGTCGCCATGGGCCTGGTGAAGCGAGGCGAGCGCTTCGCGGTTCTCACCGACATTGCCGGCCAGGAAGACCACCATGGCGACATGGACTTCAAGGTCGCCGGTACCGCCGATGGCATCACCGCGCTGCAGATGGACATCAAGATCGGTGGCGTCAGCCGTGAAATCATGGGTGAGGCCCTGGAGCAGGCCCGCCGTGGCCGTCTGCACATCCTCGACTGCATGGCCGAGTCGTTGCCCGCGCCGCGTACCGAGGTCTCCGAGCGCGCACCGCGCCTGACCACCATCCACATCAACCGCGAGAAGATTCGCGACATCATCGGCCCCGGTGGTAAGACCATCCGCTCGATTCAGGAAGAGACGGGCTGCGAGGTCGAGATCGAGAACGACGGCAAGGTCGTGGTCGCGGCACCGGATGGCATGGCTTCGAAGCGAGCGATCGATATCATCGAACGCCTCACCGAGGAGCCCGAGATCGGCCGCAAGTACAACGGCAAGGTGACCCGCGTCGAGTCATTCGGCGCCTTCGTCGAGATCCTTCCGGGTACCGAGGGGCTGCTGCACGTCAGCGAGCTGGCGCCCTATCGCGTGCGCGAGGTCACCGACATCGTGCGCGAGGGCGACCAGATCGAGGTCAAGGTCCTCGACATCGACGCGGCGAACCGCAAGATCCGGCTCTCACGCAAGGCGGTTCTGCTCGAAGACCCCAACTACCAGCCCACCGAGGAAGAGCTCGCCAAGGCTGCCGAGGCTAGTGAAAGCCGCGACAGCGATCGCGGTGGCCGAGGTGGTGATCGCGGCGGACGTGGTGGTCGAGGTGGTGACCGTGGTGGCCGAGGTGGCGACCGCGGTGGTCGCGGCGGACGTGGCGGACGCGGGCGCCGATAGACGGTACAAAGGGCGCGTTTGAGCGCCCGTCACCGGCAGGCCCGTGAGACTCCTCTCGCGAATCTGCTGTGTTTCGAACGCTCGGCTGCCCAGTGGGCGGCCGAGCGTTTCTCATTTTGAAGATCTTCGCTTGACGAGGCCGATGAACGATCGCGGCGAGAAGCGTCAAGCTATGGCACGAGAGCCTCGGCATCGCCTTCCAGCGTGCTAGGATTCGTATTGAAGCCATGGAAGAGTTTGTCTTGGTCGTCGACGACGAACCCGCCGTTCGCGAGCTGCTCAAATCGCAGCTCGAGTACCTGGGTTATACGACACGCGCAACGGGCGATACGCACGAGGCGCTGGAGATTGCGACCAGCACCCAGCCGCCGACATTGGCCATTCTCGACATCGAGATGCCCGGCTTTACCGGCGTCGACCTTCTCAAGCGCATCAAGCCGGTCAACGAGGACATTCAGGTGGTCATCGTTTCGGGTCGTCATGACCTGCCGACGGTCCGTGAATGCCTGCGCGCCGGCGCCTACGACTATTTGGCCAAGCCGTTCGAGCTCGACGATCTCGCCAATACCGCGCGCCGCGCCCTCGAACGCCGGCGCCTGGTCCGCCAAAATCGGCAGTACCAGAAGAATCTCGAGCGTATGGTCCACGAGCAGACCGGCGAGATTCGCGAGACCCGGGACATGGCACTCTTCACCCTCGCCAAGCTCGCAGAGTCGCGCGACAGTGAGACCGGCCTCCATCTCGAACGCATCGCCGCCTACTGCCGAATCCTCGGCGACGCCGTGCGCACCCGACGCGTGCAGCCCGACCTCGACGCCGACTGGGTCGACGATCTGACCACCGGTAGCCCACTGCACGACATCGGCAAAGTCGCCACCCCTGATGCCATCCTCCGCAAGCCAGGCCCGCTGACGCCGGACGAACGCGCGATCATGCGCGACCACACCACGGTCGGCGGTGACACCTTGCGCTCGGTGCTGGAACGCTATGGTTCCGAGCAGCCGCTGCTTCGGATGGCCATGGAGATTGCCTACGCGCATCACGAGCGATGGGACGGCAACGGCTATCCCCGCGGGCTGGCCGGCACCGCGATTCCCCTGGCCGCGCGCGTCGTCGCCTTGGCCGATGCCTATGACGCCATCACCAGCGTCCGCCCCTACCAGCAGGCGATGCCACACGAAGAGGCTGTGCGGCGTATCGTCGTTGACCGCGGCAGCCA
>CALFAM010000109.1 GCA_937948815.1 uncultured bacterium
CTGGTGATCGTTTCAATTCCAGATCAAGGCGTGGTGTCGGACCACGCGCTGGTGTCTCCGGACTCGAAGCCGTCGCTGAACAGGACTTCACGAACCAGCAGATCCACCGTCGTCGCGCCGCGCGTCTTGTTGAGCAATGCCAGACCGAACGCGCCGGTGGCGGTGGCCTCGAACATTCCGATCTCTTCTGCCCCCCCGGCCGGTGCGTTGTCGAGCGCGAAGTCGGCATTGGCGCGGTCGCCGTCGTCGCGATCGGCGTCATAGCCGAGGATCTCGAGGTCCGCGCTGCTGCCGAGACCGGGCGTCGCGATCACCTGGTAGCGACGCCCGGCTTCGACCGCAACCTGCCGAAGTGCGAGGCGTTGCCCATCGGCGAAGGTGACGGTCTCGGGCATCTCCAGAGCCAGCTCGCTCGCCACGGCGTGTTCCACCGTGTACGCGAAATCACCGTCCCGATCGCCATCTTCCGGCGTCACCAATGCATAGTGCGTATCGTCACCGTAGAACGTGCCATTGGCGACGATCAGCTCGGGGCGATCGATGAACTCGGTCGACGTCTGGTAGGGCGACGGCATGCACATCTCGTTATCACCCCACAGGTCGAGCAAGCCGGTGGTTGGTAGTAGATCGACCGCCGACCAGCGGTCGGTTTGGACACCGAAGGTCAGCGTACGTTCGGCGCCGGTGAGCACAGTCTGCTCGCCTTCGACCAACGCCGTCACGCTCGGTTGCAGCATGAACGTGTCGGCTCCCTCGAAGGTCTCGCCCCAGAAGTTGGCCTCGTTGGAAATACCGAAGGTCACAGGATCGAGGTCGCACGGAGCACGCATGAGCCAACTCGAACGCCGCGGCTCGCCGTCGCTCAGGCGAAAGACGGCCTGCGGATTGGCGGTCCCCACGACGTCGTAGCCGGCGGGAACGGATAGCAATACCTCGTTGTTGTAGGAAGGGAAGTCACCCAGGTTCTCGATCTCGACCACGACCGGCGAGAAGCGGCCAGGAGCCACGGGCTGGGGCACGGCGGAGAACCGATAGTTGGGGGGCTCGGCTGGCTGCCAGTCCTCCTCGAGTGCGATGGCGAAGGTCTCGACGCCAACGTCCGGATCGATGTCGCCGATCAACTCCACCTTGGCCACCCTGCGCCCGCCGGAGACGGCCACTTGCTCGACGTTATCGAGGGTCGACTGCGAGGCTGCGACCTCTGCGCCGGCGCCGAAGTTGTTGATCGCAAAGACCCGTAGATCCAAATTGGTCAGGTCTTCGACCGCGGTCGGCTCATTGTTGCCGGCGTAGCCGACATGGCGGTTCCAGGTGAGGGTCAGCTTCTCGCCCGAAGCGGAGTCGGTTCGGTAGTAGCGGTCCGCCGGGCTGGCGCCGCGGCCGTCGCCCACGGTATCGACGATCACGTCGGGCGCATTGAAGTGAGCCTCGAGGAGGTCCATCGAGCCCCACCCATAGGTCGGGTTCCACTGACTGCCAGCGACCGGGCCGTCGTCGCTCGGATCCCCCGAGGTGCCGCCGTCGCTCCAGGTGTCCGCGGTATTGATCAGCAACGCGCGCAGCATCAGCGGATTCGCCGTGCCGAGCTGTTGGCCGAGCAGGAGGGCAGCGCCCGTGCAGTGTGGCGTGGCCGCGCTGGTACCGCCGACGTCGAGAAAGTCCGGGCCGACGGCCCAGTCGTTCGAGGTCGTCCGCGTCGACGCACCCGGGGCTGCGAGATCCGGCTTCTTACGACCGGCGAGGGTCGGGCCGCGACTGGAGCTCGGTGCGATGACATCGTTCGTGCGATCGAAATCGTTCTGGTCGTCGAGGTTGGCGATCGACAAGACGTTATAGGCCGAGGCTGGATGGGTGATCGTGGTCGTGCCATCGCCGCCGTCGCCCGCGGAGGTGCACAGCAAGATGCCGAGATCATCGACCAAGCCGTCCCAGAAAGCGTCGAAGCCGCTGTAGTCGATGTCGTCCGCGCGGCCGTAGCCGGCGCTCAGATTGATCGCCTCGGGATCTTCCTGCGCCTGGGTCGCCATCCAGTCAGCATCGGCCATCACGTCCGGAGAAGCCGAGGAACCGATCAGCATCGTATCCATGGCCCAGGCGGTGCCACAGTACAGCCCGTCGGTCAGGCAGCTTCGATTCTCTTCGGCGTCATTGCCCGCCAGGATGCCCGCCATGGCGGTGCCGTGGCCGTCCGCGTCGGTGGTGCCGAGGTTGCTCTCGAAGCTCAGGTGGTCGAGGGCAGGGTGGTTCTGCTGGACGCCGGTATCGAGTACACCCGCGTCGAGGGTTTCGCCGGCAAAGCCGTCGGCCCAGAAGCCGCCGAACACGCTGAGGCCGAGGGAGCGTTTCTGGGCGTCGAGCTCGGGGACGGCGGGCTTCAAAGGCTCGAAGCGAGCGACCAGCGGATGCTCGGCAAGCAAGGGAATCGAGACCGCGGGTAGGCGGGCAGTGAGCGCGCCGGCGCGGTCCACTCGACGCAACACCTGGCCGCCCAGCCCTTCGATGGCGAGCGCGATGGTCTCCTGACTGTCGTCCATGGCGTCGCGTACCTGCGTCACGAACGCTGCACGTGCGTCGGCGCGCAGGGCTTCGATGGCTTCGAGCGCGGAACGCACGGTCGCTCGTTCATGGTGAAATAGCATGCCTTGGTTGGCCTCGAGCAGGGCAAAATAGGCTTGCTCTTCACCGTTGTCCAAGGACAGCGGCGGCCGAAGATCGATCAAAGCGGCGCGAAGCTCAGTGACCAGCGTGTCGATCGCGGGCTTCCGGGCGGCGAGGGCTTCGCGCGCCAGAATACCGCCGGGGCGTGGCTTGAGCCAGATCGCGAGCAGTGGATCGGTGGTCGTGTGGTCGCCTGTTGGTGCGTTCAGGTCGTTTGCGACGACGTGTGCGGGGAGGCTTGCGATCAGAACGACGAAAAGGGTGAGCAAGCGTCGTCGGCGCAGCAGATGCTTAGGCTGTAGTGGGGACATCATCTCTCCTAGTTTTTGCTTTTATAGCATATTCATGTGACGCGCTCAAGCACTCCGATGGGAAAAGTTCGGAGTTTCTCCTTGGCGTCGCTTGTCGGCGGGACGATCGTCGTGTTGGCCGCCACGTCGACCGGCGCGATAGCATGCGGTCATAGAACGTTGTTGTTTCATGCCAAGCAGCCGCCGACGGTTGCCCTCGTGGGAGAGATGTCTCGAACGGTGGACGTTGGTGCTCGGCCAAAGTCCGGCGTCGTCATGCTCGGAGTGCACCGGCCGACCGCGAGCTTGGCAGCACGAGCCACGCGCCCCGTTTGGTCGAAACCAGGCCCGTACGCGAAGGCGCAAGTCGCGAGCGGTCATTTCATGAGAGGAGAGGCGCGATGAGCGGGGACGTGCTACGAGTCGAGAAGACCAAGAACCTGGGGCCCGGTCGCTCGATGGGCTTTGATCTTTCAGCGCCGCGCGATCCGGCGTTGGCCATCGCGCTGGCCGAAGACAAGCCCTTCCCGAGCGTGCCAGTGACCCTCGGAACGCTCCAGGCACGTGCCCAGGGTGACCTGACCTTTGGGAGCGGTGCCACCCAGGCGACGTTTCGGGCGCATGGTGGTGTCAATGCCGGATTCGAAGTCCGCGACGACCCGTCTGCGCTGGTTGCCTCTCTCGGACTGGCGGACGAGCTCGCCGCTGGAGTGGAGATCCCGGCGGAAGACGGAGAGCGATTCGCCATGCTGCGCTGGGGCTATGACATCAACGCCTCGACCGGCGTCGCCCTGACCACGGGCGCGGCAAGCTTCGGCGTCGATGCCGCCCACGAGCGAACCTATGCGATCATCCGCCGTCTTCCAGCTGATTCTGGCGCGCGTACCGTGGTCGAGGACGTTCTCGAAAGCTGGGTGATGCCGCGGGGCGTCACGGGCCCGAGCAAGCTGGCACCGGGCACGTGGGTGCTTACGGAGGTCGATGGCTCGTTCGCGCTCAGCGTCAAAGGCCAAGCTGGCTGGAGCGGCAACTGGGTCCGTGAGGTGACCGCTGGCAAGCTGGCGGGCGAGATCGGCCTGCGCATCCAGGCTGGGATCGACGCCCGCCTCGGATTTTCGGCCAGCGGCCGTTTTGCCCTGGCGATTTCGCGTGCCAGCGCGGATGAGAACGATCAGAAGATTCGTCTGCGCCTGTTCAAGCTGCGCAAGAAAGGGTGGGACTTTGCACTCAATGCGTCGGCGTCGGTGCAGGGCAATACCGGCGCCTTCTTGCCCGCGACCTTCGAGCAGCTCATCGCCGGTGTGCTCGGGCTCGATAGCGCCCAGGTCATGGACGATTTCGCGGCCCTGTCTCGCTGGACGAATCCGAATCGAAAGGTTTCCGGGCTGCTCGGCGAGGCGGGCGCCAGCTATGTCGCCAAGCTGGTCGAAGACGTCACCGGCCTCGATCCACAGACAGCGTTCCCCGAAGCCAAGGCGCGGGCACAGTCGTTGATCTCAGCGTGGAATGACCTGCCCAATCAGATCACCAGCCGGATTTGGTCGCAGCTCGACGCCAAGGTCGACCTGTCGTCACTCACGGGCTGGTTGCAAGAGATCGTGCAAGCCGATGCCGCGTCCCTCGAGCGCTCGCTCAAGGAGAAGCTCGGTCGGGTCGATTTCGCGCAGACGCCGGAAGGGCAGTGGCTCGCCGATGCCCTGGGCAACGACCTGCTGGCACCACTGGTCGACAGTAAGGCTGTCCAGCGGTTGAAGAAGCGGGCGCAGCAGACCCTGGGCCTGCTCGACGGCAGCACGGTTCAGGCCTCGCTCGAGGGGCTCCAGAAGCGGGTCAACGACCGCCTGGGACTCGACCGGATCGAGCAGGTCGTGGACCAGGCGAGCTTCGAGAAGATTGATGCGTGGTTGGCGGCGAAGCTCGGAACGTTTCTCGATCGCGAACTGGATCTCGACGGTGTCGAAGCGGTCCGCACGACCATCCACAACCTGTTGCAGAAAAAGGATGCGTTCTACAACCGTGCGATCGATGCGCTCAATCGACAGTACAACTTCTCGTTTGCCGCGAGCTATCAAAAGAACACTACCCGGACCGCCCTGGTCGACGTGACCTTCGACTTTGCTCAGCCTGGCGTCGGGCGCTTGCTACGCGCCGCGGTCGAAGGGGACTTCCGAACCCTGCTACTGACGCCCATGCCGGGTGTGTCGCTCGGCACGGCGACGCTGACCCATGACGTGTCACGCCAGCGCCGGGTCGCCGTCCACGTGCCCTGGGGAAGCAAGACGGTCGAGCAGCTCAACGACAGCCTTGCCACCCTGAACGTGGTCGACGATGACGGCAGATTGCTGCTTTATGACCTGTCATCGTCCGATGCCGTGACCATCGCGCGCCATCACAGCGAGGTCACCAGTAGCCTGACCGTCGGTGCGAGCTTCAAGGTGCCTGCCAACGGCGTTCGGGTGCGCGACGCCGATGGCTTCTCTTACCGCTATACCTTTGCCCAAGCGTCGCCGTCGATGAAGCAAGAAGCGCTCAAGTTTCAGCTCGAGCCTTACATCGAGGCCTACTTCCCGGAGGCCTTTTCCGCCCATGGTGACGGCGCCACCTCGGGCTCGCTCGATGCCTGGCTCGGTGATCTCGACCGTGCGCTCGATGACTGTAGCTGTGAGCCCGGCGCAGACCACGCCCGCGGCACCAACAACATCGGCAACACCCTGCTCAGCCTGCACCTGAGCCTGCCACCCGCCGTCGGTGCGGCCTGGCTGAAAGCGCCAGCGGGCAGCAACCGTCGGATCTATGGCGCCATGTCCAAGGCCCTGCAAGTGGCGTTGCGCACCAGCTTCGCCGGGTACTACTTTCAGGATCCACAGCGCTTCAACAGCAATGTACCAGCGGCCACCATGCTCACCTGGGCGGCGCTGCCACCGTCGACCGAAGCCCGGCTGTCGCCGGATGGCACCACCCTGCGCCTCGACCTGGTGGGCAAGCCGTTCTGGGATTGGGCAGACCCGCGCCTGCGAGCGGCCATGGCGCGCAGCCAGGAAACAGCCATCAACCTCGCGCGCTTGCTGGGCGACATTCAGCAGCGCCTGCGCACCACGCCCGGCTTTGATCAGCAAGCACGGGAATTCCAGCCGACGCCGGCCATCGTTCGCACCATGGTCGAGCAAGCTCTCGGTGCCGGCGAACCCATGTTCGAGAGTCTCCTGGCCACCGAATCCCGGATCATCGACGGCGCCCGCGACGCCGGGATGGCGCTCAGCCGCTTCACCACCAACGCCCGAAAGAAGCCGGCCAAGGCCATCGCCGCACTGTCCGACTTCGGCAGCAAGGTGACCCATGCGTTCAACAGTCGGTTGAAGAGCGTGTTCGACGATGACAGCGTGCTGCGACCCCTCGGCACCCAGCTCTTCGTAGCCGCCGCCGGGGCCTTCGATCCCAACGCCGCCAAGCTCACCCCAGCCGCCCTCCTCGACATCACCGTCCTGCGCAACGACGTCGAACCCTTCCCCCCAGCCGACTTTCCATCGTCTGATCCACCGCCCAAGGAGCAGATCCTCACCGAGCAACGCCTCGTCGCCAGCCCGTAACGACGCATTGGCAAGCATCGGTCATGTCGTGAGGGGCTGAGGTCGGTACGACGTGTCGTGCGTCACCGGTTGTCGATGGGATTGATCGCCATTCGTACGGCGCGCCGGTACCCGGCCGTGGCCGGGCGGGTTGATCGTTGTGGGTATGTCGTGACGGGCGTCACCCGGGGCTCACGTCGTCTCGCTTCGCTCGTCGTCGCCAGCCCCGGGCTGTACGCATGGACCCCTGCGGGGTCGTTGATCGGGTTGCGGTTGTGCTGGCCCGGTACCGTTGTCTTGGAGCCCCGTAGGGGCGGCCTGGTGTAGCCCGGGGCTGGGGACTCGGCGTCCGCGCCGTGTCGTGAGCCCTGGGCGTCGGTGGATGGATCGCGTTGGTTGTGCGTGGCGCCTTCGAATGGTTTGTCACCCGGGGCTCACGTCGTCTCGCTTCGCTCGTCGTCGCCAGCCCCGGGCTTTACGCATGGACCCCTGCGGGGTCGTTCGGCGGGTTGT
>CALFAM010000110.1 GCA_937948815.1 uncultured bacterium
CCGGGCGGCCCGGCGGGCGGGCAGCCAGCACGCGGCCGCGGCGACTGTGGCCAGCACCAGTGCCGTGGCGAGCATCATCGAGGTGTCGGTCGCGGCCAGATCGGGCACCATGCTGCCGAGCCAGCGCGCCAGTACCTGGGCGAGCAGGACACCGATCAACAGCCCGATGCTCACGACGGCGAGTGCCCGGGCCATGACCGCTCGGATCACCGCGACGGGGCGGGCGCCCAGGGCCAAGCGAATGCCCATCTCGCGCTGGCGTTGGCTGACGCCGTAGGCCACGACCCCGTAGACCCCGGTCGCCGCCAAGGCGACGGCGATCACCGCGAAGGCCAGGAGCAGCATGAGGACGAAGCTGCGGGCCGCGAGGTGATCCGACAGCCGTTCCGGCATCGTTCGCGGCGCCACCGGCATGTCGGCCACGGCGTTGGCAAGGGCCGCACGAACCGGCGCGATCAGCGTGGTCGGGTCTCGCTCACTGCGGGCGACCATGACCGGCGCATAGGCACGCAAGGGTCGCTGGGCGAGTGGCAGGTAGTAGGTCGGCTCCGTGGGCGATGCGGGGCCATCGTGCCGGACGTCGCCGACCACGCCGACCACGGTTGCCATGACTTCACCGTCCGCATCCATCCCATAGGAGCAAATCTGCTTGCCGAGTGGGCTCTCACCGGGCCAGACCTGGGCCGCCAGGCTCGTACTGACCACGACGGTCGGCGCGCTTCCCCACCGGTCGCGCTGGTCGAGCAAGCGGCCAGTGACCAAGGGAATGCCCATGGCGCGGAAGTAGTCACCGCTCACCAGACGATAGTGGCCGTTCTCGAGGCGATCGAAGTTGTCCACGCACATCGCGCCGTGGCTGTCGCGCCCGCTGAGGGGCAGCTCCGAAATCAGACCAGCATGACGGACCCCAGGCACGGCTGCCGTCGCCGCGAGGGCGCGGTCCAGCTGCTGGTTGCGGAGCTGCTTGGCGCGTTCTTCCGCACCCTCGTCCGTCTCGTCGACCGTGATCGACGGTGGCAGAAGATCCAGGGTCAGGACACGCTCAGTGTCGAAGCCGAAGTCGACTGCCAGCAGGCCCGCGAAGCTGCGTAGCACCAAGCCTGCACCGAGCAGCAAGACCAGCGCCAAGGTCGACTCGGAGGCGACCAGGACATCCCAGGCGCGGCCCCGTCGTCGGCCCTGCGTGCCACGGCCGCCGCGCCCGACACCGCGCATGGTGTCGCTGCTGCTGAGCGCTGGAAGAAGGCCGAAGACCAGACCGGTGACCAGCGCGGTGCCGAGGGCAAAGGCGAAGACCGTACCGTCGATCGCCAACTCGTCGAGGCGGGCAAGCTGGGATGGACGCAGTGCCACCAGCATGCGAATGGCAGCCCAGGCCACGCCGAGCCCGGCCACGGCACCCAGCAAATGCAACAGCACAGTCTCGACCAGCATCTGGCGAACGATGCGCAGGCGCCCAGCACCGAGAGCAGCGCGTACGGCCATCTCGTCGCGGCGGGCAGCAGACCGTGCAAGGAGATCGCTGGTCAGGTTGGCGCAAGCGAGCAGCAGCAGCAAGCCCGCGGCCCCAAAGAGGAGATAGAGCGGCTGGCGCGCCGAGCCCACGAGGACGTCGCGCAGCGGCTTCACGACCACGCCGACCGCATCGTTCTCACCCGCATGCATGGTCGCCAGGGTGGCCGCGATGACGTCCATCTCGGCCGCGGCGGCGGGAAGCGCCGTGTCTCCGCTCATGCGGGCCACGACCTGCCAGTTGTGGGCCGTCCGTCCAATGCCGTCCGTGGTCGGGTCGTAGGCGATCCAGGCTTCCGCGGTCTCCGGGAAGCGGAAAGACTCCGGCATCACGCCCAAGACCGTGGCGCGCGATCCGTAGATCTCGACCGTCAGCCCCGCCAGATCGCGGCTCCCGAGATGGTTGCGCCAGAACCGTTCACTCACCACAAACGGCACGGTGCCGTCGTCGAGGGGCTCGGCCGAGTCGAAGACCCGCCCCTCGATCGGGGCGACGCCGAAAACACCGAAGAAGTCGGCTGAAACAGACGTGACGGTCGCGCGCACCGGCTCCTCCAACCCGCGAACCGCCGTCGGCGCAGCGCCGCTGTTGTAGGTCGCCATGGCCTGCCACGACCGCGACGTCTCATGCCAATCCGCAAAGTTGGGCGACGACACCGGCATCGATCGTCCGGTCTCGCTGCGCTCGTTCAGGCTAGCGATACGCTCGGCTTCCGGGTAGGCGAGCGGCGACCACAGAACCTGGTAGGCAACGGTAAAGAGGGCGCTGACGGCTCCGATCCCGAGCCCCATGGTCACAATGGCGAGAAACGCCGCACGGGGCTGCCGCAGCAAGCCGCGCCAGCCGAAGCGTAGATCGAGCATCAGGTCTTCCAGCATGGCTGCACGCCTCCTCGCGCGGCGGTGATCGTGAACGATGCGTCGACACGCCGCGCGAACGTGCCTGCGATCTCCGAAACGGCGCTCCGCCTCCTGCCGAGCGTCCGCTGATGACCAGCCCGCCGCGATCAACTCGCGCTCGGACTCCTGCAAGTGAAACGCCAGCTCACGATCGACATCTTGGTCGACTGGCAGCGGCACGATGGCGGCCCGCGACCGGGTCTTTCGAGCCGGATCGCTCACGCCTGAGATGAAGCGGGCAAAGGTGCCTCGAGCACCTGGTTCATGGTCGCCACGTAGCGTCGCCACGCGGTCACCTCGACGTCGAGCTGGCCACGTCCCAAGGCCGTGAGCTGGTAGAAGCGAGCCTCCCGCCCGGTCTGGGTCGTTTGCCACGCTCCCTCGATCCAGCCCTTCTTCTCCAGCCGCCGAAGCGCCGGATAGAGTGCCCCTTCCTCCAGCCGCAAGGCATCGTCCGAGGCCTCGCGAATAAAGCGCGAAACAGCATAGCCATGCAGTGGCGCGCCACTGAGCGTGCGCAGAATCAAAACATCGAGCGTGCCTTTGAGCATTTGCATGCGAATCGATCTCCCGCGGAATTCCAATACCTAGTACTACTACGGGTAGTAGATCGATAGGTTACACGCCGAGAACGACGATTTCCGCCCGGCGGGGGGACACGCCGAGGAATCCTGGGGCGATCAGCAGCCGGCTATCGACTCGTCAGCTTGCTGGCCAGGCCAGTGAGCCAGCGTTTGGCGCGGGTTCGGAGGCTGGTGGCGGGGACTTTCGGCACCGGGATGCCGTGAGCGGAGAGCACCTCTTCGGTGTGCTCACCGAGTGCGGGAACGCGGTCGGTGCTGGCCGGTCTCTGACCGTCGAAGAGCGCGGGATAGGCCAAGCGAGGGGCACCATCCTCGGCAAACCGGGTCACAGCGCGGTGCGCGATCTGCGGGTGCTCACGGGCTTCGGCAAGCGACAGCACAGCTTCGCCGGGCAGATCGTGCTCGGCGAACAGCTCGCTCCACGCTTGCCGGCTTCGGCTGCTCATCAGATCGGCAACCTGCTCGTGAAAGGCGGGCTGCTTCGAGAACTGACGCGGGATCCACTTGGAACGCTCGACCAAGGAGCAGAACCGCTGCCAGAACTTAGGCTCCAAGCAGGCGAGCGCGAAGTGGCCGCCGTCTGCCGTCGCGTAGACCTGGTAGCAAGGAATGCCGCCGGTGAGCGGCAGCCCGTCGCCAACGGCACGGTTGCCACCGGTCTCTTCGGCCCAGCCGGTGAGCACGGCATGGCCCGCGGCGTCGGATAGCGCCTGATCGATCCAGCAGCCTTCACCCGTCGATGCACGACGCAGCAGTGCGGCCGTAATCGCGGTCGCCGCTGACCAGGCTCCGGTCACGTCCGCAACCTGCACGCCAGACGCTGCTGGAATCGAAGCCAGCGACCCGGCCAGAGCCTGGTAGGTCAGGTCATGGCCGGCACGCGAAGCATGCGGCCCTTGCTGACCAAAGCCCGAAATCGAAGCGATCACCAGGCGCGGGAATCGCAGTCGCAAGGTTTCTGGATCGAGCCCCAGGCGCGCCATGGTGCCGGGCCGAAGACTCTCGACCAGCACATCGGCGTGGGCGAGCAAGGCGACGAGGGCTTCCCGGCCGGCGGGCTGCTTGAGATCGAGGGCAACCGAGCGATGGCCGGCAAGCAGCAGGGCTGCCAGCGAGCCGGTGGCTTCGGCTGTCTTCGATGGTCCAGCCGTCGCCGGCGCATGCGTCATCGGCGGCGCCGCGCGCGTCGGGTCGCCCGCCGTGGGCTCTTCGATCTTCAGCACCTGGGCGCCGAGATCGGCGAGGATGCGTGTGGTCAGTGGACCGGGGAGGTGACGGGACAGGTCGACGATGCGCACGCCTTCGAGCGGCACGGCAGCCGAGCCTCTGTCATCCGACCTAGTTTCTTCTGACGTGGCGCTGAAGCTGCCCGCCCGGTCACCCTGGCGATCCACCCTCGCGTCATCTGAAGCTGCCGCGAAAGGGTCGGGCGTTCGGCCGGACGTGCTGTCGGGCGATGCCTCAGGCACGCTCCACGACCATGGCGAAGCCGTTGCCACCCGCCGCGCAAACCGTGATCAAGCCGAGGCTCTCGCCCCGCCGCTCGAGCTCGCGCAGCACCTGGATGGTCACGCGGCCACCCGTGGCGCCGAAGGGATGGCCAATGGCGATCGAGCCACCATTGACATTGAAGCGGCTGAAGTCGATCTCGCCCACGGCTTCCTTGCGTCCCAGCTCGTTCTGGGCAAACTTCTTCGACGCCAGCGCCTTCATATTCGACAGGATCTGCGCGGCGAAGGCCTCGTGCATCTCCACGAGGTCGATGTCGGCGAGAGACAGTCCTGCCCGATCGAGCGCCATGGGCGCGGCATAGGCGGGCCCTTGCAAGAGCTGCGTCCCCGGATCGACCGCATGGTAGGCGTAGGAGCGAATGAAGCCGAGGGGCTCGTAGCCGAGCGCCTTGGCCTTCTTCTCGCTCATCAGGACGACGGCCGAGGCGCCATCGGTCAGCGGGCTCGAGTTGCCGGCAGTCAGGGAGCCGTAGCGCTTGTCGAACACCGGCCGCAACTTGGCCAGCTGCTCGAGGCTCGAATCCGGGCGAATGCCGTTGTCACGCGTCACAGCCTCGCGATAGTTGGGTTCGGGGAATGCCGCGACAATCTGATTGTCGAAGCGTCCGGCATCCGATGCCGTCGCCGCACGGTGATGCGACAGCAATGCAATCTCGTCCTGGGCGCGCCGTGAAATGGCGTTCTCCTTCGCCATCTTCTCGGTCGACTGCCCCATCGTCATCCCGGTGGTGTACTCGGCGATCGCTGGCGCCACGGGTACCAGGTCGCCAGGCCGGATCTTGGACAACGCACCGACTTTGCCAGCCATTGACTTGGCACGATTCGCATCCATGAATTGCTTGGCCGCGTTCTGACTGTAGGTGATCGGTACCGTCGAGAGGGACTCGGCGCCGCCGGCGAGCACGACGCTGGCTTGCCCGGCGAGGATCGCCTCGGCGCCGTGGGTGATCGCACGGTTGGACGATGCGCATGCCAGGTTGACGGTCGTGCCCTCGATCGCCCGCGGCAATGCCGTCCGCAGAATCACCTCGCGCCCCAGATTGGGCGCATAGAGCGCGGGCACGACCACGCCGAAGATCGCCTGGTCGATCTCGGTCGGATCGAGATTCATGCGGCTGACCAGGGCCGCGGCTGGGATGCTCGCCAGATCGACCACGTCCATCTGCTTGTAGTGCGAGCCCGACTTGGCAAAAGGCGTTCGCGCGCCGTCGACGATGGCGATTCGACCCGTCTTGGCCGTCTTGAGGGCATGCTTGGCCGTCGGCTTGATCGCCGGTCCAGTGCCGTTGGTGAGCGTGCGCACCGCGTCTGCGCGCTCGTGAATCTCCGCAAAGGCGGCGGTCCACAAGGGACTCTGGGGCGCTGTCTTCTTCGCTTCAGCCATGCTGTCCTCCAAGGTCGAACGCGCCGTCGGGGCGACGCGGGCCAATCCACTGACGACGCCGTGGAAGCGTCCAGCGCCATTCTAGCCGCACAGCGGCGAAAACGCACACCTTTTGCCGCCACGCGGCAACCGGCGATCGAGCCCCGCCTGAGGGGACGAGATCCAGCGCAGTCATCGGGAACAGGGGCAGCGGCGTCGCCTTGATGCCGCGGACCCGAAACGACGCCACGGTGGTCGCGGAGCCGTACATCAGCGGCACGAGGGGCGCGTCTTCGTCCATCTGCTCGGTCACCCGCAAGAGCGCCTCACGGTCACGGCGTTGCCGAAAGTTCGCCAAAGCACGATCCATCGCCTGACTGCGCAGGTTGCCATGGTTGGCATTGAGCACGAGGTCCTCCATGCGCGTCACACGGTCGGACGCCAGGAGCGCTTCCAGGAAGTCACACGGATCTGCGTAGTCTGCCAACCAGCCAGCCAGGATCAAATCGTGCCGACCGGACGTCACCTCTTCAAAGAATGCCTGGCTCGTCGCCGGCTCGTGGATGGTCACCGTCACGTCGAGCGCACCGAGCTGGGCCGCGATCAGCTCGGCGACCGCGCGCGGTCGCGGCAGGTAGGGACGGGGCCCCCAGACCATCAGAAGCGACAGCGACTTCGGCCAGCCCGCACCAATGTCACCCCGCATGCTGCCGACCGCGGAAGGGTCGTAGCCCAGGCCATCTTCCTCACCCTCACCGAGCGGCCGTGGCAAGAGGCTCGGCGCCATGAAGGCAAGTGCGTTGCCGTAGCAAGTCTTGGCGATCTCGTAGCGATCGATGCCATGGGCCAGGGCTCGACGAACGCGTGCGTCTTCCAACCCGGGCCGCGCTGCGTTGAAGAACAAGGCACCCGTGCCGAGCGAAGGCGACACCCATTTGCGCACGCCCGTAAGCGCCGGCATATCGTCTCGCGGCACGACGAAGCTGAGATCGACCTCGCCAGCGTCCAGGGCCTTGACCAGGGCAGTCGCACGCCCATCGTCGTCCAGCGGGTAGGTCTGGAACAGGATCTCATCGATCGGTGGCGGCGTCCGGAAGTACGGATTGCGCACGAGGCGCAGGCGCTCGAGCGGCGAGCTGCGGTCGAGCATCCAAGGGCCGGTCCCGACCGCGCTGTCGCCGCGGCCCCGAATCACACTGCATTGGGTGTGGGCGAGCGCCAGGTCGATGCGGCGGTCGTCGTGGCGCGCGCTGACTTCGATCCAGTCGCCATCGAGCCGCACCTCGCACTGGCGTCGCAGCGCAGGCGCCCGGCGCAAAGAGTCATGGACATCGCGTGTCGTCAATGGCTGCCCGTCGGAGAACACCGCGTCGCCACGCACCTTGAAGCGCAGCGCCGAGTCTCCCCCAGCGGGTTCGATCTCGGCTTCCTTGACCAACAAGGGCGCGATCTCGGTACTGCCCATGGCCGTGGTGTAGGGCGCCTCGCTGATCTGGCGCAAGACCAGGTTGGTCTCGGCGTCATGAGCTGCCAGCGGGTCGATCTGGCTGGGCGGATTGAGGACGCCGACGCGCAGAATCTTCTGATCCGTCATTCGTTCGTGCTCTCACCAATAGGTACCGGTTCACCGTCACCGACATCTCGCGCAGAATACTGCGGGTCGCATCCCGTTCGCTCGTGGGGTTCCGTCCGCAACCATCGTGCTTCGAGCCCCGCTGCCACCCGGGAACCGGTCTGCACCGCATCGGCCGTTGTCCGGCTCGCTTCGGAATCCTCGCACACCGTTCCAGTATCACCCGCCAGTTGCGGCTCTTCGGCAAGACCGAGGAGAACCAGGCGCCGCCACCGCTTCTTTTGCTCGGCAAGCGCGGCAACGACCTCGTCCCGACTCGCCCGTGGCACGACTGCGAGGTGGGGACGGACCCAGCTGATCGCCTGAGCTGCCAGGGATGCGTCCGGCTCGAGGGCCAGCGCCGCGCCACGACGGAGCGACCAACCGACCAGTGCGCGCACGCCGAGATCGCGAAGGGTACCGCAGACCAGTGCGACCGGCTTCTCCACCGTGCTCAGCCCACGCCATTGTGTGTCGATGCTCGTCCAGCGCGTCGCGAGCGCCTGGGGGCCGAGGACCACGGCCTGGTCGCCGTCCCCTATGGTTACCGCCGAGCGCGCCGCATGTTGCTGCTCGATCGTGGCCGGGTGCCAGCGACGGAGCCGGCTCCGGACGGGCTCGCACTCCTGGATCGGATCACGATCACCCATCGAGGTTGGGGCACCGACCGTGCGCGACACCACCACGCCACCCCGAGCCTGCACCGCAAGATCCAGGGCAAGGGTCGACGGGTCGAGGCGCGCGCCAACGGAGAACGGGCATCCCGGTTCAACATTCAGCTCGGCGGCGAGTCGGGCCACGTAGTCGGCCACCTGGCTCGAGGAGTACCAGGCCCAGTCGAGGTCGTCTCGGTAGATCAACCAAGGCGCCGCGGGCGCCGATTCGGCGCGTGCGGCGAGCAAGGCAGGCAGGGTCGAAGCGGAATCGTCAGGCACCTGCGACGTCGCGCAGGGCCGAGGCGATCTTCTCCTCGATCATCGTCTTCATCAGGCTGGCCGGCGGTCGGAGCGACGCACGCCCGATGAGCTTGCCACCTTCGAGCACGATCGAGCCCTCGGCGCCGGGGCCGGTCAAATGCAGCACATCCCCATCCCAGCGGCGCTGAAGCATGCCACCTGGGAAGTTCCTGGTCAGCGCGGCATCGAGGCGCGGCCGCACGTCCGCCATGTTGTCTTCTGGAACTTCGAGCTCGATCTTGAGGTCCGCCATGGCGCGGGACGGTATCACAGCAGGCCCCGCGCGACCCATCGCCAGACGGGACTCGGCTTTGGCACGCGTTTCGCTTATCGTAGGAGGCCATGCGTGTCTCGCCTCTCCCACTTCTCTCTCCGCTCCTCGCCCTGTTGTGCCTTCTCGGCCCAGCGGTCAGCGCTCCCCTTGCCGCCCAAGAGATCGTCATCGCGAATCCGAACCTCTACGAGAAGACCCTGGACGCGGCACGTCAGGCCGTGGCGTTCTACGGCACCTACGATGACCCCGAGGCCCTGCGGCGGGTGGCGGACATCGGCTATCAGATCGCGCTGCAGTCGAAGTTTCGCGACGTCCCCTTCTCCTTCTACCTTGTCGACCTGCCGGTGCCCAATGCCTTTGCGCTTCCCGGCGGGCAGATCTTCGTCACCCGCGGCATGCTCGACCTCGGGCTGACCGACGACATGCTGGCCAACTTGCTCGGCCACGAGATCGCCCACGTCACCCATCGCCATGGCACCCGCATCCAGAAGCGCGCACGCCTGCTCAATCTGCTCAGCCAGGCGTTGGTGCTCGGCGTCCTGGTCGGGGTCGACGACTCCAGCGAGCCACGCGACGGTCTCTACAACACGGGCGACAACCGCAAGGGAAGCTTGCTTCAAGGCGCCATGGCGGGCGGCGTGGTGCTTTCCGAGCTGCTGCTGCGCAACTACAGCCGTGACTTCGAGGACGAGGCCGACGACGAAGGCCAACGCCTGGCAGCAGCCGGTGGTTGGAATCCGATCGGCGCCCAGGAGCTGTGGGCCCTGATGCGCAATCGGCTGCCGCAGTCGAACGAATACGGCTACTGGCGAACACACCCCTTCTCCAGTGACCGCGAGCGCGCAGCGGGCGCGCGGGCGCGCGAGCTGAAGATCCAGCAGCCGGCACCGGTCGAGGACTATCGGGCAGCCACCCAGCAGGTGCTCATCGCGTTCGGAGACGAGGTTGACGGCAAGGAGGCCGAGAAGCTCGAACGCTTCGCCAAACGCTCCGCCCTCACGGCCTGGCCGCGGGGTACGCGCGCGGAGAGCCTGCGCCTGGCCGAGCTGCACCGCATCAAAGAGCAGGCCACCAGCGCCGAGCGCGCCATCGACCGCGACTTCGGCAAGGTGGTTCGCGCCTATCTCCGCGAGATCGAAGAGGTCCGCGAGGTCGATACGGAGACCACGTTTCCGAAGACCCTGGAACGCGAGGTCGCCGACCTGCGCGCGGCATCGACCGAGATTTTCCCCGAAGCGTTGGCGGTCTGGGAGGGCGAGATTTGGCAAACCAAATTCCTCGAGACCTTCCTCTCCAACTTCCCGACCGTCAAGGAAGCTCCGGAGGTCGCCCTCGCGCTCGGCAATGCCTATGCACGGCTGAATCGACAGGCGGACGCGGTCAAGCAGTTTCTGCGGGCGAGCGAGCCAGGTACTGACACCGAAGCCGGCGAGCGGGCACTGCGCGGATTGCGCAATCTGACGCCACATCTGGTCGAGATGGAAGCGCTTCAGCGCATCGCCAACCAGCTCCAGGACGACGAGGTCACGAACCTCGCCGAAAACCGTCTCCGCGAGCTTGCCCGGACGTTCGACAAGCTGGAATTCGGCGCCGCCTACCTCGAGACCTTTCCGGACGGCCCCCACGCCGAGGCGATCGGCGAACGCATCGAAGCCCTTGCCGACGACCTCTACGGCGAGGTCGTTCTCTACCAGGGCGTTGGCGACTTGGTGAAGGCCCTCGACCGCATCAACCTGATCCTCACCCACGCGCCGCTGTCCCGTGCCGCCGCGCAGCTGCGCGAGAAGGCCATGCTCGAAGCGTCGTAAGCATCGACGCGGCGTCTCACGCCTTTCCCTTGACTGTTTTCTCGAAGCTCTCGGAGGAGCCCATGTCTGCGAATTGCTCGTACCCCACCCTACTTCGTACCCGCCGTGCCCCGATCGCGCTGATCTTGCTGGCCGTGCTCGCCACTGGCTGCGCCAGCAAGGCGGATCTCGAAAAGGCACAGGCCGATCTGGCAGCCTGCCACGAAGAGAAGCAGGTGCTGCAGGCGGAAATCGACCAGTGGCAGCAGCGTTTCGACCGCGAGTCCCAACGCTGGCAGACGATCGAAACCTCGGTCATCGAAGCCGTACCGAATGCGCTGGCCGAGTTCGACGCCGAGCGTGATCGCATCCTGGAGCTGGTTCCGGAGCAGGTCCAGTACGAGGTGGCGAGCTACCTGGAGGACTACTTCGGCACCTTGATGGTCGCCTTCCGGCAGGTCCAGGGAGACAGCCGCGACATCAAGCTTCAGCTCGACGCCACCCAGAAGGCGCTGAGCGTGATCGGCCAAGACACGCAGCACATCGGGACCGCCATCGACGAAGCGGTGGCGGCGGAAGCGGTCAAGCGCCAGGCAGTCGCCGACGGCTTGGCCGCCCTGCACGCGCAAATGGTCGAATTTGGCCGCCAGCGCATCGACTGTGTCGACTGCCAGGGCCGCATCAAGCTGAACAAGCGCGAGCGGGAGGCGATCCAGGGCTTCCACGCCGAGCTGATCAGCGCCATCTCGGCGATGCAAACCCAAATCAGCCAATAGTCCCCGACCGGCCAGCATCGATATAATCAACGATACCGGTGCGCGCACGTGGCGCTCCGCGCGGTATCGGCATGATGTGCCCGCCGTCGCAGTCTCCAGGCCACGAGATCGAGCAGTAGGCACGATCGGCGAGCCTGAGCAGCCATACTGAGCAGCAACACCGAGCAGCCATTGAGGAGACCCTGATGACGACCGCGACCGCCATGGGCGACCTGACCACGACCAAGGCCCCGTTTATCGAATCCGCGCAAGGCCGAGGCGATCTGTTCATCGGGCAGCCCTACGAGCAGTACTCCGAGAACAACCAGGAAGCCTGGCGCCGCCTCTATGCGCGAATGCTGCCGCGCTGGAAGCGCTACGCACACCCCCGCTTCCTAGAAGGGGTCGAGAACCTGGCCCTCGACCCGCAGGCTGTGCCCCGGCTGGCGGACGTCAACCGCTACCTGGAGCCGCTCTCCGGCTTCAAGTCGAAGGCCGTATCGGGCTATGTTCCGGCCTACCTCTTCTTCGACTGCCTTCGCCAACGCGAGTTCCCCACGACCATCACGATTCGCGACAAAGACTCCCTCGACTATCTTCCCGAGCCGGACATCTTCCACGACGTCGCCGGCCACGTCCCCATGCACACGGATCGTCAGTTCTCCGACGTCTTGGTGCGCTTCGGCGAGGTGGCCCGAGAGGCGGCCCGGCGGGCGCAGGCCATCGACGACGCCGAGCGGCGGGTGCACGTCGTGGAGTCGAACATCAAGGCGATGGCGCGCTTCTTCTGGTTCACCATCGAGTTCGGCCTGATGAAGGGCGGCGACAAGGGCGTCTGCGCCTACGGCAGCGGCCTGCTCTCTTCCTTCGGGGAGATCGAGCACTGCGTCGAGTCGCCAGATGTTCAACGCTACCCCTTCCAGCTCGAGTGGGTGGTCAATCAGTACTTCGAGATCGACCACTATCAGCCACTGCTGTTCGTGGCCGATGGCTTCGAGCACCTCTTCAGCCAGGTCGATCTTCTGGAGCGCTGGCTGATGGACGGCAAGCTGGACAATGTCTCGCCCGGCGAGCCCGGCATCAACGAGACGGATCTCGCCTCGTTTCTCGAGGCGAGCCTGCATACGGAAGACGCCCCGGCTTCGTAGAGCCGGCCCCCTCTCGGAGGGAAGGTGCGCAGACGAAGGCAGCTTCGGGCGAGGTCTGCCATCGTCTGCGGGCGGCCTCCGCGAACTCGCTTCGCTCAGACACACTGCAGCCGTCCTCGATCGATGGCAGACCTCCATCTCCCTTGCCTGGGTGCCCGGCAAAGGCATGAGGGGCTGCGAGCCCTTACCAGGACAGCTCGATCTACCAGGGCAGCTCGATGAAGTGCGGATTCGTCAGTTGCTCCAGGCCGGGGATGTCGACGACGGTGAGGACGGCGAGGGCGATGGCCAGGAGGCAGGTGACGGTCAGCAGGGACCGTTCGCGCCACAGCGTCTCGGGGGCTTGCGCGGCGGAGCGTTCCTTGAGGCCGAGCCGCAGGTAGACGGCGAATAAGAGGGCGATGAGCGGCAGGCTCAGCAAGTATTCGATCCGATACTTGATCAGAAAGACCGCGAGAAAGAATGCGGAGAGCTGCGCGTAGAGGAAGGCCGAGACCAGCAGGAGATTCTCGGTATAGGCCCGGAAGGAGCGCCGGTAGAGTCCGAGGCTCTCAGGCCCGCTGATCGCAACCACGGTTCGGTACTCGGCGAATCGCTTGATCGCCATCAGAAAGGCACCACCCATCCAGAAGGCGAGGAGCAGGCTCGAAGGCGGTAGCGTGTTCGGATCGACCATGGCCCAGCCCAGGGTCAGCCGCAGCGGGTTGTTCAACGACTCCGAAAGGACGTCCAGGAAAACCCGATCCTTGGTGCGAATCGGCCGAACGTTGTAGAACCATCCGCTGGCCAAGAAGAGTGCCGACGTGACGAAGAAGAGCTTCGACACCCCGAGCGCCAGCCCGAGACCGCCGAGGCCGAGCAGCGTGTACTCTGCGATCACCACGCTCGCGCGCAGCTCACGGGCCACGCCTGGACGCTTCGACTTGGTCGGATGGTGGCGATCGAATTGAGCGTCCAACCACTCGTTGATCACGTAGTTGGCCGAGGCGATCAGGGCCGCGCTGAGGAATCCCAGGAGCAGTGCCGGGACCGTCGACAGCCCGAGGCTTTCGGGTCGTGCGAGCGAGGCGAGTGCGACGCCGGGCACGATGAACACATGTTTGACCCAATGCTCCGGGCGGGCGATCGACACATAGTCTTTCCAGCCTGCGGGTTGTCGTTCCACGGCACCCTCGCCATGAATCGGCGCGGTGCCCTGGGCCGCATCTCCGGCGAGTGCTTCTTGCTGAAACACCGAAGACTGTGAATCGTTGATATCTCGGTACACGGGGTGGCGCTCCTTGGATGTTGTTCGTGCTGTACGCCGCCCAATTCGGGCAGGCGGATACTTTATCCCTGATTCCAGGCCAACCGTCACGCGGCTGGTTCTCGGCCGAGACGTATTGTTCGGCCGTCGCTATAATGCGCGCTCCCTGAGCGTATCCTCATTCGCGATTTTCATCTCCCTCTCGATACAATACGTATGCGCACCAACTACATTCTGCTTCTCGTTCTGCTACTCGCCGTCGGGACCGGGCTACGCCTCTGGTACGGAAGTTGGAACCTAACGGGCAGCCGCTACTGGGATGAGCAGTACACGCTCGACAACGTGCGGCAGGTGTATGCCCATCATACGGTAGCGCCCATCTCGGGTTATTACCCATCGCCCGTTGTTTCGGTACCGGCGGCCGTCGTTCTTTGGAGCAACGAGCGCCTCCAGCGTGCCCTGGGGACGCCTTACGACGCCATGGACGACGACGGCAACTTCGACCCCACGGCCTACCGCTTGCTGCGTGGCCTGCAGACCGTCTACGGCGTCCTTGGCATTCTTTTTCTCTTCTTCATTGGAAAGCGTTTGCTTTCGCCCGCCGAAGGGTTGCTGGCAGCGGCCCTTTTTACGTTCATGCCTTGGCAGGTCCACGCCTCGGGCTACATCAAACCAGATGCCCAGCTGGTGGCCTTCGTCCTGCTCGCCTGCTTCGGCGCCTTGGTCGCCGCCGATCGTCCGACCTGGTGGAACTATGGATGGGCAGGCATGGCCGTCGGACTCGCCGCTTCACCGAAGATCACTGGCGTACTGGCCGCGGTCCCGCTCGCAGTCGCCACCGTTGTCCTTTTTCGCAAGGAGCCCCGCCGTCTCGTGCTCGCAGCCTGGGCTGGCGGCGTCTCGTTTCTCACGTTCGTGCTGTTGAACCCCTTTTGGTACCACTACCTTTCCTTGCTCAGCGGCCTTCGTCGCGACTATGCATCGCGCACGGACACCAATCGGTGGGACATTCCGCGCCTCCACGTCGAGCAGATTCTCGACGCCTACGGGCTTGGCCCGATCGCTGGGGCCCTGGCGCTCGGCGCGACCCTGCTGGCGGCCGGAATGCTGATCACCGGGGCGCTGAAAGGTGGCCCCTCGCAACCAGGCTCCGGGGCACGTGCGAGCCGGCCCATGAAGGTCGCGATGCTGCTCGCCTTCCCCATCATTTTCGTGCCGGTCTACGTCGCCCAGACACCGTACTTCAAGGGCAACAACTTCTTGCCGATCCTGGCGCTGCTACCCCTTCCCGCGGCCTGGGCCACCCTCGCAATCGCGCGATGGCTGCGGTCCCGGCTGCCCCGCGGCGGCCGGATCGCCGGCGCAACGATGGTCCTCGCGGTTCTGGCCCTTTCCGCCCACGCCGGTACGCAGTACGTCTTTCACAGTGTCGTACCGTCAGCCCACGAACAGGCCGTGCGATTCGTGCACCACGAGCTCCGCAACAACCTCGGGCGCGTGTTGCTCACCTCAGAGCCGCCAGGACACAAGACCGCGTGGGAGGGAGCGGCCGTGCTCGGCAAGGGAATGAGCCTGGTACTCCCGGCGGACGATGGGAACGCGCTCTCCTGGCAACGCTTGCTCCGCATCGACGCCGTCATCGCACCCCCGCGCTTCTTTGACGATCCAGAGAGCGGGCTGGGACGTCTACGCGCCGCCACCGCGCCGGAAAACATCTACTCGTTTACGCCCAAGGGGCTCGACGTGCGCGGCGAGCCGATGCTGGCACTGGTTCGACGCTTTCGGTCGCGACCGATTCGTCAACAGCGCTTGTCGCCGTGCTCGGGAAGGCCGACCACGGAGGGTTGTCGGCATCTCGCTCTGCCGACAGACCTCCGTCCCCGTGAGAGCTGGAATCTGGAGATCCAGCTCGGCGTCGAGACGGGCTCGTCCCAGGACCCGATCCTGCCGATCGAGGTCGTGGCCAACGGCCGTCCTCTCTCGCTCCAGCTCGTCTACCCGGGGCGCTGGATCAGCGAGCGATTCGACGTCCCGCCGGCAGGCCTGGAAGTTCGGCTGCCCGCGGATTGGACGCCCGCGGCGCTCGCCCGCACCAATGTCAACGTCTTGCGCTGGGCACCTCCGAAGGGCACCAACGCAAAAGGCCTTCAGCAATCGACCGTCCCGGAATCTTCCGATGATTCCGCCCGGGAGGTGCCCGCTGCCCCCGAATCCGGGACCGAAGCGACGAAGAACGTGCCATCGCCCGACAGCCGGTAAGTCGGCGCGGAAGCGGGAACGAAGACAGACTCGCCGCAAGGGATGGACTCGGTCTGAGCGGAGGTGGTGACCTGGCCGCGCCCCTCGGTGCACAGGACGATCTCGGCGCTCGACCGTGGCCCCCGCTCGAGCTCGCCAGCGAGCGTGATCGCGACGAGCTCCATCTCTTCCGCTGGCGTCTGCACACGAAGAACACGCGACGCAGGCGTCGTGGCCTCCGGTTCGATCGCCACCCGACCATCATCGCCAGGCACGAAGCGCAGCACGTCCAACAACTCGTCGACATCGATGTGCTTGGGCGTCAAGCCGCCGCGCAGAACATTGTCCGAGCTGGACATCAGCTCGATGCCGGTGCCGTCGAGGTAGGCGTGCAGCACGCCCGGACCGGTGAATGCCGCTTCGCCGGGCGCAAGGGTCGTCACCCGCAACCACAGCGGTGCCAGGGCCCCTGCGTCGCCCGGGTAGTGCTTCGCCAGCCGGACCACCCAGTCCTCGGCAACGTCTGCCTCACCACGTGCGATGCGTGGCCCGATCGCGGCGACGGCACGCGACACCAGACGGTCAGCGCGCGCCGGGTCCATGCGCAGACAGGAGGCGAGGAAGGTCCGCAGCCCGGCAGCCGCGTCGGTCGTGGCCGCGAGCGCTGCCACCTCGGGCCAGTGGTCGCCCAAGCGCAGACGCGCGACCCGATCAGCGATGGCGGTCGGCGTTCGGAAGCCACGCATCATCACGAAAGGCGTCAGGGCGTATATCACTTCTGGCTTGTGGCCGCGATCCCGGTAGTTCCGATTCGGCGCCGTCACCGAGACGCCGGCGGCCTCTTCGCGGGCGAATCCGGCCTCCGCCTGCGCCCGATCGGGATGCGCCTGAATCGACAACGGCTCGCCAGCGGCCAAGACCTTGAGCAGGAAAGGCAAGGACGGCCCGAAACGGCCCACCACAGCCGGGCCGAGAGCCGCTTCGGGGTCGGCCGCGATCACCTCGGGGAGCGGCTTCCAGGTACCGTCGACTTCGACTTCGGACGGCGCCTTGGGGTGACCTCCGAGCCAGAGCTCCGCCTCGGGCTCGGCCGACTCGCCGGGCAGGCCTCGCAGCGCACGAAGTGCTCGGCGGGAGCCCCAGGCATAGGGCATGATCGGATTGCGCAGGCGTGCGATACGTTGCATGGAGCGATCTCCTGAATCTCAGGTTCGGGATGTCCCAGCGTCGGGTTCCGTGTCTTGTTCCGTTTCGGTTTCCGCCGCGGGCTCGTCGCGATCGAGCCAGGTCTTGGCCACCGTCGCCATCAGGATCAGGCTGGCACCGATGACGGTGAAACGCCCGATCCGCTCGCCATTGACCAGCAGGCCGAGTGCGGCACTCGCGACCGGTTCGAGCAGCAGCAGCAGCGAGGCTTCGAACGCCGGCAGGGAGCGCAGGCCCGCAATCAGCAGCACATAGGCGCCCGCGATCTGCCCGGCGCCGAGATAGGACACGATCGCCAAATCAGCACCATCGACACGGGCGACCGGCAGCGCCAGTGGCAAGGCGACACCCGCGGCCAGGATATTGCCAGCCGCTGCCACCGCGGCGCCTTCGGCGTCTCCCCCTTTGCCCCGTCGACTGAGCCAGCGCAAGCCGAGCACGGTCAGTGCCCAGCTCAGCCCGGCGCACGCCCCGAGGATGTTGCCGAGAAGAGGGTTCGGCGCCGTCACCGACCGAGCGTCACTGCCCCCGAAGAAGATCAGAACGATGCCACCTGCCAGCGCCAAGGCCAACAATCGGTCGCGTCCACGGGTCCGCTCGCGCAGCAGCCAGGGGGCGAGCAGCATGACGTACAGCGGCGCCGTACTCTGCAGAAACACCGCGCTAGCCGCCGTGGTCGTTCGATTGGCCAGCACGTAGAGGGTCATGGTGGCCCCGAAGGCCAGGCCGATGCCGAACGAACCGCGCCCGAAGGCTCGGCGCGCGGCCGGCATGGCCACGAGGATCACGGTCGCCGCGATCGCGCTTCGGAAACAGGCAATCTGCCAGGGCGACAGGCTGCTCGTCTTGATCAGCGGTCCGCCGGTCGAGAACAAGAGCGCGGCGCCCAGCACCTGCAGGCGGGCTACGAGCAAGGGCGACATGGCGCTGGACGATAGCAGCCGTTCACGCCCCTCGGCGGTATCCAAGTGGGTGAAAAGAGGGCTGGGGCGGCTTCAGGCGGGCTCGGGCTCCGCGCGGACGAATCGAACGTCGAACCGTGCTCCGCCCCCCGGCGCATCCTGGTAGCGCACGGAAGCGCCTTGCGCCTGGGCCAGCGCGCGCACCAGCACCAGGCCGAGACCGAGCCCTTCGGCTGAGCCGGTGTTCTCGCCGCGCGCAAAGGGCCGGAACAGCCTGCGGCGCAGGGAGCGCGCCACGCCGGGCCCGTTGTCCGCCACCGACACCGAGACCGACTGGTCATCCGACGACACTTCGACGCGTACCTTGCGGGCCTCGACGTCACGGGTGTACTTCTCGGCGTTGTCGACTAGGTTCTGGACGATATGGCCCACCGCATCGCGGTCGAACAACACCGGCGGCACTTCGTTGATCGCCAGCTCGAGATCGATGCCCGCGCCTTCCAAGGTCGGCTGCAGGCGCTCCATCACCTCGCGTACGCGGGCGCCGAGATCGCCTTGATGAGTGTCGACGCTCAGCATGCTGCGCTCGAGCCGGGTGAAGGAAAGGACGTTCGACACCACCCGCCCCAGGCGTTCGGCCTCCCCTGCCAGCCGATGGGCGTACTGTCGTGCCCGGGCCGGATCACCCATTCCCTCCGCCAACATCTCACCGTAGAGACGAAGGCCGGCGAGAGGCGTCCGCAGCTCATGGGCCGCCGACGCCGCGAACTGCGCGCGCTGATTCGCGAGCCGTTCGGTCTGGTGGACCAAGGCGATGATCAGCACGCCAGCGAGGCCGGCAGCCGCCGCCACCATCAAGACGACCTGCAAGAAGCCGCGGCGCTCGTTCGCCGAGCGTGCCCCCACCTCCGCCATGGCCGGGGCGATATCGAGCACGACCGCCCAGGGCGAGCCTTCGACACTGACCAGCAGCTCACGGTTGTCGTCGTCGCGGGCGCGGGTATTGGCTTCCTTGCCGCCCGTGCGATCGGCCTGCGGCACGAAGCGTGCCGGAAATGAGTCGTTCTCGAGCGAGCGAGCAATCTCTTCGTGGTCGACGACAAAGCCCTGCAACCAGGTTCCTTCGGGCGTTTCGACTGCACGGAGGGCCACCAACCCGGGTTCATCCTCGACCGGCAGGGTGTACCAATCGAAGGGGCCGACCGGCACGTAGACGCGCTGATCGCCTGGCGTGGCCGTTTGGAACAGGCCCGACTTCGGCTTGCGGCGCTTGAGATCGAGGTAGAGGGCATTCGCTTGCAGGTGCTGGCGCCACGCTTCGCGATTCAATTCCTCGACGTGATGAATCGCCATCTCGCCGGAGGTATCGACCACCGGCGGCGGCAGCGCGTTCTCGCCCAGCGGGCAATACTCGCTGAGGGCAATTCCTTGCGACGCATAGATGGCAATGTCTTCGAGTGCGTGGATGGCGGCGCAGTCGGCGCTCGACTCCATGCCCAGCTCGGGGATCTGCTCGTTGACCGTCGGGAGGGTCAGCCGGCCGTCCTCGTCGACCTGGAAGTGCATGCGGATGTCTTTACTGACCGGCCCGCGGGCCAGGGGCGACACCGTGACCGCGACACCAGACGCGGCGCCATCCGGGTCGTGGCGTACGTTCTGATACTCGCTGAAGGAACGATCTTCCTCCTGCGTCTGCAACTCGGCCAGCCGCGACGCAATGCGGCTGGACAGCTTCAGACCCTTTTCATAGGCACGGGTGATCACCGCCGAACGCTCGAGCTCGGCTTCGCGCCCGACCAGGCGGCCTCCGACCGTCAACCAGGTGATGATCGGGAGGGCAACCGCGACGACCACCAGGATCGCGGCCAGCGCGGTGCGCGACAGACCGAACCGGGCTGGTCTCATGCCTCCTGGTCCGCCCAGGCGTACCCCACACCGGTGACCGTGACGATGATCTTGGGGTTGGCTGGGTCACGCTCGACCTTCTGTCGCAGCTTGGCAATGGTCATGTCGACGGTGCGGGTCTGGAGCGTTCCGATCGTCCCCCACACCTGCTCGAGCAGCTCGGCGCGGGAAACGGCGCGGCTCTTGTGTCGGAACAGCCACCGCAGGACGCCGACCTCACGCGCTGTCAGATGCAGCACTTCCCCGCCGCGTTCCGCCTCGGCGCGCCCGAGGTCGAACCGACAATCATCGGCGACCAGGGTCTCCGGCTCCTTGGGCAGGCCGGCCACGCGCCGCACGAGGGCGTCGATCCGCGCCAGTAGCTCTTTGACGCCAAAAGGCTTGGTGACGTAGTCATCGGCTCCTGCACGCAGGCCAGCGACCTTGTCGTCCTCGGCGCCGCGGGCCGTGAGCATCAGAATCGGCAAGCCGGGGCGTGCGACGCGCAGGCGCTCGCACACCGCCAACCCGTCGAGGCGTGGCAACATGCGGTCGAGAAGAACCAGGTCATAGGCGCTGCTGCGCCCTTCCTCGACCGCTGCCAGACCGTCAGCGACCGCGGTGACCTCGTGGCCCGCGCCCGTGAGGAGATCGACCAAGCCTTCACGCAGCATGGGTTCGTCTTCGACAACCAAAATCTTCATCTTCGTGCTCCCGCGCTCGGAACTAGGGCAATCGTGCTTGGACGGCGATCCTGGACGAACCGCTTTCGTCAGCCTACGGCAGGCCCTCTCAGGGGTCGAGCGAGGCCCGTAAAACGGGTGTAAATGACATCAATCGAGCGTGATCCGCGCTACAATCCAGCCTCATCGAACTGCCCCGAGATCGGTCGCCGTGCCCGTGCATGGTGACGACCAACCTGCCGAGCTGGATGTCATTGCCATGCGCACGATCCTGACCTTCGCCCTGCTGATGCTGCTCAAGATCGTCAGCCGGATCTTCTACCGGTTCGAATGGCATTGGGTCGGTGACGTTCCGGCCGGTCATCGCTGGCAACCCTTCCGCCTGGTGGCGATCCTCAATCATACGAGCCTTTACGAAGTGCTGCTCGCAGGGGGCCCGACCACCGGATTCCTGCGTCGCATGTCGAAGCGCGGCGTGGTGCCCGTGGCCAGCAAGACCATGGAGCGACCGGTGATCGGCAAGCTCTTCTCCCTGGTTGCCGCCAACGTGGTGTCGATTAGCCGTGAGCGCGACGACACCTGGGAGAAAGTCCTGCGTTCGATCGACCCGGATTCGATGGTGGTGATTCTCCCCGAGGGCCGGATGAAACGGGCCGACGGCAAAGACGCATACGGCAAGCCGATGACGGTACGCGGCGGCATCGCGGACGTCATCGAGACGATCGGCGAGGGCAAGATGCTGCTCGCCTTCAGCGAAGGCCTTCACCACATCCAGGTCCCGGGCCAGCTCTTCCCCAAGCTCTTCAAACCGATCCGCATGCGGCTCGAAGCGATCGATCTCGAAACCTACCGTGAGCAACTGCACCGGGAGGTCGGCGACGCTCAACGGCCCGAGAGCGCCTTCCGCAAGGCCGTGATCCGGGATCTGACCGCCCGCCGTGACCGCTATTGCTCGGCCGATTTCGACCCTGCCGAGGCGGTCGCGGAGTTCAAGAACGGTCGCCGGACGCCGGGGCACTGACCCCGTCCGGAAGGCCGGCATCCGGTTCCTCGATCTCAGCCACCAGCCCCCGTACGGCGTCGAGCACGGAGCGTCGGCGCTGGTCGAGAACCCGCAGTGACGCCGGTTCGCCCCCGTCATCGGCCTCGTCCTCAGCTCCCGCACCCGGCGCGCCATGGCGGGCCGCGCGTAGCATCAAATACGCACGCGCCTCGCTGAGGAAGAAGCTCCGCCGCTCCCAGAAGCGCAGGGCGATCACCCCGGTCAAGGGCGCGAGCAGGAACGCTGCCACGCCAGCCGGCCAGCCGAGCCAGCCGCCCGCGAGCGACGCCGCGACGATCCACGCGAGTGGATAGAAGATCAGTGAGCCGAAGAGTTTGTAGGTCGCCAGCACGTCGGGGGTCTTGCCCATGCGCGGTGCCACCGTATGCACGGCCCAGAACGGCAGACCATTGAGCACCGTGCCGAGCACGGCCAGCGGCATCCGAACCAGCAGCAGGAGCAGGCTCTTGGCCACGAAACGCACCACGCCACCGGCCGGATAGCGGGCCGCGACCTGGGCATCGCGCAGGCGATGGCGAGCCAGGAGCTCGTCGTAGGACGCGACCGCCGAGGCAACCGCCGCAACCCGCTCCGGGGCCCGCTCTCGCAGCGACAGGTAGCCCGCAATGAAGGCCTTGAGCACGGCGAAGCGCGATGCCAACGGCGTCTCGCTCGGCAGCTCGCTTTGCGGACGGGCATAGAGCTCGGCCGCCCGCTCGATCAATCGGGCTTCTTGCCAGGAAGGAAAGTTCAGGGTGACCGTTTTGAGGGACTGGCGTACGCGCTCGGTCAGCGTGCGAACCGCTTCGCGGGGGGCTTGCTGATAGTCGGCAAGCTCGGGCGTCGGATCGACTGGCTCACCGATCTGAACCAGCACCCGCGAACGAAAGCGCCCCTTGTCCTCGAAGGTCAGCCCGATCGGAACGATTCGGGTACCGATGCCGCCGTAGCGCTCTTCCGCCTCGAGCACGATGCGGCTGATACCGGTCTTGAGCGGCACCAAGGCGGGCTCGTTGTGACTGCGTCCTTCAGGAAAGAGAGCGATGGCGCCCCCGGCCGCGAGCGCCGCGTGGCAGCGCGCGAAAGTGTCTTCGTTTTGGCTGGCATCGACCCCAGGATCCGACCGGCGGTAGACCGGGATCGCTGCGGCGAGCTCGAGGAAGGGACGCACCACGGCCATCTTCCAGAGCGTGCTCTTGGCGAGAAACCGCGGTTGGCGCGGCAAGGCGATGAGCAGCAAGGCGGGATCGACCAGACCGTTGATGTGGTTGGCCGCAAAGACCAGCGGGCCACGGCGCGGCACCTTCTCGGCGCCAACCACTTCGATGGTGCGAAAGAAGATGGCCAGAAGCAAACGCGCCAGCGGCCGAACCAGCCGTGGCTGTTCGACCGCATCCTCACCATCACCGGCGGTCTGGCCGCCGGCAGGCCTGGCTTCGTCTCGGGTCATGGCGAGGTTCTATCACGCACCCTGCTCTACCCACC
>CALFAM010000111.1 GCA_937948815.1 uncultured bacterium
AAACAGGTCGCCGCGTTCGAAACCGATCCGCGACTGGACGTCGTCTCGTGCTGGGTGCGGCACGTCCGCCGCCCGGACGTCAGCACCGGCATGCGGCGCTACGAGCGATGGCTCAACAGCCTGTCCACGCACGAAGAGATCCTTCGTGAGCGCTTTGTCGAGAGCCCCTTGGCACACCCCTCCGCCATGGTTCGCCAGAAGATTCTTCAAGCTGTCGGAGGCTACCGAGACCGAGGCTGGCCAGAAGACTACGATCTCTGGCTCCGTCTGGCGGCACACGGAGCCCGCTTCACGAAGATCCCCGAGGTGCTCTACTTTTGGCGCGATCACGACCGGCGCCTCACGCGCGCCGACCGACGCTACCGAATCGCACGCTTCTTGGCGTGCAAGGCTCACTTTCTGGCAACCGGCCCCTTGGCGGGCATTCCGCGCGTCATCTTGTGGGGGGCGGGGCTGACCGCGAAGCGGCTTTGCCGCGACTTGCTGCGAGAAGGCGTGTCGGTGGTCGCCTGCCTCGACATCTCACCCAAGCGCTTCGGCGGCACCTTGCGCGGCGTACCGGTCTACGATGCCGAGCAGCTTCCGAAACTTTGGCGAGCGGACGGCACGACCGTCGTGGTGACGGCCGTCGCCGCCCAAGGAGCAAGGGCCCTCATCCGGACCCGATTGAATGCCTGGGGGCTGCAAGAGGGACGTTGCTATTGGTGCGCTGCCTGATCGCGATGGCACACTGATGTCGCCAATACCTCGCGCGACCAAATCCGTCTTGCTACACTCCCCCCTTCCGGAAATGCTCCGAGCGGAGACGTGACAGCAATGAACTGGTTGATCGAAGTCGAAGTCACGCGCAATGGCGTGCCGTACTTCCGGACTCGATTCGATCGGGCTCCGGTCACCATCGGCTCGGCCGTGGACAACGATGTGGTGCTCAGTGAGCCCCACATCAGCGCGTGCCACGCCGTGCTACTGGTCGCCCGTGGCAGCCTGCTCTACGAAGACACGAGCCAAGATGGGTCGTTCGTCGACGGCCAATCGATCCGCGACCGCACCGATCTCGGGCTTCGCGGCAAGGTGCAGGTGCCACCTTTCGAGCTCAGCTTCCACCTCACCACCACACGCGCCGCCAAGCAGCTCGCATCGGGAGAGCGCGAGGATTTGGGCGAGCCGGACGACTTCGACTCGCCAGATACTCGTCCCATTATCGAGCCCAGCGAGTTGGTGGAAGCGCCGGTCACCTTTCCGGACGATACGCCGACCACCACGGCGATTCCGCTGATGCGGCACGTGCTCGTGGTCACGGACGGCCCACAGGCTCTTCGCGGCCAGCGATTCGATCTCGCCGAACACCAGGAGCTCGTCTTCGGGCGCGGTGAAGGGGCTCAGATCCGGCTGGCCGACCGGGCGGTGTCGCGCCAACACGCGGTCGTGCGTCGCGAGGGAGAGGGCAATTGGCGCCTATTCGATCTGGGCAGTGTGAACGGCGTATTCGTCAATGGCGACCAGCGCGACCAGATCGTGCTCTCCGACGGCGACGAAATTCGCATCGGCACGGTGGCGATGACCTTCCTCGCGTCGGCGACGACCCACGAGGATGATAGCGGAGCGACCGCGTTGGGAGGCATCACGCGGTCCAAGACGATGCCCGAGGGGCCGGCGTTGATCTCGGTCAGCGGATGTATCGAGGGTCACGCCAGCGAAGACCTGGCCTCCGCGCTCGAAGACGCGCTGACCGAAGACAGCCTTCTCTGGTTGATCATCGACGTCAAAGACACCCGACGCGTGGGCGTGGCCAGCCTCGCCGCGATGGCCGCGGCCGATCACGAGCTGACGGTACGCGGCGGCGGCATGCTGCTCGCCTCCGCCCCCACCGCCCTCAGAGAGCAAATCACGTCGAGCGCACTGTTCTTGCGGTTGCGCGACCGGCTGGTTGCCGACCGCGCGGCGGCGCTCCAGCGCGCGTCCGAGCCCTGATCCGGTCCCAGCCCTCAGCCAGGCTCCCTCGACCCGGTCCTTAGGCCGGGCGCCACGAGATCGCGCCGTCGAGCCTCAGCCTCCCAGGTGCGGCAGCATCTCGCGCGCCGTCGCCGCATCCGGATCGTCCGGCAACAGCTCCAAGAAGCGATTCAGGTGCTTGCGTGCCGCCGCGGTGTCATCGGACGATGCCATGACCAACCCGAGGGTGAAATGCGCACGGCCGTGGTCGGGGGACAGCTCGAGAATCCGCTCCAGCGCGACCCTCGCCACCTCTGGGCGGCTCTCGCGAAAATCAAGGTCCGCCCGCTTGTAGAGTAGATCGATCGCCGCCGGCCCATCGACCGCATGGTAGGCCTCGAAGGCTGCCTGTGCAGCCTCCGTCTCGTTGCGGGCATCGTGCAGCAGAAAACGCAGGCGACGGCTGCGCGGGTGGTCCGGCGCGACTTTAGCCAGACGCTCGAGCGTACCCTCGAGACCTTCATAATCCTGGTCGTTGTACTGAATGGTGGCCAGACCGGCGAGTGGTTCGGCGATGGTCGGATTGAGGCTGTGCGCCATCTCGAAGAGCGCGGAGGCACGCGTATTCTCTTGGCTGCCCAGGGCGGCTACCCCGTCGTTGTAGACCAAGGCTGCCAGGTTGGCCGCACCCTCGGTGTCACGCAGGGATTCGACCATTGGCGCCAGCTTGTCCAGATCACCTTGGCGGCGATAGATCTCGAAGGCGAGGCGCTGCGGCCCCTCTTCGTCCGGGCGCGCGGCCAGAAAACGCTCGATCGCACCGCGGGCGCCATCGAGATCTTCCTCGGCGAGGTAGACATTGGCCAACCCGAGCTGCGCCTCGACCCGCTCCGGATCCGCTTCGAGCGCCATCAAGAACTTGGCTTTGGCACCCGCCATATCGTTCGCCTGGTAGAGCTCGGCTCCTTCGTTGTAGGTCTGCATCGCCTCCTGGCGCCGACCGGTCTGCGCGTCGATCAGAGAGAAGGTAAAGCTGGAACGCTGCCCCGCTTCGAGCGACAGCTCGGTGTCGAAGGAAGCGAAGCCATCCTTGCTGAGCGCGATGCGGTACTGGCCCGCTGCTTCCGGCACGGTGATCTCGAAACGTCCATCGGCATCAGACGTGGCTTCGCCTTCGAACCCGTTCCCTTGGAGGGTCACCGAGACACCGGCAATCGGCCGCTCGTCGACGTCGCTGCGCACCAACGCCTCGATCTCGGCGCGGTCGGCAGCCGTGCGCGACTTCTTGCCCTTGGGCTTCTTCTTGGCGTCGAGCGGCGCTGCCGCCACGAGCAACACGGCAAGCATGGTGACCACGCCTCCCAGCCAGCTGCGCGACCGCGGAACCTGACCGCCATGGCCGGTTCGAGCAGCAGCCGGCGCAGACACCACGACTGGCGCCGGCACCATGAGAGTCATGTCATCAGACCGCAGGTTGGAAGCGGAACTCGAGAGCATCGGATCGTCCTCCGTCGACGTTCGAAAATTCAGCTGCGGAAATCAGCTGATGCGCTGCACCAAGAGCTTGGCAGCAGCGCTGTGGCCGAACGTGGTCTCGGCGTCACCCTGCACGCGAACCGTAACGGCATCCGCCAACGGATCGCGATGGGTGACCGCCACGTGCGAACCCGGTTTGAGGCCATTGCGTTCGACAAAACGCAGAAACTCTTGTTGTTGGTCGCTGACCCGGACGATCTCGAATGTTCCACCGGGTGGACAGTCCGCCAGGCTGACCGTCGGCGCGGCGCGCAACCGCCCCTCAGCATCCGGAATCGGATCACCATGCGGGTCTGAGGTCGGGAAGCCGAGGCGCGCGTCGATCCGATCAATGAGCTTATCGGACATCGCGTGTTCGAGCCGCTCTGCCTCTTCGTGCACTTCGGACCAGTCCAGCCCCAGTACGTCGACCAGGAACAGCTCGATCAGCCGGTGTCGCCGCAGCACGTGAAGCGCCAGCTTGCGCCCTTGGTCGGTCAGGCGAACGCCGGCATAGGGCGCATAGACCACGTGCCGGTCTTTTTCGAGCGACTTGACCATCGAGGTCACGGTGCCCGGTGCCACGTCCATCGCCGTCGCGATCTCGCCCATGCCAACGAGTTGGCCGGTCGGCTGTCCGCTTTCGAGGGTCAGAATGCACTTCAGATAGTCTTCGACAGTACTGGTTGCCATCTCGCGCGTAATCGTACCAGCCACGCGTCCTGCGCGTCTGGATGCCATACGTCTGCGCGGCCCCTCGTGTCGTATCTCTATGGAGCGCATTCCGACTCACACGCTGGATGCGACACCGGGTGATTGGCTCGTCGCCCCTGGTGTAGCATCCACGGAATCTCGGTAGATGCCATCAATCGCCCCGCAAGAGGTTTCATGCCCATGAGTGCCGCACTGTACAAGGTCATTCACATCGTCGCTGTCATCTATGTGTTCACCGCGATCGGCGGATTGATGGTGCACGCCATCGACCGCGGAACCGCGAACAGCGGACGCAAGCTGGCAGGCATGACCCACGGCTTGGCCCTGCTGGTCGTTCTGATAACCGGATTCGGCCTGATGGCCAAGCTCCAGACTGGCATGGCGCTCTGGATCTGGCTGAAGGTCGGTCTCTGGATAGCAGTCGGTGCGTCGATCGCAGCGATCCGACGGTTGCCCGGCCAAGCGCGCCTTCTGTGGCTTCTGCTGCCACTCCTCGGAGGCATTGGCGCCTACCTGGCCATCTACAAGCCATCACCCTGATACTGTAGAGGTTCGATGAATTTCCTATCCGCGTGGGCTTACCGGCCACGTTTCGGCACGAAGATCGCTTCTCGGGCCATGGCAGTCTGCCTGCTGCCCGGCTTCGTGCTATCCAGCACGTTGTTCCCCAGCGCCGCGGCCGTGGCGGCGGAGATTTCGGGCACCCTCACCCTCAGCGGCCGGCAGAGCAACAAAGCACGGCCTCGCGATGCGGTCGTCAGCTTCGTGCCCAGCAAACCAGCGCGTTCGAGCCCGGACGACAACGTCGCCAACATCACGACGCTGCGCAAGGACTTCAGCCCCAAGGTACTCGCTGTGCCGGTCGGCACGACCGTGAACTTCCCGAATCAGGACACCATTCTCCACAACGTCTTCTCGGCGTCCCGCCCGAATCAATTCGACCTGGGAATCTACGGCCAGGGAGAAGGCAAGAGTAAGACGTTCGAGCAGCCGGGCGTGGTGCGCATCTATTGCAACGTCCATCCCCAGATGGTGGCCCACATCCTGGTCGTCGACTCGGAATTCAGTGTGCATCCGGACGATGATGGCCGGTTCAGTCTCGATGGCCTGCCGAATGGTTCGGGCACGTTGACGATCTGGCACGAACGTGCCGAACCCTTGACCCGCGAGGTGACCTTGCCGCTGGACGGACCGATCGCGCTCGATCTGCCCCTCACGCGCTCCCGTCTGCCTCCCCACCTCAACAAGTTTGGAAAGCCATACAAGAGCCGCCGTGGTCGAAGATACTGAGCCTCGTTCCGGACTCTCGCTCGCCGTACGGCTGTTTCTGGCCATGGCGCTTCTCGTGACTCTTGCTGTCGCCAGTGCGGTCATGCTGACGCGTCAGCGTGGCAGCGCGATCGCCGCGGATACCGCCGACGAGAATCTGCAGCGCGCCAGCGCCGTGCAGGACGTTCTCGCGGACCAGCGGCTCGAGCAGCTTCAGCTTCGCATCGCCGTACTGACCAGCAACGCCGCCTTTGCCGCCTATCTCGAGGCGAGTGTCACCGGTGAAGACTCTCTCTCGCTCCTCGACCAGCTCGAGCAGGCGGAGAGTGAGATTGATGCGGATTTGATGATGCTGCTCGATCCAGACGGGCTGCTGATCGTCTCGACACGCGAGGGTCCAGAGTCGAAGCAGGATCTTTCCACCGATCCACTGGTCCGCGAAGCACTCGAAGCGTTCGAATCGACCGGGGCGTGGGTGTGGGGCAATCGGCTCTACGACGCGGTCGTGGCGCCGGTCGCGACCGGCAGCGTGCTGGTCGGCTTTCTGGTCGCCGGATTCGAAATCGACAGCGGTAC
>CALFAM010000112.1 GCA_937948815.1 uncultured bacterium
CCTACGCCGACTACATCGAGCACATTGCCGAGTGCAAAGCGTTCTGTGGGCCCCTGGTCAAGGAGCTGATGGGCTGTCACGTGAGCGCGGTACAGAATCTCGAGCACCAAATCGTCTTTTTTCCGCTCGACAGCTACGCTGTCGCGGGTGATGCCAGCGCGCGGGCGATCCAGCGCACCGCGGAAACCTTGTCGGTCGACCCGGGGCGCACGGTGCTGTTGATCGGCCGGGCCAGCCGGATCGGCAAGCTCGGCTACAACCGTCGCCTATCGGGGCTACGCGCCAATGCGGTCCGCGACCGGCTCACCGCGGGAGGCGTCGACGGCGAGCGGGTTCGGACCTTGGTGTTCGGATATGAGCCACCGCAGCTCGATCGCGAGATCGCGAGCGCCTACGGATACCGGGACATCTTCGACCAGATCGGTACGGCCCGAATCAACCAGAGCGTTCTGATGGTGGTCTACTGATCGTGCGGGTGAGCCGCGGGTGAGCGAAGCGCGCTACGAACGCCGGGCGTGGATCGGTGCTGGCGGCATGGCGGTCGTCCACGAGGCGTGGGACAGCGACCTCGAGCGCCTGGTCGCCATCAAGGAGCCGCGGCCGGACACACTCGGGAGTGACCCCAGCTTTCGGACGCGATTTCTCGCTGAAGCGCGCAAGCTAGCGTTGGTGCATCATCCGCACGTCGTGCAGATCTACGATGTCGACGCTCAGCACGATCCGCCGCGGATGATCATGGAGCTGGCCGACGGCGGCAGCTTGCGGGATAGTGCGCTGGCCGGGCCAACCTCGCCAGCCGAAGCGCTCGCCATTCTGCGCCAGTTGCTGGCCGGCTTGGGGGCCATTCACGCGGTCGACTTGGTTCATCGCGACCTCAAGCCCGAGAACATCTTGCTCTTCGGCGAGGTGTACAAGATCGCCGACTTTGGTATCGCCAAGCGTTCGAGCGAGCGGACCCAGCGATACGTCACGCCCAAGTATGCGGCACCCGAGATTCAGCGCGGCGGTGTGTCGAGCCCACGCGCGGACATCTACTCGTTGGGGCTGATCCTCTACGAATTGATGACCGGTGCCGAGCGCTTCGGAACCCTGATCGCCGATACGTGGCGCAGCGGCGGGCACGATTGGGAAGGCTCGTCGGACGCGTCGGCGACTTCTGAATTCCCGTGGACCGCCTGGCACCTGGCGTCGGAGCTCACCTTGCCACCGTTGGACGAGGAGGTTGCCGTCTCACCGTCCGTGGCGGCGGTGATTGCGCGCATGATCGCCAAGGATCCGGCACCGCGCTTTGCCCATAGCGGCGCCGTCTTGCGGGCACTGGCTCTCTCGGGATCGCCGAGGGATGATGCCGAGACCGAAACGGTTCCCGAGCCTGAGAGCCAACCACGTCCCGATGCGGACCACGCGGCTGAACCGCCACCGAGTCCGGCAGCCGTCACCCCCGCGAGCGAGCAGCGCGAAGGCAAGAGCGATGGCCCCTGGGCAGGCGCGACCTCGACGGAGAGGCTTCCTGAGCCCAGTGCATCCGCGTCGTCCGCCGTCTCCCTGCCAAGGGGCGGGACGGACCCGCCCGGGACGAGCGGACCGCGTCCGATGCGGGCCGCGCTGTCACGGTCACGCTCGGCCCTATTGGGCCTGGCGCTGGGCGCAGGCATGGCGTTGATCGGCCTGCTGGCATTTGTGGGGCTCGCCGAACGTGGTGAGCCCGCGAGGCCTGCCGAGCCGGCGGAGACGCGTCAAGAATCCCTGCGTCGCGAGGCGCTCGCGCGGGCGCGCCGTGATGAGCACGAGCTTGCTGTGGGCCTCATCGCGCGCGCCCTGGACGCGCAACCGAGAGACCCCGACTTGCTTCGGGCGGGCGTGCGCAGCGAGCTCGAGCTCGCCAACTACAGTCGTGCCGAGCGCCTCCTCGACCGCCTCGCCGTGGTCGCGGAGGTCGGCGATCCCGTGATCGATTACTACCGTGGAATGTTGCTGCTGGCGCGGGCTCCCAACCGGGCATCGGTCGCGGTGCCGTATCTGGAGCGTGCCGCCGGGCGAGCAGGAATTCCCGCCGATGGCTTCTTCTACCTCGGCTTCGCGCGCATGCAACGAGGCGACCGTGATGGCGCGAGCGATGCATTTGAGCGTTTCCTGGACCGCGACGGCGGCAGCGAAGCCCTCGCCCGGCGGGCCCGTCGCTACCTCGCGGCCCGCCGCGCTCCCTCTGCGCGCGACGCTGTCTCCGCATACGCGCGACCGCTTCGTCTGAGCGGATTCCAGCGGCCGGACCTTCGACTCTCCGACCTGCGTGGTGACGTCGTGGTGCTTCATCTTTGGGCAACGTGGTGCGCGCCCTGCAAGGAAGAGCTGCCGTCGCTGGTGCGCTTCTTCCGCCGCGACTACCCGTCGTTAGCGGCCCGCGGATTGCGGGTGGTCACGGTCTCGAGTGACTTCTCCTTGGCCGACCTCGTCGGCTTCGTCCAACGGGAGCTGGATTCCGGCTTGCCCGACGACTTTCCCGTCTACTGGGATCCCGACAGCGAGCTGAATCTGCATCTCGGCCTGGGCTCGGCCCTGCCGCAGACCGTCGTCCTCGACCGCCGGGGTCGGCGCCTTCGGCAGGTCACTGGTGCTGTCGACTGGGATAGTGACCGCTTGCGTCAGCAGCTCGAAAGCTACCTCTAAAACCGTTACCGCCTCGTGAAGCCTTGCTGCTGGCCGCTTTGATACGCTGGCTGCGATCGAAGAACTCCCCGTGATCCACGCGGCTTTGTCTCGTCCGGGCAAGAGGCTGCCGGTCACTGTTCCCGTTACAACCCTCGGAGGTTCCCCATGCGTCATCGCCTCATCGGCTCGTGCGCTTGCCTTGTGTTCGCTCTTCTGCTCGCGTCACCCGCGACCGCCCAAGGTCGCTTCGACAACGTCGAGATCAAGACGGTCGACGTCACCGACGGCATCTGGATGCTGGTCGGCCCCGGTGGCAACATCGGCGTTTCGTCGGGCGAGGATGGTGTCTTTCTGGTCGACGATCAATACGCGCCGCTGACCGAAAAGATCAAGGCTGCTGTCTCAGACATTGCCGACGACGCCGCCATTCGCTTCGTGCTCAACACGCACTGGCATGGCGATCATACGGGTGGCAATGAGAACCTCGGTAGCGAAGGTGTGCTGATCGTGGCCCACGACAACGTGCGCGAGCGCATGTCGACCAAGCAGTTCATCGAAGCGCTGGAGGCATCCGTCGAGCCGTCGCCGAAGGCCGCCCTGCCGGTCGTGACGTTCGCCGAAGCGGTGACGTTCCACCTGAACGGCGACACCATCCATGCCCACCACACCGGTCCCGCGCATACCGATGGTGACTCGATCGTCCACTTCGAGAAAGCGAATGTCGTGCACATGGGGGACATCTATTTCAACGGGATGTATCCCTTCATCGATGTTTCGAGTGGCGGGTCGGTCAACGGCGTGATCAAGGCGGTCAGCCACGTGATCGAAGAGAGCGACGCGAATACCAAGATCATTCCCGGTCACGGACCGCTCTCCAACCGCGCGGAGCTCACCGTGTATCGCGACATGCTCGAAGACGTCCGCGATGCGGTCGCGGCGCTGATCGCCAAGGGGCACAGCCGGGCCGAGATTCTCGAGGCCAAGCCGTCGGCTGCGTACGACGAGAAGTGGGGCGGTGGCTTCCGCAATCCCGATGCCTTCGTGGGTTCGGTTTACGACACCCTGACGCGCAATCTGATGTGATCGCTTCCCGCGCAACGCGTCGACGCGTCTAGCAGAATCGCCCTCGAGCTCTTCGAGGGCGATTTTCTTTTGAGGCGGAGGCGCCTCAGCGCTGCAGCAGATAGAGACTGTCAGGCGGCAGGATCTTCTTCCCGACCCGTTTCTCGGCACGGTACCGTGCGCGCCACATCCGCAGCCAGATCACGACTTTGCGCAGTCCCCGGGCGCGGCCGTAGCGGGACTCGAAGCGCTGGTGGACAGCGCGTCGCGCATCGTCCAGGCGACCTTCCAGATCGTACGCTCGTGCGACCTCGCGCGGACCCCACGCAACGATCCCAGTTTCCGGGGCGGCCTGATCTCGTTCGTTCATCGTCCGCATACCGTCACCTCCCGACGCGTC
>CALFAM010000113.1 GCA_937948815.1 uncultured bacterium
GAGATAGCGCGCCGCTCCCTCGGCGTCGCCCATGACCAGGCAGTAGTAGTAGGAGAGCAGCGTGCGTCGCGTGCGCTCTTCCAACCGGCCAACCATGCCCAGGTCGATGAACCCTGCTTTCGGCCCCTTGAGGACCAGGAGGTTGCCAGGGTGCAAGTCGGCGTGGAAGAAGCCGTCACGATAGATCATCTGCACGATCGCTTGTGCGCCGAGGTCGATGATCCGCTGGCGCTCCGTGGGCGTGAGGTCGTGCGCGGCGCGAGAGTCGGGGCGTACGCCGGCAAAGAAGTCCATGGTCAATACCGACTTGCCGGAGAGCTGCCGATAGACCTTCGGGAAGACGATGTCCGTCTGGTCGGCGAAGTGTGCGGCAAAGGTCTCCGCATTGTCTGCCTCGCGTTCCATGTCGACTTCGAAGAGCGTGTACGTCACGAGCTCGTCGATCACGCGGCGCGGCTGGAAGCGGGCCAGCGGAAGCTGGAGCAACCACCCGAGGCCACGGAGCAACCGCGCGTCGCGTTCGAGCACGTGGCGGATGCCCGGTTTCACCACCTTGAGAATGACGGCGTCGCCTTCGCGGGTCGACGCACGGTGGATCTGGGCGATCGAGGCGGAGCCGATCGGCTGGGTCTCGATCCAGGCAAAGAGCTCCTCTGCCGGCTGGCCAAGCCCTTCGGAGACCAGCGTACGAAACCGATCGAAGTCGACCGCGGGTAAGCGATCCAAGAGACCGGCGAGCTCGCGGGTAACCGGACGCGGCAACAGGTCGCTGCGTACGGCGAGCACCTGACCCAGCTTGATGAAGGTCGGCCCGAGAAGCTCGAGGCGTCGGCGTAGCTGGACCGCGAACGGCAGCATGCGCAGCTCACGATCGACCAGCAGGCGGGCGAGACGGGCGCCACTCCACAGCAGGATTCGCTGCGGCATCGAGTGGGACGCGACGGCGCCGTTCGCCCCGGTGGCGTGCGGACGCGCACGAGCAGGAGGAGGCTCGGCCTCGAGACTGCGCTCGCGATCAGCGCAAGCACCGAGTGCCAGGCCGCCGACGTGACGCACCAGCGTAGCGGCACGGCGCACGAGCCCTTGGGGCGGCGTTTCGCGCAGGCGGCGAACACGCCGGGACGTCGTTGCCCGGGTGGCGGCGGAATCAACTTCGAGTGGTTCTACCAGGGGCGTCGCGTCGCGCATCACGGGCGGCTCGGAGATCGGCTCAGACCGCGTCATCACGGCCTGGTCAGTCAGTCTATCGTGCTCGCATCGGCGCCAAGCGCGGCGACCGTGAACCAGCAGCACAAGGGCTTCGAGCATGCCGGCTTCGCGGGTCGGTGTTTCGGGGAGTCGGCGGCCGTCCAGTAGGGGCGTGGCATCAATCCGCGCGCCGCCGAGCCGCTGCGTGGAGGCCGAGGCCGCCAAGGGCTGGCGTGATGCCAAGGGTGCGCAAACCTGCTGCTTCGAAGAGGGCCGCGAGCCCCTCAGGAGACAGGCGCCCGGCCTGGCCGCTCCACAACCGCCAGAGCACCATGGAAAGCCCGAAACGCAGTGCCGCGACGGGGGCTCGGCGGAGCGCCGTGACGATCTGGCCACGTGAGCGCCAGAAGGCGCCGAAGAGGGAGACGCCCAAGGCCGGCTCCATCAGCTGTAAGGTCCCGCCCGGGCGAAGGGTGCGCGCGGCTTCGCGCAGAGCTGCCATGCGGTCGGGAACGAGGTAGAGAAAGCTGTGCCCGATCACCAGGTCGAAATCCGCATCGTCGAAGGGCATGGCCGTGGCATCGGCGACTTCGAAGTGGATGGAGGTACGGTGCGAATGGTCGTGCAGGTGGCGACGCTGGGCCCGTTCGATCATGGCCGGCGCGAAGTCGATCCCCACGATTTCGGCGTTCGGAAACTTCTCGGCCAGGGCGAAGGTGCTTTCACCGGGTCCGCAGCCGAGATCGAGCAGTCGCCGTGGCGTGTCGTTCGCCGGCAACTCGACGTCGTGCAACATACCGCCGATGGCGGCGCGCCAGTAGTCCTGGCTGGTCAACAGGTCGTAGCAAGCGGCGATCGGTCGCACGTGAAAGGCCGCGCTTGGTTGCATGGGCACCTCGACGTGATGGTATATCCTTTTCGTCTCGTCCCGTTGTTCGAGCTGTGAAAGACCGCAGGTGGTCTACACGCTGCCGGCATCCATACGTGTCGGCGTTCACGAGGAGTCGACGTCCACCCGGTGTCGGCCCGTAATCCGATCCGTTATCGAGATCTGGCATGATCTTTCGTAGGCGGTCTCACGCCGGCAAGACAAGACATTCCACCTCGAGGAGGTTTCGCGTATGAGCACCAGTGTGATCGATCTCTTGACCAGCTCGCTCGGTAGCGGCGCCGTAAAGCAAGTAAGCCAACAACTGGGACTCGGCGAAGAAGCGGCCAACAAGGCTGTTTCGGGTGCCCTCCCCATGCTCCTTTCCGCGCTGGCCAACAACTCACAGCAGCGTGGTGGCGCCGAGGCGCTGCTCGGCGCCCTGGACCGGGACCACGATGGCAGCATTCTCGATGACGTCGGTGGCTTCTTGGGCAAAGGCGACGCCGCGATCGGCGCTGGTTCGGGCATCCTCAAGCATGCGCTCGGTGGCCGCAACGACGCGGTCGCAACGGGTCTCTCCAAGATGGCGGGCATCGATTCCCGGCAGGCAGGCTCCGTGCTCGCGATGTTGGCGCCGCTGGTGATGGGTGCGCTCGGGCGTGCCAAGCGGCAGCAGCGGATGGGGCCGTCCGATCTCGGTCAGATGCTCGGTCGTGAACGCCAGCAGTTGGCCAGCCGCGACGCCGGTGCCATGGGTATGATCGGCAAGTTGCTCGACCGGGACGGTGACGGCAGCGTCGGAGACGACGTCGCGAAGATGGGCATGGGTATGCTCGGCAAGCTTTTCTCTGGCCGCTAGTCGGGCCACGGGTCAGGGCAGTTTCGTACGCGAACGACTCAACGAATTGGAACCAGGATTCTCTCGACGCCGAGAGGATCGCGATGGAGGACAGAACCCATGGGTTTGATGAGCTTTTTGAAAGGTGCAGGCAAGAAGATCTTCGGCAACGAGGAAGAAGAGCAGCGCGCTGCCGCCGCGGCCGCTGCCAATGAGGCCAAGGCGGCCGAGGCTGCGCGCATGCTCGCCGACCGACGCCGCGCTGCGGCCTTGGCTGCCGAGGTTTCGGCCTTGGGCTTCGAGGTGGAAGAGCTGTCGATCAAGGTCTCGGGCGATACCGCGACGGTTTCCGGCACCGCGGCCAACCAGGCCGAGCGCGAGAAGGTCGTCCTGGCGATTGGCAACGTGCACGGCATCAGCGAGGTCGACGACAACCTCGAGGTCGCCGAGAAGGAGCCCGAGGCAACGTTCTACACGGTGGTGAGTGGTGACTCACTGTCGAAGATCGCCAAGGCGCACTACGGCAACGCGATGAAGTATCCGGTGATCTTCGAAGCGAACAAGCCGATGCTCTCGGATCCGGACAAGATCTACCCTGGGCAGGTCTTGCGGATTCCGCCGATCGAAGACTGACGCACCTCGTTGGGAGATGAGAGAAGGCCTGTCGCCGGTGTGGCGTCAGGCCTTTTGTGCGTTTGGCCGGGCGCTCAGTGCTCGGTACCGTAGATGCGATCACCCGCGTCGCCGAGACCCGGGAGAATGTAGCCCTTTTCGTTGAGCTGGCGGTCGATGGCTGCGGTGAACACGCGGACCGCAGGATGATGATCGTGCAGGTGGCGGAGCCCTTCCGGCGCCGCCAGCACCGTCAGCAGGCGGGTGGAAGCCTGACCGAGGTTGGAAAGCTTGTCGAGGGCAGCGACCGCGGTGCCGGCGGTGGCGAGCATCGGGTCGACCACCAAGATGTCGCGCCCTGTGCAGTCCGCGGGCATCTTGAAGTAGTACTCCACCGCTTCGAGCTGATCGTTACGAAACATGCCGATGTGCCCGACTGAGGCTTCCGGCAGCAGATCGAGCACGCCGTCGACCATCCCGTTTCCGGCGCGCAGAATCGACACCACGATCGGTGCGTGGGCGAGCGTCGGTGCATCGTCGATCGTCTCGAGGGGTGTGTCGACCGCGCGGCTGGACAACGGTAGGTCCCGCGTGGCTTCGGCGGCCACCAGCAGGGCAATGCGCCGTACCAGCTGCCGGAACAGGCTCGGTGGCGTGCTGGTGGCGCGCAACTGGCTGAGCGCGTCCAGAATCACGGGGTGGTCGACGACAACGGTCGGGTCGGCGGTGGCTGGCTCTGACATGGAAGCTCCTGCTGCGTGACTGGGTAGCGATCGGCAGCGAGCAGTTTATCGCCAATCGAGAACGGGCCCATCTAGAACGGATCCATCTAGAACTGAAAGTAGATGAAGGGGCTGAAGGCGCGCGGATGGTAGAGCAAGACCAGCCAGACCATCGTGCACAAGATCACTGGCGTGCTCCAGCGATCACCGCGCAGGCGCAGCCACCTGCTGCGGCCACTGAGCTGGATGCCGTGTACCGCCAGAGTCACCACGACGACGGCGATGGCGAATGGGAAGTGCCAGGCGATCGCGCGGTCGTGGCCTGCCCAGCTGGCAACCGGGAACATCGCCCCGAGCATGCGACCGGCCGCGTCGAACGAGGAGGCGCGAAAGAACACCCACGCGACCAGGACCACCAGGAGCGTCGCCAGTCGGGCCGCGAGCCCACCTACCCGTCCCATACCCCACCGGGTGCCACCGCCGATGGCGACCAGCCCGCGTTGCACCACCAGGGCCGCGCCGTGGAGAGCACCCCAGGCCACGTACGTCCATGCGGCCCCGTGCCAGAGGCCGCCCAAGAGCATGGTCATCAGCAGGTTGAGCTGGGTCCGCCAAGGCCCTTGCCGGTTACCGCCCAGCGGGATGTAGAGGTAGTCGCGTAACCACGACGAGAGCGAGATGTGCCAGCGGCGCCAGAAATCGCTCATCGAGCTGGCCAGGTAAGGGAAGTCGAAGTTGGTCTGGAATCGGAAACCCAGCATGCGTGCGGTTCCGATCGCCATGTCGGAGTATCCCGAGAAGTCACAGTAGATTTGAATGGCGTAGGCAATCACCGCCAACCAGGTGGTCGTTGTGTCGTAGGCACCCGCGTTGGCGAAGACCTCGTCGACGAATCGTGCGAGGTTGTCGGCGACGAAGACCTTCTTGAACAGCCCGATGATGAACTGCCGGGTACCCAGAAAGAGATCGACTCGATCGCGCACCAGTGGCTTGCGGAGTTGGGGCAGAAAATCTGCCGCACGGACGATCGGTCCTGCCACCAACTGGGGAAAGAAGGCGACGAACAATGCGAAGTCGAGCAGGCTCGGGCACGGCGGGATCTGCCGGCGGTAGAGATCGATCGTGTAGCTGAGGGTTTGAAAGGTATAGAACGAGATGCCGATCGGGAGGATGAGGTTCAAGGTGCCCAGCTCGAGCCCCAGAAACGCGAACGCTTCTTGCGCCGAGCCGACAAAGAAGTCGTAGTACTTGAAGGTCGCGAGCATCCCGAGATTGGCCGTCAGGCTGGCGATCATGAGACCCCGGCGCGTTCTCGTGGCCGAGGCTCGCGTCATGGCGAGACCGATGAAGAAGTCGACCAGGGTCGAGAAGACGATCAGGCCGACGAAGCGCCAGTCCCAGTAGGCATAGAAGTAGTAGCTGGCGATCAGCAAGAGACCCTTCTGCAGGCGATCGCGCGGTGCGCTGCCGTCGCCCGCGCCCGCCGGGCCTGCTGTCCCCCGTCCGAGACACCAGAGGCTCGCGAGGATCGCGATCAGGAAGACCAGGAACTCAGTCTGTGTGAACAGCATCTTCGAGGATCCGAACCACCGCGCGGGCGATCTCGGCATTG
>CALFAM010000114.1 GCA_937948815.1 uncultured bacterium
AGCGCCGAGGGAAGTCGGAATCCGTAGTTCACCAAGGTCTGCTTGCGCGCCCGGTCGCCATTGAACATCCCACGCACCTGCGGCAGGGTCTGATGGGACTCGTCGATGACGATCAGCAGATCGTCCGGGAAGTAGTCCATCAGCGTCGGCGGCGGCTGGCCCGGCGCCTGACCGGTCAAATGCCGCGAGTAGTTTTCGATGCCGTGACAGACACCCATCTCGCGCAACATCTCGATGTCGAAGCGCGTGCGTTGTTCGAGACGCTGGCGCTCGAGCAGCTTGCCTTCTGACTCGAGCTCGTCGAGCCGCACGGTCAGCTCCTCACCGATCGTCTTGATCGCCCGCTCCATCGCCTCGGGCGGCGTGACGTAGTGCGTCTTGGGGTACACGCTGATGCTTTCGAGATCCTCGAGCACCTCTCCCCGCAAGACATCGAACTGACTGATGCGCTCGATCTCGTCGCCGAAGTACTCGATCCGCGTGCCCACGTCGTCGTAGGCCGGGAGGATCTCGAGGACATCGCCTCGCGCGCGGAACGCGCCATGGTAGAGGTCGAGGGCCGTCCGCTCGTACTGCATGTCCGTCAGCGCCCGCAACGCCTCATCCATCCCCTGGTCGTTGCCCACCTCGAAGAAGTGCAGCATGCCGGAGAACGTCTCGGGCGAGCCCAAGCCGTAGATGCACGACACCGACGCCACGATCAACACATCGCGTCGCTCGAAGAGCGCCTTCGAAGCACGCAGGCGCAGACGCTCGATCTCTTCGTTGATCGACGTCTCTTTCTCGATGAACGTGTCGCTCTGGGGGACGTAGGCCTCAGGCTGGTAGTAGTCGTAGTACGACACGAAGTACTCGACCGCGTTGTGCGGGAAAAAGCTCTTGAACTCCTGGTAGAGCTGGGCCGCGAGGATCTTGTTGTGCGACAAGACCAGCGTCGGCCGGTTGATCTCCTCGATCACCGAAGCGACGGTAAACGTCTTCCCGGAGCCCGTGACGCCGAGCAGGACCTGATCACGGTCATCCGCCCGAATCCCGGCAACGAGCTGACGAATCGCCTGTGGCTGGTCGCCACTGGGGGTAAAGGGAGAGACGAGCTGAAAGTTGGCCATCAGGGTGCTTCCCGTATTGGTTGATCGGCGGAAGATTCGCCAAGCCAGCCGGCAATCCTAGCACTGGGCAGCAGCAGGCGACCACACCGCCGCACCACCGTTATGTCGTCCGTAATGGTGCCGCCACGAGGCGCGCAGTATAGTCCCTGCATCAACCTCCATTCACCCGATGGTTTCAAGGACCCGACATCGGGGATAAGGCAAACGTCTGTCCGCCTGGACAGCGCGCGCCCGCGTGGGTCCAGGGAGTCTTCCATGCGTCGAACGATCACCCTGCGTCGAACCAGCCTCGTCCTTTTTGCAACCCTTGCCTTGCTGCTCACCGGCTCGGTCACGGCCACGGCAGCCGAAGACCGCTACCGCCAGGCCGCGACCGAATACGCCCCTGGCTTCATCGACAAGGCAGCCGTCGCTGAACAAGAGTCATTGACCCACGCATGGCTGAAGGCACGTCGTGTCGAGGAAGGTCTCGCAGCGGGCATCGAGATCCCCTATCCGATGGCCAAGATGACGGCCCTCGACGCGCAGCAAACGCGCCGTTACCAGGTGGGTGTGAGCGAGCCGATCGGCATCCGGGTCGACCTCGCTGGCCGCAGCGCGCTGGGCGTCAAGCGGACGTCCGCGCAAGGTTCAGTGTGGACTTCTTCGGTTCGGGTGCCGGGCGCCTCCGCCTTGCGACTCCAATTCGAGAACATGGTTCTGCCTCCGGGGGCCGAGCTGTACCTCTACAACGATCACGGGCAGGCGCGCGGGCCGTACACCGGAGCTGGCCCCAAGGATTTCGGCGCCTTCTGGTCGCACACGCTTCCAGGCGACACCCTCTACCTCCAGGTTCATCAGCCCGGCGTACCGACCAAGGGCTTCGCCATCCAGCCGTCCTTCGAGCTGGCCGCCGTATCGGTGATGGGACCTCGGTTCCTGAAAGCGATGATGGAAACGCGCAATGACCCGCTGGCCAAGAGCTTCTGCTCGTTCAACGAGCCGTGCATCGAGAACGCCTCGTGCTCGAACGTGCCGTCGGCCATCCAGCCCGCCCGTGACGCCTCGGCCCTCTTCGTCTTCCAGTCCGGTGGCGGCGCCTTCATCTGCAGCGGTGGCTTGCTGGCCGATACCGACTCGGGCAGCCAGATCCCCTATTTCCTGACCGCCAACCACTGCTTGAGCAAGCGGCGGGAGGCCAATAGTGTCGAGGCCTACTTCCAGTTCTCGACGCCCTGCAACGGCGCCTGTTTCGACCCGGATGGCGCCGTGCCCACGGTGCTGGGCTCGGACATCATGGCAACCAGCCGAAACACCGACTTCACGCTTCTCCGCCTCAGCCAGCCCGCACCAGCCGGTAGTGCCTTCCTGGGTTGGACAACCGCCCCCGTCGCCTTCAACAACGGAACCAACCTGTTCCGGATCAGCCATCCGGCGGGCGCGCCCCAGGCCTACTCGGAGCAGTCGGTCGACACCTCGCGCGGGACGTGCGGCACCCTGCCGCGCGGTGACTTCATCTACAGTGGCGACACGTTTGGCGGCACCGAGGGTGGTTCGAGCGGCTCGCCGGTGCTCAACAGCAGCGGCCTGGTGGTCGGCCAGCTCTTCGGTGCTTGTGGGACGAACGTGAATGACTCTTGTGACGCAGCATCCAATGCCACGGTCGACGGTGCTTTCGCGTCTACTTTCCCGTCCATCGAACAGTTCCTCGATCCGGGCACGAGCTGCACGGACAACGACGGCGACGGCTTCTGCGCCAACGACGACTGCGACGACAACAACGCCGCCATCAATCCGGGCGCCAGCGAAATCTGCGGCGACGGCATCGACAACAATTGCAGCGGCGCGGTCGACGAAGGCTGTGGCATCTGCATGGTCGCGGGCGAGAGTTGCACGCAGAACGGTGACTGCTGCTCGAACAAGTGCCGAGGCCCCAACGGCAGCAAGACCTGCCGCTAGCCCCACCCGCTCCCGGCCCCGGCCGGGGGCCCATCCGGCCTCGTGATGGCAAAGGCCACACGAGGCCGGCTTCCATCGAATTGCCACAATCAGCCCCAGGATTCGCCGCATTGAGCCGTCTATAATCGAAGCATGGAGTACGACCCCATCGAGCCCGCCCCCACCAAGGCCTCTCCGTCCACGCCGACCGACGCCGCAAGCCGGCGCGCGGCGAGCGAATCGAAGGCCCAGGTCGCCGGGCGCAAGCTTCCCAAGCCGGACAGGCCCGGCAGCCGAAACCGTCGCCGCATGGTGCTGTGGCTCGCCGTGCCGCTGATGGTGGCGCTCTTCGGCACGGTGACCGGCGTCGCGGTCGCCACCTGGATCGACATGCCTCAGGTCGAATCCCTCGGCGAGTTCGTGCCCCGACTGGTGACCAATCTGCGCAGCGTCGACGGTGAGGTCTACCGCTCCTACTCGCGCGAGAACCGCACGCTCATCGAGCCCGGTGACTTGCCCACGGTGGTCGCGCAGGCCGCGGTCGCCATCGAGGACGCCAACTTCTACGAGCACGGCGGTATCGATCTCAAGGGTGTGATTCGCGCCCTGGTCAAGAACTGGCAGACGGGGCGCCGCGAGGAAGGTGCATCGACCATCACCATGCAGATGGCCCGTGAGCTCTTCCTGCACCGCGACAAGACCTGGAAGCGCAAGATCGAAGAAGCATTCCTCGCCGTCGAGCTCGAGCAGCAGTACAGCAAGCAGCAGATTCTGACCCTTTACGCCAACATGGTGAACCAGGGTCACGGCAACTACGGCTACGCGGCAGCGGCCCGCAACTACTTCGGCAAGCCGCTCGAAGAGCTGACCGTGGCGGAGGCTGCCACCATCGTCGGCATCCCGCAGCGCCCGAGCGACCACAGTCCGTATCGGCGGCCCGAGCTGGTCGTCAAGCGCCGAAACGAAGTCCTCCGGCGGATGCTCGAGGAGGACTTCATCGACCAGGCGCAGCACGACGCGGCGGTGGCCGAGCCCCTGGTGGTGGTTCCCCGGCGCAAGGAGGCACGCCTCGGGCCCTACTTCGCCGAGGAAGTCCGCCGCCACTTGATCGAAACCTACGGCGCGGACCGTCTCTACGACGAAGGCTTGCTCGTCGACACCACCCTCGACACCCGCATCCAGCGGGCAGCCGAGCGTGCCCTGCACCAGGGCCTGTTGCGCCTCGACCATCGGCGCGGCTGGCGCAAGCCTCTGCGCACCCTGACGGACGAAGAGATGCTCGATGTCGCGCTGCCCTCGTGGAAAGGGATCGACGAGCTGACGCTGGACATCTGGTACGAGGGTGTGGTGCTCGAGTCCGGCCCCCGGAAAGCCCGCGTGCAGATCGCCGACCAGCAGTTCGAGATCGGCGCCGACGCCATCGAGTGGACCCGCAAGAAGCGGCCGAACGACCTTCTCTCGCGCGGCGACGTTGCCTGGTTCCGCCTCGCGGCACCCGAAGACAGTCAGGGCGAAGGCGACGAACCGGTGCTCATGCTCGAGCAAGAGCCGGAAATGGAAGGCGCGGTCGTGGTCGTCGAGTCGGCGACCGGCGCGATCCGCGGCCTGGTGGGCGGTTGGAGCTACGAACGCAACGAATTCGATCGCGTCATGCAGGCCAAACGACAGGTCGGCTCGGCGTTCAAGCCTTTCGTCATCGGCGCGGCGCTCGAGAACGGCTTCACTCCGGCCGACACCGTCTTCGACGCGCCCGCCGTCTTCCCCGGCGCCACCGGTGCCGAGGAGTACAGCCCACGCAACTACTACCCGCGCTACTTCGGCATCATGACGCTGCGGCGCGTCCTGGCGCAGTCCGCCAACGTGGCGTCGGTGAAGCTGCAGGACATCGTCGGTGGCGAAGCGGTGATCGACTTTGCCCAGCGCGCCGGCGTCTCGACACCCCTGCAGCCGTTCGCCAGCCTGGCCCTCGGCGTGATCGAAATGTCACCGCTCGAGCTGGCGGGCTCGTACGCCACCCTTGCCAACCAAGGCATCTTCGTCGAGCCCTACCTCGTCGAGCAGGTGCGCACGCGGGACGGTCGCGTGCTCGAAGCCCATCAACCCCGGGCCCGCAAGGGCATGGAGCCCCAGATCGCCGCGTTGCTGGTCAACATGCTGCGCGGCGTCGTCCAGCACGGAACCGCCCGCAGCGTCGCCAACCTTCCCCTCGAGCTGGCGGGCAAGACCGGCACCACCGACGACTACACCGACGCCTGGTTCGCGGGCTTCACACCCAAATACACGATCCTGAGCTGGGTCGGCTTCGACAAACGCCGCAGCCTCGGCCGCGGCCAGACCGGTGCCGAAGCTGCCCTGCCGATCTGGAGCTCAGTGATCGAGCAGGGCCTCGAAGACGGTTGGATCGAGGAAGGCGAAGCCTTTGCTCAGCCGCCCGGACTGGTCGAGGTCGCCGTCGAGCTCGACTCCGGCCTGCTCCCCGGCCCGACCACCGAGCGGACCGTGGTGGAGACCTTCGTCGAAGGCACCGAGCCGACCGTAGCGTCGGACTTTCGCTGGAACCAGATCATGCAGCTCCCCTGGTTCCTGCAAGAGCCCTTCTACCTGCCCAAAGAAGGCGAGCGCATGCCCGCCGACGTCAGCGACTGGAGCGCCGTCCAGCGCGCCTGGGGCCAGAGCCGCTAGCCGCACGCCCTGACGCCGAGCGTGCCGGCGTTGCTCGATCAACGCGTGCCGTCAGCACGCAGGTCGACCTCGGTACGCGCCTCGATGGTCACGTCACCCAGATCACGCGGACCTGAGCCCAAGACCCGGACCTGGTAGGCGCCAGGTAGTAGCTGCACCGCTTCGCCGTTGACCACGCCCGTGGCCACGACCTCGCCATCCGCGAGCACCTCGAAGGGTACGTCGAGAGACTGACTCATGGCGGCGCGCAGCTCGTCCTTGTCGTGGGCTTCGATGTAGCGACCGTTGCCGACCCGCGCCCAGGCTTCGAACTGCTCCTTGAGGGCCAGCTCGTTGATGGCGAAGCCGACGATGTTCACGCGCACGTCGATGCCGGCGGCCTGGAGCGTCTCGATGGCGGCGCGCGGATCGCCGTCGCAGGTCTCCTCGCCGTCGGTCAGCAGCACCACGGTCACCGGCCCTTCGACCCCTGCCAGGTCAGCTTGAACCTTGGCCAAGGAGGCAGCAATGGGTGTTTTTGCGAGGTTCTTGGCCTGAACGTTGCGGATCTTCGACGACACGGCGCCGGCATCGAGCGGACCGACCGGAATCTCCAGGTCGGTGCGGCAAGAATCCGCCTCGCGATGACCGAAGACGCGAAGTGCGAAGGGCGTGCCCGCGGGTACCACCGTGCGCACCAGCTCATCGAGCGCGCCCTTGGCGATCTCGATGCGTCGCTCGCCACCAAGCCGCTTGAGCATGCTTCCCGAGGCATCGAGAATGACTTCGACCGTGCCGTTGATCGCACTCCCCGTGTGGGTCCCGCCGCTGCCAACTCCGTCGTCCGCCACCACCCGCAGGGAGCCGGGAATGGCGCCGGGCGTCACCTCGATGGCGACCCGCGCCAGGACACCGCGCGACAGCCCGGTGACGTAGCGCAGCTCGTAGGCACCGGGCTCGAGCGGTGCGACCAGCGTGCCAGGACTTCCTTGCTTGGTGTAGTGGTAGGCCAGGTAGTCTCTTGCCGGTGCCCCCGCTGGAACGATCGTGACGTAGTCGGCCGCGTTCTCGGGCCCCGTCCATTGCACGGAGAATTCGGCGCCGCCTGCCACCGACTGGGGCCCTGAGATCGTCGCTTGATTCGCCGCGACCTCGAGAGGAATCCTCGCGAGCACAGTGCGCTTCTGCCCCTGGTGGTAGCGAATCTCGTAGCGGCCGATTTCTTCTGGAACCTGAATGGTCACGGGATTTCCCGTCTTTGTGTAGGCGTACTGAAGGTAGTCCCGGTCGGGCGCATCGAATGGGTCGATGCTGATGTAGTCACCCTGACCATCGGGTCCTTCCCAGTGCACGGACACCTTGCCGCCAGCCTGCACTTGCTCGGGCGCTGTAACCGAAGCGGTCACGCTGCCCACCGTCAGCGCGGCTTTGCCGATCACGCGGTAGGTCTGGCTCAAGTGGTACCGAACCTCGTAGGGCCCCGGCTCCTCCGGCGCACGGATCATGGCCGGATTCTTCTTCGCATACGCGTACGGACCATAGGCGCGCTCTTCGCTGCCCAAAGGGTCGATGCTGATGAAGTCCCCACGATGACCGGGACCCGTCCAGGCCACCTCGAGCATGCCACCGGAATCCACGGCGGGCGGCACCTCGAGCGTTGCTGTCGTGTCGACCACCTCGATCGGAGCCTGCCCCCGAACGGCATAGCCTGTGTCCCCCGCGTGGTACCGCACGCGGTATCGCCCTGGTGTCTCGGGCACTCGTAGCGTTCCCGACTGTTTGTCCTTGGCATAGATGTACTTGCCGTACTCTCGCTCGGGAGCATCATCAGGGTCGATGCTGATGAAGTCCCCCTCGTGACCCGGTTCACCTTGCCAACGAATCTCGACCTCTCCGCCCACTACAGCCTGCTCGGGTGCCGAGATCTGCACGGGAGTTGCCGTTTCCTGCGCACTGCTCAACGCCGCCCCCAGCAGGCTCGAAATCGTCAGCAGACCGCACCAACCAGCAAGCCCGAACCTTCTTCTCTTCGTCATACAGATTCCCTCTACGCCAGCGCTCATCGCCCGAGTTCGGCGTTTTGTCCTGTGCAAGGTGTGGCCACCGTGCACCGTATTGCTTCGGTTCGCCGGATTCTACTGAATGGGTCCTGCCGTGCCCCAGTCGATTCCTCTCCCCAATCTCGCCCCTGCACCCGGCCCGGCAAGCGGTTGGAGTCGTACGCCTTGCGATACCCTACATAAGGAGATCCAATCCCATGCACGAGTCCGACGCTGCAACCACGTGGCAGCGCCCGCCAGGCACTGCCACTGCCGAGACCGAAGTGCAGCCGGCTGCCGACGAGGGCCGTCAGCTCGGTCGCTTCCGCCTGGACAAGCTGATCGGTGAGGGCGGCATGGGGCGCGTCTACGAGGCATTCGATCTGCGCCTGCGCAGGACCGTCGCGGTCAAGCTCCTGCGCAATGTCGATTCCGTTTCGGTCCGCAGATTCGTACGCGAGGCACGCACCCAGGCCGGTGTCGCCCATGCCGGGATCTGTCCGATCTTCGAAGCTGGCGAAGACGACGGGACGCACTACATCGTCATGCGTCGCCTCCACGGTCGCCCCCTCGACCAAGCTGCCGAAGACTTGCCCCTCGAACAGCGGGTTCTCCTGATTCGCAAGGTCGCCGACGCCATCCACGCGGCGCATCGAGAAGGCCTCGTCCATCGCGACCTCAAACCGGCCAACATCCTGGTCGAGTCGTCGGCCCAGGGTGCGCCGAGCCCGGTCGTGCTCGACTTTGGCCTGGCCCGACCGGCCACGGACGCCCCTGATCTGACCCGTGTCGGTGCCCTGGTCGGCACCCCGGCCTACATGGCGCCCGAGCAAGCCCGCGGCGACGCGCAGCAGGTCGATCGTCGGACCGACGTCTTCGCGCTCGGCGCCTGCCTTTACCGGCTCCTCGCCGGGAAGGTTCCCTTTGCTGGCGACAGCGCCACGACCCTGGTTCGACTGCTCACGGAGGAGCCTCCCGCCCTGCGTCCTCTCGGCGTGCCGGCAGATCTCGAAGCCATCGCCTTCCAATGTCTCGAGAAGGATCCCGAGCATCGCTATGGCTCGGCGCGCGCACTGGCCGATGATCTCGACCGCTTCCTCGACGGCAAACCCGTGTACGCGCGTCCGGCCGGAACGGCCTATCGTCTGCGGAAGTGGTTTCTGCGCCACCGCGCCATTGCGGCCGTCGTCCTCGTCGCGGGCCTTCTCCTGCTCGCCGCCTTCGGCTGGAACGTCTGGACCGGACATCGCGCACAGCAACGGGAACGACTCGTTCAGTCCTTTACCGAGCAGGTTGAAGAGGTCGAGGCGACCGTGCGCTACGCCCACCTCTCCCCTTTGCACGACGTTCGCGCCGATCGCGCGCGGCTGCGCCGACGGATGGAAGCCATTCGCCAGGCGATCGGCCGCGCCGGCAGCCTTGGTCAGGGCCCAGGGCGCTACGCCTTGGGGCGCGGCCACCTCGCCCTCGACGAGCTCGAAACAGCCCGCGAGCAGCTTGCGGCCGCTTGGGACGACGGCTATCGAACGACCGACGTCGCGGCAGCCCTCGGCCAGACCTTGTCGGCGATCTACCGACAGGAGCTCGCTTCGGTCGAGCTGGTGCGCGACTGGGACACCCGCCGGCGGCAGCTCGACGCCCTCGCGCGCCGCTACGGCGATCCGGCACGCTTTTTCCTGACCCAGGCCGCGGCCGATGACGCGCCACCGTTCCTGGCCGCACTCCTTCCCTTTCACCGCGAGGCATTCGAGGAAGCGCTCGCGGTGCTGGACGAGCACCCGGATCGGCAGGCCTGGGATTTTGAGCTGGACCAGCTCGAAGGCGACATTCGGCGTACCTGGGCCATGGCGCTGGCGGCTGACGATGCCCTCGATCCGGCGCGCGAGCAGCTTCGGCTGGCGCACGACGCCTACCGGCGCGCAACGACCATCGCGCCGAGTGCTTCGGCTCTCTACCGGGCCACGGCCCAGACCGCGTTTCAGCGCGCCAGCCTCGACGGGTCCACCGGGCGCGACCTGGATGACTTCCTGAAGGCGGGCCTCGACGCCACGAGTCGGGCTCTCGAGGCCGATCCGCGCGATGGTCGCGCCTGGCTGTGGCAGGCGCGGCTGCACCGCGCCACGGCCCGTGAGCTGCACAATCGTTCGGAGGATCCGACCGCCGAGCTGATTCAGGCGGTGGCGGCCGCCAAACGTGCCGCCGCGCTGCTCGCTAATCCTTCCTTGGCGTGGCGCGAGCTGGGGCGGAGCCAGTCGGGCTGGGCGCGTTGGCTCGACGAGCGCGGTGATCCGTCGGCAGACCGCCTGCGCCAGGCGAGTGACGCGCTCGATCGCGTGGCGCAGGCGGACCGCGACTACGAGTACTTTGTCTTTCTGGGTCAGGTACACCGCAACCTTGCCGACCGGAGCGCGCTCGAGGGCGCGCCGGCCGAGGACGACTACCGCGCCGCGATCGACGCCTACCGCGCCGCGACCTCTCTCCACTCCGAGCCCTTTGCCGCCTGGGTCAACCTCGGCTCGTCCTACCTCGCCGCCGCTGCGCTGCCCACGGCAGACGACTCATCTGCGCTTCTCGAACAATCACGCGAAGCCTTGCAGGTCGCACAGGATCTGCGCCCGGATCACGTCGTACCGCCGTACTACCTGGGGCGGGTCACCCTGCAGCTCGCCCAGGGCGGACGCGCCGGCGGTGTGGTTACGGACCAATCGTTAGCTGCCCAGGCGATCACGCACTACGAACGCGCCCTGACCTTGGCGCCGGACATGTTCCAGGTCCATGGTGGCCTGGGCCAGGTCTTCCACATGCTGGCCCTCCACACCTGGGACCATGGTGGTGACCCGAACCCGTACCTCGGCCGCGCCAAGGCCGCGTATCGTCGCGCAGGCGAGCTGGCGCCCCAGAACGCGCTTCCCTGGCTGAATCTCGCCTGGAGCGAGTACTTCGACGCCAAGTTCCATCTGCGCGGCACAGGTCGCCTCAACGCCAGTC
>CALFAM010000115.1 GCA_937948815.1 uncultured bacterium
GCTCGCCCACCATGAGCTGGCCGGCTTCCTGAGGGGCAATGGTGACCGCCGTCACCGAATCGAGGGCGTCGAACCGTGTGGCGTCGCCTTGCCAATCGGTCGCGAACACAACCTGCCGTTGTGGGCAGTGCCGGCGGACCAGCGCCGCTGGCGTGTCGACCTCGATGATGCGTCCGTGCTCGATGATCGCCACACGGTCGCATAGCCGCTCGGCCTCTTCCATGAGGTGGGTGGTCAAGAAGACGGTCTTGCCGCGTTGCTTGATGCCCAACACGAGGTCCCAGATTTGGCGCCGCGCCTGGGGGTCGAGGCCGGTGGTCAGCTCGTCGAGAAAGACCAGCTCGGGATCGTTGATCAGGGCGAGGGCAATGAAGAGGCGCTGCTTTTGGCCGCCCGAGAGGGTCATGAACCAGGCGTTGCGTTTGGCGGTCAGCCCGAGTCGATCGAGCAGGGCATCACCGTCGGCGGGTGATGGGTAGAACGAGGCCCAAAGGTCGACCGCTTCGCGTACCTTGATTCGCTTCTGGAGCTGAGACTCCTGAAGTTGGACACCGATTCGCCTCTGGAGCGGGCGCGTCTGCCGCCACGGGTCACAGCCGAGCACCGTGATGCGACCACCGTCTGGCTTGCGGATGCCCTCTACGCATTCCATGGTGGTGGTTTTGCCCGCACCGTTCGGGCCGATCAAGCCGAAGATCTCACCCTCGCGGACCGCAAAGGACACCTGATCGACAGCGACCATCCGTCCATAGGTCTTGCGGAGGTTTTCGATCTCCACGACGTTCGAGCTCATACCGTTCTCCATTTCACGCGGGATGCCATCCTGCTCCGAGTCTCCGTTGGATCGGGCCGATCGGATCCCTCGAGGCAGTCGATCCCGAGTGGAGTCTACGTCCTGCGGTGCTGGCTATTCGCACGTCGACGTCAGCAATCGAGGCTGGGCCCCGGGGTGTCGTTCGAGAACCTCGATCGAGCCGGCGGCTTTTCGAGCGCGTCGCCGCAGCGGCGCAGGCGAGAGCACACCGAGACCAAAGGCGAAATGGCTTGGGTGGAGTCATGATTAGCGGGCTGAGAAATATAATCATGGTGGTATTGGAGGGGGCGATCGTCCATGAAGCCTCGGTCGAACGAGGGTAAGCATTCCGAGCGTGAGACAGGCGTGCGAATCCACGCCGTGGCCGTGTTGAGCAACCTCTTCTACCGGACTCCGAAATTGTGCAGAATCATGGCTGGCTAGAGCCTTTTCCTGCTACTGTGCGCTCCCTCTACGGCTTGCCCGTCCGACCCAGGGCCCTTGTTGCTTCATTCGTCATGACCTGCTCCCTCCTCGACACGGACTCTCTCGCCCTAGAGGTTGATCAAGACAGCCACTGAACCGCGCTACTGCCTCCAAGACTTCTCCTACTGGCTCCACCCCGTCGGCTCTTTCTCGGCTGGTCTCGTTAGAGATCGTTGCCAGTCGTATGGACGATCCAACCTGGTTTTGGGTCGACACTTGCTCTGTGAGCACACGGTGTCGGGAACCTTGGTCCTGGCAGTGGTTCAGCCGCTTAGAGCGAGAAGACAACTTATCCCGAAAGCCGGTCACTTTCGAAAAGACAAAGGCCTCGCCACGTCGCGATCGCATGCGCGGCAACCAGCATTCGATTCGTCATCAAGCATTACCGACTTCATCGATCTGAATCTTCCCTGGATCCTGACGGGACTGCCTACCAGGCCCGCTATGAACAGTCACATTCCATAAGGAATCATCGTGCAGCAAAGCTCCGCCTCTGATGCCGGACCGTCACTCACGGCTCGGATGCTCAATATCGAAGTTCTAGCCGGATTGACAGTGGCCCTGGCCCTGATCCCAGAAGCTGTCGCCTTCGCGTTCGTGGCTCAAGTCGAGCCACTCGTCGGCCTCTACGCTGCGTTCATCGTCGGTTTGATTACCGCGATCTTTGGCGGGCGCCCTGGAATGATCTCCGGTGCAACGGGTGCCCTGGCAGTGGTCATGGTGAGTCTCGTTGCCACCCACGGGGTCGAGTACCTCTTCGCCACCGTGGTTCTCATGGGATTGATTCAGATCATCGCCGGAGTGATGCGTTGGGGAAAGTTCATCCGGATGGTTCCCCATCCCGTCATGCTGGGTTTCGTAAACGGGTTGGCAATCGTCATCTTTCTCGCTCAGCTGAGCCACTTCACGAGGCTCGACGCGCAGGGCGACCAGGTCTGGATGACCGGCTCTCAGCTCGCGATCACCCTCGGGCTGGTTGCTCTCACCGCACTGATCATCATGCTGGTCCCCAAGCTGACCAGCATGATCCCTGCGCCGCTGGTGGCGATCGTCGGCGTGACCTCCCTAACGCTCGGATTTGATATCGACGTCGTGTCGGTGGGAGACCTCGCGAGCGTTGCTGGTGGATTGCCGCAATTCCACGTCCCAGCCATTCCATTCGACCTGAGCTCACTGAAGATCATCTTTCCTTATGCTGTAATTCTTGCATCGATTGGTTTGATCGAGTCTCTCTTGACGCTCAACCTCGTATCCGAGATCACCGAGACCAAAGGCGGTGCCAGTCAGGAGTGTGCAGCCCAGGGCGTAGCGAACGTCGTCACCGGCTTCTTTGGCGGGATGGGTGGCTGCGCCATGATCGGCCAAAGCATGATCAACATAGAGGCTGGCGCAAGGACGCGAATCTCAGCGATCTCGGCTTCTCTCTTCTTGCTTGGCTTCATCCTCTTCGGCTCGTCCCTGATCGAGAGGATTCCGGTAGCAGCGCTTGTCGGCGTCATGTTCATGGTGGTCATCGGCACATTCGCGTGGCGTTCCTTCAAGATCATGCATCGCATTCCCAAGCAAGATGCCTTCGTCATGGTCCTGGTGACGGGCGTCACGGTGTACGCCGACCTGGCTGTGGCCGTGGTCGTAGGCGTCATTGTCTCGGCGCTGGAATATGCCTGGTCACAGGCCAAGAACATTCATGCCGAGACGTCCATTGACCGAGCTGGCCAGAAGATCTACACAATCGAAGGCCCGCTGTTTTTCGGCTCGGCGACCGGATTCCAGGATTTGTTCGATCCGAAATCCGATCCTGAGGAAGTCGTGATCGACTTCAAGGACTCGCGAGTGATGGACTACTCGGGCCTTCAGGTCATTGACGCCCTGGCAACTCGCTATGAGGCTGCGGGGAAGAACCTCCACCTGCGCCGCCTGAGCCCCGACTGCAAGAAGCTCCTACACCGGGCTGGCAAGCTGGTCGAAGTGTCGACCCAAGAGGATCCGATTTACGAGGTCGCGGTGGATTACTCGGAAGAATTTGCCTAGTCGTCGCCGCGGTTGGTCACACACCTGGCCTGTGCCTGGATCGCGTCATCCGGCCTGAGACTGTCGCGAGGTGTGGCGCCATCGAGGAGTTGGCGCCTTCTGGCAGTAGAGGGCGCGTTCAGGGCGACTGGGCCGCGTCGCGGGGGCAACGCACCACCGTCGCGTGCCCAGGCACGAATCGCTTGGCACGCCTTGGCTCCCCGTACCGCTTGGCTCCCCCCAACTCAGGGAAGGGTCATCGACCACTGTGAGTCGTCGCCGGTTTCGAAGCCGTCGCCGAAGATCAGATCGCTGCCTTCGAGCATCACGTCGACGCAGGCGTAGAAGGCTTCGGGGCTGTCGTCGCGCTGCCACACGTGGTAGATCACGTGGCGTCCGCTGCGGGCGGGAAGGGGACACACCATTCGGTAACCGTCCCCGAGCCCTGGGATGGTCTCGAGGGTGACGTCGGTGAGATGGCAGAAGGGATCGATCGGATCGTTGGGGTTCCCCGGCTCGTCGATCCAGTCGAGATCTTCCCAGGTGAGTGGCTGGGTCGGATCCCACCCAGCGGGCGTGACGTAGAACAGCATGTCTTGGGTCGAGTGGGCGGCGGTGGCGTGGTAGGTGAACTCGAAGTTGCCGTCGCCATCCGGGGTGATGGCCGTTGCGCGCCAGTCGTCTCGGGGAAGATCGAGCCCGCCGAATTCCGGACCGCCGCCGCTGCAAAGCTGCCCATCGGGGACGACTTGCTGATGCTGGCCGTTGGCGTCTCCTTGCCGAATGGCGTTCCAGTCGTACAAGAACTGCGAGCTGCCGGCAAAGGCGACCGCCGCCGCGCATGCAGGGTCCTGGGGATTTTCCGGGTTGTCCTCGAAGCGGCACTTGTGGACCCGGCTGGCTGGGGTCGTGATCGTGCCGTGCGCCAACAAGACTTCTGCAGAGAGGCTTCCGACGAGTGTGACGATGAAGCCGATCGCTCGGAGGCGCTGCGGGCGGTGAGCCTTCAGACGAGATGCTTTCTTGTTAGATTCAATCATAGCATTTTTAGTATACATGCATTAGTAAGGCGCGATACACGGCACAGAGAGATGGGTCACACCGGAGGCCGGCTGTCTGGAAACCCGCGACGCGCCGCAGCGCGGGGAGGCCGTGTCTACGGATCACTCATGGTCGACTCCTGCTGATGGAGATTTGTTTGAGTTTTTTGGTGATAAGAAGTTGACTAAATTGAGTTTTTGGTAGAAAATACTACGCGAAGTTGATCTCGATGGCCATCGGAGATTGCGGTTCACTCATCGTGACCTCAAGGAGGCGGTATGCCTAGATGGACATCATTTGCTCGATTTCTCCTGTTCCTCCTCATCGCCGTGCCCGCAGAGGCGCACGACGCGGTGGTCAGCACCCGCAGCGCGCAGGATTCAGCTCGGTTCGACATTCGGCCCTCGGTAGTCCTGGGTGACTCGTGGGACGACGTCCACACAGCGAGGCTGCTGGTCCGCACGGCTGGTCACCAGCAGCGATTGCAAGTCGAGGATGCGTCAGAAGGAGGAGCGGTTGCGTGGCGAACGAATGCCGACAGCTGTGCGCTCCTGGTTGCTGATCTCGGCCCGAAATCCGATCGCGCTCGGCCCGATGGCTGGCGGCGCCTGACCCATGCGAGCAAGCAGCTCCTATGCCCCGGCGAACCGATCGCGTCCGACGCGTTGCCAGCCTGGCTGACGATGCGCCGCCGGGCGGGTGCGCTGACCACGGCCAAGACCGGCAGCCGGGTCGAGATCCGGCCGTTGTTCAACTTGGCGACCCTGCGCGCTGGCCGAGACCTGGCCGTGCGAATCTATCGTGATGGCGAAGCGCACGCCGGCGCGACGGTCCACGCCGAGGGGCCGGGTGGACAGAAGCGCACTGCGCAGGCAGACGGAGCGGGCATCGCCATCCTGCGGATCGCGTCGGCAGGCGCGTGGCGTATCCGCTACCGAACGACCTTGGATGGCCGCGCCACGCAGGCGACGGTTGCCTTCGAGGTCGTGGCGGATGCCATCTGGGATGCAGCGCGTGGCGCGGGAAGTGCGCAATGACTGGCCTTGCTGGCAGACTCGCAGGGCTGCTCAAGAGCATCCTGTGCTTCCTGTCCGCCGTTTGGGTACCGGCGGTCGTGCTCGCCGAGCCGATGGATGCCAGGGCCCGACCCGCCATCGCACCAGGCCTGGCCTCCGCTGGACAGAACGCGGCGTCGACTTCCCTGGCCTCGGCAGCGCCCCTCGACATGGCCGGGCCAGTATTCGGTCGCACGTGGCTGCCCTTGGGGCCGGCTCCGATCGCCGGTGTGTCCTTCAGTGGCCGGGTCGCGTCGATCGCAGTGAGCGCGTCACGACCGGGCGACTACGTAGCGGGTGCCGCCTCCGGCGGCGTCTGGACGAGCCGCAGTGGTGGCGCGTTCTGGCGGGCCCGCGGTGATGATCTGCCGACGCTTGCGATCGGCGCGGTTGCCATGGATCCCACCAACGAGCGGATCCTCTATGCCGGCAGCGGTGAGGCGCACTACGCCCACCACAGCCTCTATGGGCTCGGGGTCTACAAGTCAGTCGATCGGGGTCGTACCTGGCGTCAGCTGGCAGCCGAGACGTTCTCCGGCCGAACGTTCTCACGGCTGGTCGTAGCCCCGAGTGGCTCGCCGATTTGGGCCGCCGTTGCCCGCGCCGGGGGAACTGTCGATGGTCTCGAGGGGGCCAAGCTGCATCCGGATCGCCTGGGACCGACCGGTCTTTTCCGGTCCGACGATGGAGGCGAGACCTGGCATCACGTGACCGCCGGCTTGCCAGCCATTCCCGCCACGGATGTCGACATGGATCCACAGAATCCCGGCCGAATCCTGGTGACCTTTGGCGACCCCTATGGCCATCCGGCCAACGGCATCTACCAGTCGCTCGACGGTGGTGCCACCTTTCAGGCGGCGATGATCACGGGTGCCTTCGTCGGTCGCACGACCCTGGCGATCGCGCCGTCGGATCCGCTGCGCGTCTATGCCCTGGCCGCCAACCGGCTGTTTCCGTTCAACCTCGGAGGCTTCTTGCCTTTCGGTGGCTCGACGGCCGCGTTGTTTCGTTCCGACGATGGAGGAACAACGTGGTCGACGCTCCAGCCCGGCAACCTGCAAGGCTCCCAGGGGCAATACGTTTCCGCGGTGGCCGTGTCGTCCGCCGATCCGGACCAGGTGTTCCTCGGCGGCGTCTCGTTGTTGCGTTCGACCGATGGGGGCGCCAGCTATCAGGACGTGACGCCGCCACACGTCGACATCCAAGACCTCGCTTTCGACGCCGCCGGCCGGCTGTTGGCGGCCACGGATGGCGGTGTCTTCCGCTCACCGGATGGCGGCGATACGTGGGAGGCGCGCAACCAGGGACTGAGCAACGCTCAGCACTATGCCGGACTGTCGACCGATCCCTTCGATCGTCGCACGATGCTCACGGGCACCCAGGACAACGGCTCGATCCTGCGCGGCAGCGACGGCGAATGGACCATGGTCGCGGGTGGCGATGGTGGCTATACGGCGATTGCCGGCTCGGACCCCGATGTGATGTTCGTTTCGTTTCAAGGCGTTGGGAACCTCTTCCGCTCGACCGATGGTGGCCTCAGCTTCGTGCTGTCGAACACCGGTATCGACGTGAACGCCGACTGGAGCGCGTTCCAGGCACCGTTCGTGATCGATCCGGGAGCACCCTTGCGCATGCTCTACGGTACGCAGCGGGTGTACGAGAGCCTTGATCTCGGGCAGACCTGGTCGCCGATCAGCAGTGATCTGACCGACGGTGGCCTGGGTGGGTTTGCCGCCATCCGCAGTCTGACGATCGCACCGTCGGACGGCAGCACGGTCTATGCGACCACCAACAACGAACGCTTGCTGGTGTCGACCGACGGTGGTGCCACCTGGGACGTCACGCGAGAGGGTGTCGCGGGGTGGCCGCGGATCATGCGGCAAGTTGCCGTCGACCCGCAGGATGCCAGCATGGCGATCGCGGCGGTCGGCCGGTTCGACGGCGATCGGGTGCTGGCGACCACGGACCGTGGCGTCACCTGGTCCGCCATCGGTGGGGATCTGCCCAACGTTCCCGTCAACACCGTGGCCGTGCATCGCCTGGGCCACTGGCCGTGGGCAAGTCGGCGTTTAGTCTTCGCTGGAACGGATGACGGCGTCTACTTCAGCAGCGACCATGGCGTCCATTGGCGGCGTTTCGGGCGCCGTCTGCCGCGTGCTCCAATTGCCGATCTGGTAGTCGATGCCGAGCATGGGCGGTTGATCGCCGCGACCCTCGGACGCGGCGTCTGGGTGGCACGGCTGCCCGGCTGGTAGGCACGTCGCCACGGCAGGCGCTTCTGTTGCGTCAGATCGCCTTGATGAGCCGGGCTGCGTCTTCGGGCGTGGCCTGGCCTTCGCTCGTTCCGTCGAGAACGGTTCCATCGACATCTCGCGTCTGGGCGATTTCGTCGCGCAGGCTCTCGATTACCTTGTCCAGACGCGAGCGTAGGGTCGGGTAGGAGACGTGCGTGTGGCGGGCAATCTCCTTGAGGCTGCCGCTGGCGAGCACGAACATCTCGATGAAGCGCTGATGCTCGATCGGCAGGCTGGCCAGCCGTGATGCGGGGAAGGTTCCTTCCACCGCGATCTGGCAGGCGTCGCAGCTGGCGCGGCTGAGGCGCATGGCCCCTTGACAGTAGGGGCAAGTCGTTTCGAGGGCTCGCGGCTGGTTCATCGGTTTCTCCGTGGAACGCATTCTACCCGCTGCCGTTCCGCCCTGACGGACGGCCGTTGGCCCACGGTCGCCGACGCGCGCGGCCAAGGTTGGTAGCCTCGCTGGTCTTGTGAAAGAGACCCACGGCAATGTCGTTCCGTTCGTGCCACCGAGTCGATCCAACCGAGCACCGGAAAGTGTGAAGGACCGGCCGAGCGCGCCAGGCCCATCGATGGCATCGTCAGCCGGCGACGATGCTGCCCGGCTGGATCGCCTGCTGGCCGACCCCGATCCCGCCCTCCTGGTTTCCCTGGCCCGGCAGGACCGCCGCCGGACTCGGTTGCGCTATCGACGCGTCGCCTGCTGGACGGGGAGCATCGTCCTGGCCGGCTGGCTGGCGGCGGCCGGTGGGCGAATGGCTGATTCGCCGCGTTCGCGCGAGGACCGAGGCCAAGCGAACGTGTCGACAACAGGGTTGGCGTTGCGTGGCACCACGGACGAGCGAGTGTCGTGGCTGCTCGCGCGCGGTGGCCAGCTTACGGCGCGCGGGCGCGGGCGAGAGGCAGCCACGGTGTATCAGCTCGCCAGCGACCTCGAACCGGAGGCGGTGGCTGCGTGGAACGGCCTCGGATGGAGCCTGTATCGGCAAGGGCATGCCGAGGCCGCGAAAGACGCCTTCGAACGGGGATTCGAACGCGATCGCACCCATCGGGGCGTGCGGCGGGGGCTGGGCAACCTGGCCTTTGCGGCCGGGGACTACGCCACCGCAGCGGGACACTGGCGCCACGTGGCGCGGGATCGACATCTTGCGGCAGCCCTGCTTCTGACGGAGCGCTACCGCGAAGCCAGCGCCGTGCTCGACGCCCTGCGTGTCGACGGCGTGGCAGATGAGCTGGTTCTGGCCATGGCCGACGCGGCTTCACGACGCACGCTCGACGAAGACCTGGCCTGGATTCTCAGGCATCGCGACCTCCGTGCTGGTGCCGACCTTCGCCGCGCACGCGCCTGGAGCGCCTACTATCGGCAGCGCAACGCGGAGGCTGAACGGGCGTTCTCGGCGCTGCTGACAAGCGACCCTCGGGACGCGGACGCAGCGATCGGACTCGGCTTCGCGCTCATCGAGCTCGGACGGGTGGGCGAGGCGCGTCAGCGATTCGATGCCGTGCTCCGAACGGTTGCCGACCACGCACCGGAGCAGGCGGCGGCACGCAATGGTCTGGCGATCTGCGCACGCGCGGAAGGGCGGCTGGACGAGGCGATTGCCGGTTGGGAGCGCCTCCAACAGAAGATTCCCGCAGCACGGTCTCCCGGCCAGCATCTCCCCTTTGCCTACCTGGTGCGCGGTGACCACGACCAGGCGTTGCCCGGTTTGCTGCGCCTGGCGGCCCATCATCCCGACGACCGCCGCGTGCTTGCCGGGCTCGAGCAAGCGCTGGCAGGCGTCGTCCGGCCGCGGCCGGACGACGCGTAGGGCGTCAGCTCGCGCGCGTGCTGTGGGCGCGGCTGGCCAACCAACCGTAGAGCGCCGGGAGGACGAATAGGGTGAGCAAGGTCGAGGTCACCAAGCCTCCGATGACCACCGTCGCCAGCGGGCGCTGCACTTCGGCACCGGCGCTGGTGGCGAGGGCCATGGGCAAGAAACCGAAAGAAGCGACCAGCGCGGTCATCAGAACGGGGCGGAGGCGGGTGATGGCACCTTCCTCCGCTGCACTCCGCGCGTCCAGCCCTTGCTGGCGCTTCTCGACAATGTAGGAAACGAGGACCACGCCGTTGAGCACGGCAATGCCGAAAAGGGCGATGAAGCCGATGCCGGCCGAGATCGAGAAGGGATAGCCTCGGACGAAGAGCGCGACCAGGCCGCCCGCAATGGCCAACGGCACGTTGCAGAAGATCAAGGTCGCGAGGCGCACCGAACCGAAGGTGGCGTACAGCAGCATGAAGATCAGCAGGAACGCCAGGGGCACGACCACGCTCAGACGGGCGGTAGCTTCCTGGAGATTCTCGAACTGACCGCCCCATTCCACACGCCATCCCGGGGGCAGATCGACCGACCGTGCGATCTCTTCCTGTGCCTCGGCCACGAACGAGCCGAGGTCACGGCCGCGAACGTTGGCTTCGACGTTGATCCTCCGGCTGATGCGGTCACGGCTGATCTGCGCCGGACCGTCTTCCAGCCGGATGTCGGCCAGTTGGGCGAGGGGAATCAGGCGGGCCGCCGAGCCATCTTGGGCCGGGGCGACCACCCGCAGGCTGCGAATGCGGTCGAGGTCGGCGAGCACTTCGGCGCCGAAGCGTGCCTGCAGGCGGAAGCGACGTTGACCCTCGAAGACCATCCCGAGCTCCTTGCCACCGATCGTTTCGATCACATCGAGTACGTCCGACGCATGAATGCCGTAGCGCGCCATGGCTTGCCGGTCGATGCGGACGCGCAGCATCGGCAAGCCGACCGTTTGCTCGGCCTTGACATCCGCAGCGCCCGGAATGGTTCGCAGCCGCTCGGCAACTTCGTCGGCCTTGTCCTTGAGCCGCGCCAGGTCGTCGCCGTAGATGTGGACCGCGACATCCGAGCGAACGCCCGAAATCAGCTCCGCGATGCGCAGCTCGATCGGCTGGGAAAAGCTGAAGATGGCACCCGTGACGCTCTCCCGTAGCGTGGCGTCGATCGCTTCGATCAACGCGTCCTTGGTCGCGTAACGCCACCGATCTCGAGGCGCGAGCATCAGGTAGGTGTCGCTGATCTCGACTCCCATCGGATCGGTGGCAATCTCGGCGCGCCCGGTGCGCGAGACCGCGGTTTCGATCTCGGGAAACTTCTCCTTGAGCACGGCCTCGGCCACCGTCGAGATTCGATTCGATTGGTCGAGGGAGATCGAGGGCAGGCGCCAGATCTGCATCGCGATCGCCCCCTCGTCGAGCCGTGGAATGAACTCCGCGCCAAGGAAGGGGACGATCGCCAGGCTGGCGAGGAAGAGGCTCAGCGCCAGGCTGGCGGTCGCTTTCGGGTGGCGGAGTGACCGGCCGAGGAGCGGTCGATAGAGCCGTTTGGCAAGTCGAAACAGGGGCGGATGTTTGTCGGCGACGCGCTTCAAGAAAAGGCTCGCGAGCACCGGCATGAGGGTCAGCGCGCACAGCAGCGACGCGGCGAGGGCGAAGACCACCGTCAGTGCCATGGGTTGAAACATCTTCCCCTCGATGCCGCGCAGGGCCAGAATCGGCAGGTAGACGATCATGATGATGCTGACCGCGAAGACCACGGGGCGGGCAACCTGGTGAGCAGCTTGCCGAACTTTCTCGAGGTGGGGCACCTGATCGTCGTCGCGACGGGCGTGGAGTGAGCGCACGATGTTTTCGATCATCACCACCGAGCCGTCGACGATCAGGCCGAAGTCGATCGCGCCGAGGCTCATCAAGTTGCCGGAGATTCCCACCTGCCGCATCACAATGAATGCAGCCAGCATCGACAAGGGGATGGCGGAGGAGACGATCAACCCGCCCCGCAGGCTGCCGAGCAGGAGCAGCAACACCACGACCACCAGCAGGCCGCCCTCGGCCAGGTTCTTGGTCACCGTCTGGATGGTGCGGCGAACCAGGTCGGTACGATCGTAGTAGGGGTCGATGGTGACGCCGGTGGGCAGGGTCTGGGCGATCTGATCGATTTTGTCCTTCACCCGGTCGACCACCACACGCGCGTTCTCGTCGATCAGCATCATGACGATGCCGACCACGGCTTCGCCGCGACCGTCACGGGTGACCGCGCCTTGACGGATCATGGGCGCCAGCTCGGCGCGGCCGACATCCTGAACGGTCACGGCCGTACCGTGGTCGTCATGAGCGAGGACGATCGACGCCAGGTCATCCAGGGTCTCGACCAGGCCTTCTCCGCGGATCAAGACCTGCTCGCCACCGCGTGCGATGTAGCCGCCGCCGACGTTCCGGTTGTTGGCCTCGATGGCGCTGAACACGTCTCCCACCGCCAGGCCGTAGGACACCAGCCGATCGGGGTCGAGGGTGACCTGATAGGTCGCCAGCTGGCCACCGAGCGCATTCACTTCCACGACGCCGGGGACCGTGCGGAGCTGGTTGTTGACGATCCAGTCGAGAATCGTGCGCAACGCCATCGGCGTGTAGCACCTGTCCGCGGAGAGCACGTCTGGGCGTGGTGCATCGTCGGTGTTTTCGGGAGGGCACATCGGCTCGCCACGGAGCTCGAATTGGTAGATCTCACCGAGGCCGGTCGAGATCGGCCCCATCTCGGGTGTGCCGTAGCCTTCGGGAATCTGCTCGCGGGCCACGCCGAGACGTTCGCCGACGAGCTGCCGTGCCCAGTAGATGTCGGTTTCATCGGCGAAGACCACGGTCACCACCGAGAGACCGAACTTCGAGACCGAGCGAATCTCCTCGACCTTCGGCAGGCCACTCAGCGCGCTCTCGATCGGAAAGGAGATCAGGCGTTCGACCTCCTCGGGAGCGAGGCCCGGGCTGTTGGTGAGGACTTGAACCTGGACGTTGGTGACGTCGGGTACGGCATCGATCGGCAGCTCGATCATGGCCTTCAGGCCGAACCCGATGATCAGCAGCCAGGCGACCGCCACCAGGAAGCGGTTGTCGAGGGAGAAGTCGACGAGTCGATTGATCATCATCTGCTCCTCGTTCAGTGGGTGTGACCGCCGCCGAGGCTGCTCTCGGCGAACGCAGACTTGAGAAGGAAGGCACCTTCGACCACCACGGGCTCGCCCGCCTCGACCCCGTCGAGGATCTCGATCCAGCCGCCGGACTGACGACCGATCTCGACCACCCGCCGCGCGAATCGGCGATCACTCTGGGCAACGAAGAGGACGAAGGCGTCGCCGTCGCGAACCACCGCGTTCTCCGGTACCGCCGGTTGGCGGCTTTCGCGTTTGCCGTTCTCGCGAACGTGGGGGTCGAACAAGTCGACCTCGACGAACATGCCGGGACGGAGTTTGGCGTCCGGGTTCGGGACGTCGATCCGAGCGCGGACCGTCCGCGTGTCTGCATCGACCCGGGCGCTCAGATAGGTGAGCTTGCCCTCGAAGATCTCACCGGGGAACGCGTCGATTCTGGCGCGTGCCAGGTCGTCGAGGTGCACGGATCCGAGATCCCGCTGGTCGATGTCGATCCAGATCCACACCCTGCCGAGATCGGCGAGGGTAAAGAGGTTGCGCTCGGGCGTCACCAACTCGCCGAGAGTCGCATGGCGTTCGACCACCGTGCCGGTGAAGGGGGCAGACAGGGGATAGATCGAGGTTCCCCGATCGTCGTAGGCCAGGCTGTCAATGTCCTCCTGACGAAGACCGTAGAGGTGCAGGGATGCCTCGGCGGCGCGCAGGCTCGCGGTCGTTTCCCGCTGGCTCGCCTCGGCTTCGATCGTCTCTTGCTCGGAGACGATGCGGTCGGCGTACAGGTCCATGGCGCGCTGGTGACTCTTCTCGGCCAGCTCCGCCCGAGCCTTGGCCTGTAGGTAGGCCGCCTGGGCCTGACCGAGCTCGATCGAGTCCAGCTCGGCGAGTCGTTGGCCCGCACGGACGCGCTGCCCGAGGGTGGCGTGAACGCGGTGAACCCGTCCCGTGATCCGCGGGCTCACATGGGCCAGGCGAGACTGATCGAAATCCACTTGGCCGGTCGTCGAACGCTCGGCTACGAGGACGCGGGTGGTGGCCGCGGCGGTGCGAATGGCGCTGCGGGATGCCGCATCGGCTGTCAGCACGACGACGTCCTCGTGCTCGGCCTCGCCGTGCCCGTTCTCGAGGTGCTCGCGCTCATGATCGGCGTCTTCGTGATGGCCACTCGCCGGGGTGATCGACGTCGGGGTGATCGGCGTCGGGGGCGGCGGAGTGCTGCTGGGGGCGGGGGGCGCGGTGCGGTCGTCACAGGCCACCAGGCCGACGAGCAGGACAACCATGCTCAGAAACACCCCGCAAGGACGAGCGCGATGATCGATCGCCCGACTCATGACGAGGATTCCTCGGACCTTGGCGTGGGAAGGGAGAGACGGCCCGTGGCGTGATCGAGTGCGATGCGTGCTTGCCAGGCGTCGGCCAGGACGTCGACATAGGCCCGCCGACCCGCGATCAGCTCGCGGCGCAGCGTCATGAGCTCCGTGGCCCGGATCCGTCCAGCATCGTACGCCCGCTGCAGCAGATCGACGTTCTCTTCCAAGGTGCCGAGCACCTGCTCGCGAAGCGTGACCGCGGCCGTACGGGCCGCCGCCAGATCGTGGAAGGCGGTCGCGACCTCCTGCGCGATTCGCAGCGTCAGCGCTTCGTGCTGGTGAGAACGGCGCGACCGCATCGCGCGGCCCCGGGCGATGCCGGCCTGGTTGCGGTCGAAAATCGGCACCGAGACACTGAGCGTGGCCCCGAGAATGTCGTCCGCCCCGTCTTCGCGTTGGAAGAAGCCACCGACCTCGAACGTGGGGCGCCGCTCGGCGAGGGCGAGTCGCATTGCGGCTTCAGCTGCCTGCTCGTGGTTGGCGGCCGCTTCCAGGTCACCCCGCCTGCGGCGCGCCTCCCGGACCAGTGCCTGGAGCGGCGTGGGGTCGTCCTCGGCCAGTCGCAGGTCGCCGCCGGGCTCGGGCGGCTGGGTCGGATCAGCGCCAGCCAGCCGGGCGAGGGTGCTGCGCGTCGAGAAGTAGGCGGCCCGCGCCTGCTGCAGGCTCCGCTCCGCTTGCCCAACACCCGCTCGCGCCAGGTTGACCTCGATCTGTGTCGTGGCCCCGCGTGCCAGGCGTCGCTCGGCCAGGACCAGCGTGTCGCCGGCGATGTCCGCTTCGAGGCGCGCGATCGACAGGTGCTCTCGGCTCCGAAGGGCGTCGACGAAGGCCGACGCGACGCGCGTGGCCAGGGTGTGGCGGTCGTGCTGCCAGGTGGCTTCGGCCGCCCGCAGCCCCGCTTTCGCTTCGTCGATTCGGCTCCGGCGCAGTCCGATGGACGGGATCGCCTGCGTCACACTCAGCCCACGGTCGGTGGTCGAGCCCGACGGACCGCGCCGGTTGGCAAGCTCGACCGAGATCGTAGGGTTCTCGGCGATGATCCTCGCTCCAGTGAGCCGGCCCGAAGCGCTGGCGCGGTCAGCCTGCCGTGCCTGCAGCGCGGGGCTATGGCTGGCGGCATGGGCCAGGGCATCTCGCAGTGACCAGCGAGGTGCCTCTTGGGCTGCCGTGCCCAGGGCGCTCAGCAGGCCGCAAGCAACGAGGCAGCCTCGCGGGTACGGTGTGCGGGTCCAGAAGTCGCGGCAAGAACGGAGGGGGCGCACCGGGCGCGGGTGCGGCCGGCGGCTGGAATTCTCGAACATGGTGGGTCCTCACATCGAACGTGACAGCGTGTCCGAGCCATCGCGCGGCGACGCACCCACGGCGGGGCGTGGAAGCGTGCGGAACCGGATCAGTCTCGGGGCGGCCGCGGCCGCGCCCGAGCTGGTGCGCTCGGCTCGGGATTCTCAGACTTCGAAAGGACGAGCAGGCCGTGCCATCGAGGGCACGTGCTCAGACAAGGCGAAGCGCGCTATCAGGCTTGGGGAGGGCGGTCGACCGAAGGCCAGAAGCCCGGAGAGAGCGGTGGCGGCACGCCGGCGCTGGTGAACCGAGAACCGCTCAGGGTGGCAGAGGAAGCTCGCTGCTGGCCGATGAAGCTCAGGCTCGCATGACAGCTGCAGAGGTGGAAGACCGAGGTGCAGCCGTGCTCCGGTCCACTGGGCTCGTGCTGATCGGCAGCATGCGAGGCGTGTGGGAGATGGCCCTCGGTGACCAGATGTGCCGTGCTCTCGACGACCTCGAAGGCACCGGGCATCAGTGTCCAGGCCAACAGCAGGGCAACAATCTTGGAACTCCAGACACGCATCACATGTCTAGTGTACGTGATCGGCCGGGGAAAAGCTTTCTGTTGGCGCCATCGTCGTCGCCGGCTCGCCCTGTCCGAGAGATCACCACGTAGTCCTCAACGCTCGGAGAAGCCTGTGCTCACGACTCGCAGACTTGTTGCCTTCACCGTTTCCAGTGTCCTCTTCGCGTCGGTCGCCACGGCAAAGGTGCCGTCGGTGTCAGACGCGGTCAACATTCCTGACCCGGCGCTCGACGCGGCGTTGCGGGCAACATTGGGGATCGATCGGGCGCCCACGGCGGACGATCTCGCGACCCTCGAAGAGCTCGATCTCAACGACCGCGGAGTGGGAGATCTCACGGGACTCGAACACGCTCGAAGTCTGCGTGTCTTGCGTGCGAACGACAATCAGATCGTGGACTTGACACCCCTTGCGAACCTGCAGGCGCTGAGCAACCTGGTGCTGAACCGGAACCGGATCGTCGATCTGACGCCGCTGCAGGGTTTGGGCGCGTTGGCCGGCGTGGGCCTGGAGCACAACCGGATTCGTGACATGACACCGCTCGGCAAGCTGCCGTCGATCCGGGGCATCGACATCTCCTTCAATCAGATCGATGATCTCTCGCCGGTTGCGGGGCTCGAGCAATTGGTGGCGATTTGGATCGTCGAGAACCGGATCCAAGATCTATCCCCCGTGGCCGGCTTGCCCGAGCTGCGCATTCTGGCTGCCGGGCGCAACTGGATCCGCGATCTCACCCCGCTGCACGGGTTGCCCAAGCTCGAGCAGCTGTCCTTGTTCGAGAACGGGATCGAAGATCTGGCGCCCCTATCGTCCGTGTCCACGTTGACCCAACTCGACCTGCGGGTAAACGAGGTGGTCAATCTCCAGCCGCTCGCCGAGCTCGAGGCGCTGGAATGGCTCGACCTTCGCAGCAATCGCATTCGGCGGGTCGATGCCCTCTCGGGCCTTCACCAGGCGACCAAGCTCTTTCTCTCGGGCAATCGTCTGCGAGATGTGAGCCCGCTCGCGGGCCTCCCTCGCGTCACCTGGCTGTTGCTCGACGCCAATCATCTCGAGTCGATCGACGCGCTCGCCGAGATGCCTGCGCTCAGCTCTGTGTCCGTGACCCAGAACCGATTGGCACTTGGCGAAGGTTCGGCATCGGCCGAGGTTCTTGCTGGTTTGCGGAGCCGAAAGGTCTCGGTTGCGGCGGCGCCGCAAGGGCCCGCGTCGATGTTCGAACCCGTGCCGACCGCCACGCCCTCCGAAAGCCTGCCCCAGGCCGGAGGCGGTCAGGATACCCTTCGGTAGCGCGTGGGGCCGATGGTGGCCGGCGCAACCTGCGAGCGCGGCCACGCCACCCGAGAAGGAGCCGAACGACGATGAGCGACCACCAACCGAAGCGTGCGCCGGCCTCGTGGCTGGTATCCGCGGGGCGCGGGCATGGCGTCGGGACACCGCTGAACGTTCCCTTGGTCCCGGCTTCGAACTTCGTGCTCGGCGGTGACCTGGCCTATGCGCGTGATGACGGTACGCCAACCTGGCACGCGTTGGAGCACATCGTCGGCGGACTGGAGGGTGGGCAGGCACTCGCCTTTGCCTCGGGCATGGGGGCGATTGCCGCAGTCTTCGATCTGTTGCCCGCGGGGGCGCGGGTCGCGCTGCCCAACGACTGCTATCAAGGCGTGGCCGGACTGGCCCAGGCAGGGGAAGCAAAGGGTTTCTGGCAGGTCGACCGGATTTCGACGGACGACACCGATGCCTGGCTCGCTGCCTGCAAGCGTGCGGATCTCGTCTGGCTCGAGTCGCCATCCAATCCGCTCTTGGTGGTCGCCGATCTCGTCGCGATCTGCGGTGCTCCGCGCAAGGAAGGCACGATGGTCGCGGTCGACAGCACCTTCTCGACGCCGCTGAATCTGCGCCCCCTCGCGCTCGGTGCCGATTTCGCCGTGCACTCGGTGACGAAGTACTTCGGAGGGCACTCTGACCTTCTCTCGGGGGTGGTGACAACGGCGGATCCAGCGCTCCACGCTGCTCTGGACAAGACCCGCGAGCTCACGGGTGCGACACCCGGAGCGCTCGAAGCGTTTCTCGCGGTGCGTGGCGCGCGGACCATGGCGTTGCGACTCGCTCGCGCGCAGGAAACCGCGATGACTCTGGCGACGCGCCTCGAAGCCCATCCCATGGTGGCGGTCGCTCGCTATCCAGGCTTGCCCTCTCATCCCGGGCACGCGCTCGCGTGTGCCCAGCTCGGTGGCTTCGGCGCAATCATCGCCTTCGATGTCGAAGGCGGCGCCGAGGCCGCGGATGCTGTGTGTCGGCACGTCGATCTGATCCAGCACGCGACCAGTCTCGGCGCCGTCGAGTCGACCATGGAGCGACGGGCGGCCGTTCCGGGGCAAGAGCATCTTCCACCTGGCCTGCTGCGTCTGAGTGTCGGGATCGAAGATCCGGACGATCTGTGGGCCGATCTCGACCAAGCGCTGGGGCGGCTCGCAGCGTTGCGTTGACAGGGCCAGCACCAATCACCGGGCCAGCACCAATCACTGGGCCGGCACCAATCACCGGGCCGGAAACGATCACTGGGCCGGCAACGCGGAACGAAAGCCCGGGCCCCGCGTGGTCGTAGGGCCTGGGCATCGTTGGCCGTGATCAGGGAACCGGCGGCCCGCAGTCGCGCATGCAGGAGCTCCGCGTGCGTGCAGCTGCGCGCCGGCAGCTCCACTCATTGAGCAGGCACAATGCGAGCCCTGCGATATCGGTTACACCACAGGCGATCAGGCACGGAACCACCAGTGGGCCGGTAGCCGGGCAAGCCAGGACGCATCCAACGGCGACCCCCGTAATGGCTGTGACACATGCCACTGCGATGGCCGAGCAGATGTTGAGGTCTGTTTGAAACTCGACTGAGCAATAGTGTCGGCAGGTCGATTTGCCCGCCGGCTCGGCGCCTGACTTGAAGCCGACATCGCCCGGGATCGCGCGGCTGGTGGCACGGTTTGCCAGCTCGGCGGCGACCAGTTCCAGCTTGTCGAGGCCGGTGCCCTTCAGGATGGGTACGAGGGCTGCTTCGGTAATCTCGCGGTCTCCGTCCATAACGGCAAAGTCGAGACGAAGTGCTGCGACATATTGCTCACTTCCGTCTGTCGCGTAGAGCGTTCCGACCACGATTTCGCGATCGTACTGCCGAATACCCTTGTCGTAGAGCGCGGCCATCAATGCCTCACTGCTCGTACCGGACAGGGAGAAGCTGTGGGCGGGGCGGAAGCTGCCGGCTTCGGTTGCTTTGCGGCCGGGAAGTCGTTTCTCGAGGCTCCACATGCTCGGGGAGGACCGGTCCTCGAGAAGATAGTGGACACCCTCGGGTTCGGCGCTTCGAGTTTCGAATTGAATGTACGGCAGCGCGGCGAGATACGGTTCTGATCGGTCGGGGCCCTGGGCAAGGGCCGATGCTGCCGGCAAGAATACGAGCAAGAGACACATCGAGATGGTCAGAAGCGAGGATTGGAAGCGATTGGATAGGATCATGAGAATCTCCGAGCCAGAAACATGTGACTCCGGCACCGGGCCACACGCCCGTTACCGAAGCGAGGCTGTGTGGGTTCGACAATCCTCCTCTCTTGACGCGCGGCAGCCCCGATTCGTATTCCTGCGTCGGCCATGACTCGTTGGAGATGCTCGAGCAGGAATACGCGACGCAGAATCTGTCTTGCATGCGTCGCTCGTCACAACCCCAACTCGCGCCGATGCGAGCGTTCGACGTGAATGAGGGTTGCGATGTCGCGAATGGTATCGCATAGGGTGCCCTTGTTTAGGGTGCCCGGGGTGAGACGGACGCGTCCAGGGCTCAAGCGAGCAGGGCTGCTGCGGCGGGACGCTTGCTCAAGGATGAATCAGTGGGCACTGCGACATGCATGACTACCGATCGAAGATCGCGTCTTGTCGGCACAGCGTTTGGGTGAGCGAGCAGACCGACAGCCCGGCAGCCGTCGTGGTGGCACAATTCGCCAGGCACGTCGCGACATCGCCGCCGGCAGCAACGCAGGCCTCTTCACACTGCGTCGCTTCGCTGAGTACGAATGTGTTGCAGGCGGCGCGCGATCTCGCCGGCCACCCGTTCGAGATTCTCGAAATCGGTCCCGCGAAGAATCGGCACGATCCGATGCTCGTGTTTCACGGAGCCGTTCTCGCTCTGTACGAGATCGAAACGAAGCACGCCGACATGACGCTCGATGGCGCCCGCCTCGTGCAGGGTACCGACGGCGATCTGGCGGTCCAGCTCGAGGATGCCTTGGGTGCGCATCATCTTCATGCCTTCTTCGCTGGTCGCGCCGGCAAGTGAAGAGTGCTTGACAGGTCGGAATGTGCCGGCGGCAACCGGGGCCTCACCGAGGGGCCTTCGCTCGAGTATCCAGAACGAGAAGATGGGTCTTCGGTCACGCCATGAGAATGGGACCGGGCCGGTCCGCCGTGCTCCGGTCCGCACCTAGAGCAGACGCAGCTGTTCGGCGGGCTTGGCCTTCTTGGACGTTGGCTTGTGCGTGTTGGCGACGAGGGCGAGATCGTTTGGATCGATCGTCTCGAGGAACGATGTGCGCTGGCGCTCGTTAGCCTGGCCCCGAACGCTTCGCTTCTGGCACCAAGTCAAGTAGAGGGCACGCTCGGCGCGCGTCATGCCGACAAAGAACAAGCGGCGTTCCTCGGCCTGGTCTCCGCTGCCATCGGCAAGGCGAAAGGGCAGCAAGCCTTCCTCACAGCCGACCAAGAAGACCACTGGAAACTCGAGCCCCTTGGCGGCGTGCAGGGTCAACAGGGTGATGCGCTCGGCACGCGGATCCCAGGTGTCGACTTCGGCGCCGAGGGCGAGCTGCGCGCGAAACGTAGCCCAATCGGTGCCCGCGGAACGGGCCAGGGGCGCGAGCAGCTCCAGGCCGGCAGCCAGGCTCGCATCGGATGTTTCAGCATCGCCGTCGCTGTCGGCCGGCGTCTCTTCCGCGGTTGGCAGGTCGTGACCACCCACGCCGGCAACCGCGCCGAGCCGCAGGGCGGCGGCTTCGAGCACCTCGAGGGCCGGACGGTCCGGCTCGATGCCCGCGGTCTCGGCTTCGTGGAGGAGGAGGCGGACGTCGTCGCGTGCGGCGAGACGCTGATGGCTACGCTCCTGGTAGGGCATGCCAGCCCGTTCGAGCGCTTCGACCAGCGGCACGGCCTGCGATCGGGTGCGGTAGAGCAGGGCGATGTCGCCGAACGACAGGGGCTCGGTCTCGTCCTCGCCACGGACGCGGCCGCTGTCGAGTGAGAAGTGCGAGGTACCGCCGAGCAGGCGCTCGATGGTATGGACAACGAACTCTGCTTCGGCGCGTGGCGACGCGGCACGGTGCACGGCGACCGGGCGGCTGAGCAAGGGCGATACGGGCTCGGTCCGCCGGTCCGGTACCAGGCTGGTGGGCCGGATCATGGCGGCTGCGGCACGGACGACAGCCGGTTGGGACCGGTAGTTGCGCACCAGCTCGATCACACGCGCCGCGGGCTGATCCTGCTGAAAGCGGAGAAAGAAGGAGACGTCCGCGCCGCGAAAGGCGTAGATCGACTGGTCGGGGTCGCCGATCGCGCAAACGCTGCGTCCAGGTGTGGCAGCAACCTCGTGCTCGGATCCGTTGCATGGATCTGCCGTCGCCGGGGTCAGCAGGCGGACGAAGCGGTACTGCAAGGCGTCGATGTCTTGGTACTCGTCGATCGACACGTGTCGCCAGCGCTGCTGGTACGCCCGACACAGACTTTCGTCGGCTTCGAGCAGCTCGATCGGACGCACGATCAGCTCGCCAAAGTCGACCTGGTCGCGCGCGAACAAGGCCGCCCGAAATTGCGCAAGACGCTGGTCCAGCGCCGCGGTCTTCGCCGGCGGAGGCTCCGCCTCGCGGCCATCCTCTTCGCTGGAAGCAGCGGCACGATGCGTGTCGAGGGCCTGGAGCTCCTGGCTTGCGCGGGCGCCCTTCAGTCCGAAGAGCTCGCCGACAATGGCCAGGCGGGTGGCTTCATCGGCCAGGGAGAAATCCCGATCGAGGCCGATCGCTGCATGGTGCTCACGCAAGATGCGCAGGCCGAGGCCGTGGAACGTCGTCACCAGCGGGCGGCTTGCCGACTCGGTGGCGCGGGTACGGGTGAGCAGCGCGTCGAGACGTTCGCGCATCTCGTCCGCGGCCCGACGGGTGAAGGTGATCGCCAGGCACGACGCAGCATCCTCGCCTCGTTCGATCAGGTGAGCGATCCGGTGGGTGAGCGTGCGGGTCTTGCCCGAGCCCGGGCCGGCGACGATCAGCAGGGCGCCTTCGGTGACCTCGGCGGCAGCTCGCTGATCCGGGTCGAGCCGTCCGAGCAGGGAGCCATCGTTTGCCCCACGCGATGGTTGTGCCGGATCTGGCAACGCTGCACTGGACGCCGGGGTCGCGTCGTCTGTCGTGGCCCCGGTCGCTTCGGCGAGGGAGGCTGCGGACGGTGGTTTCCGCGGCTCGACCTTCGGCGGTGCAAAGGCAAAGAGGCTCATCTGCCGAACGATCTCGTCGGGCTCGAAGAGCCGCACTGTGCCGAACTCGCCGTCGTAGCCGCCCTCGGCGTGGACGGTGCCGGCGCGCAGACGGCGGATCGCCTCGCCGATCAGAGGGTGGGTGGCACGCGTGATGTCCTCGACCGGTTGCTCGAAGAGGATGCGGAACTCCGAGCCGAGTCGGTCGGTGAGCAGATCGAGGGTCCGTGCCACCGTCTTGGTCTTGGGGCCGCAGCCGTGAATTTCGCCGGCGATCTCCGGCAAGGGGACGAGACTTCGGTAGGGTGCGGTGCCTGCCGGCCGCTCGCCATCCGGGCGGTCTGCGAGACGCTCGACGCGGTGCATGACACCGACGGTCACCGGCTTGCCGCAGACCGGACAGCGGCCACCATGGGCGCGCGTCTCTTGCGGGCCGAGGCGCATCTGACAGGCACGATGGCCATCGAGATGGTATTTGCCTTCCTCGGGAAAGAACTCCACGGTTCCGCCGTAGCCGATGCCGGTTTCGAGGGCGCGACGCATCGCGAAGTAGTCGAGGTCGCAGTCGAAGACGCAGGCTTCGCGTCCGAGCATCGGTGGTGAATGCGCGTCCGAGTTCGACACCAGGGTAAAGCGATCGAGGTGGGAGACTCGCCAGTTCATCGGTGGATCGGAGGACAGCCCGGTCTCGACCGCGAAGATGTGCTCGGCCAGGTCGCCGTAGCAGGCGTCGATCGAGTCGAAGCCCGACTTCGAGCCCATGGCAGCAAACCACGGTGTCCAGATGTGCGCCGGCACGAGGTAGGCATCGGGGCCGGCTTCGAGGGTGATCTCGAGCAGGTCGCGGGAGTCGAGGCCAAGAATGGGACGTCCGTCCGAGCGAATGTTGCCGATGGCACCGAGCCGATCGCGAAAACGGGAGGCCGTTTCCATGCTTGCCGCATAGATCAGATGGTGGACCTTGCGGGTCTTGTCGCCCTTCTTGTAGATGGTCGAGATCTCGACCTCGAGCAGGAAGCGCATGGTGCCGTGACACGACGCCGGAAGGGTCTTGCGGACCGCGCGGGCAATCTCGGGGCGCAGCTTGTAGAGGCCGGGCTCGGCCGGTACCAGCTTGTCGCGGATTTCTTGCCACCAGGCTGGATGCGTGAAATCGCCCGTGCCGACCACGGTAATGCCCTTTCGCTGGGCCCACCAGGCGAGGTGCTCCAGGTCGCAGTCGCGGCTGGTTGCCCGCGAGTACTTGGAGTGGACGTGAAGATCCGCGAAGAACGACATGGCAGTCTCAGGGCAGGTCTGCTGCTACCTCATTGTTCCAGGGCTCGCCAGGAATGCTTGCGCCCGGGCGAAAGGAGTGGCACGCTGTGACGACGATCATGACAGAAGCCAAGCCAAGCGCCACACGCAAGCAGGACGAAGAAGACCGTACGACAGAGATGCCCGGGTACCCGCTGACGTCGAAAGCCGCGTTCAGCGTCGGCCAACTCGTCCATCACCGCCTGTTCGACTATCGGGGCGTGATTTTCGACGCGGATCCGATCTTTCAGGGGAGCGACGAGTGGTACGAGAAGGTGGCGCGCTCCCGCCCGCCGAGGGATGCCCCGTGGTACCACGTGCTCGTGGACGGTGCCCAACACACGACCTACGTGGCGGAGCGCAACCTGGAGGCGGATGCCGCCGGCGACGAGATCGTCCACCCGCTGCTCAGCGAGCTTTTCGCGGCCTTCGAAGACGGCACCTACCGGAGTCGCCAGGCGCCCCACTGAGTCCCCGTTCGAGTCCCTCGCTGGCGTCGCACGACGGGTCCGTGCCCTGGACCTCGGCGCGGCTGCGCGTCTGTCCCGGTGGCCGAGCCTTGCGTGCCCTGTGGACGACCGAGCCCGCGGCGAGTCGCGGAGAAGTGTTTGGGTCGGGCGACCGGCATTGACGTCGCCGCGACGCCTGCCGGATACTGTGGCTCCGATTTCGTTGTTGGAGATGATGCTCATGCGTTTGGCCGCGAGGGCCGCTCGGGCCGACCAAGGCGCCCCCTTGTCTTGCCAGTAGACCGTGCCCTGCCAGCAAACCGTGTCTTGCCAGTAAACCGTGTCCTGCCAGGAGACGACGTCTTGCCAGGAGACCGAGTCCCTCGAGGAGAATGGCGATGTCCGTGACTCTTTCGTTTTACCGTTCGCTTGCCGTGGCCGTGCTCGTGGCCCTTCTTTCTGTTGCCGGTCCAGCCCGCGCTGCCGAGACGGATTCGGCCGAGAGCCACCCGTTCAGCGCGCAGGATCTGGTCGGGATGACTCGCGTTTCGGGGCCGCAAGCGTCACCCGATGGTAGCCAGGTGGTCTACGTGGTGCGCACCACCGACTTCGAGGCCGACCGTGGACGCACGGATCTGTGGATGGTGCCGGCGGACGGAAGCGCGCCGCCTCGTCAGCTGACGACGCACGAATCCGGAGATGGCAGCCCGCGCTGGGCGCCGGACGGCAGCGGTGTCTATTTCCTGTCCGGCCGTTCCGGTTCATCGCAGGTGTGGTTCCTGGCCATGGCCGGCGGTGAAGCCCGGCGCGCGACGGATCTGCCGCTCGACGTCTCGGCCTTCGCCGTGTCGCCGACCGGCACGCATCTGGCCGTTGCCCTCGAAGTCTTCCCCGATTGTGAAACGCTCGCCTGCACGACCTCACGGCTCGAAGAGCACGAGAAGGCCAAGACTTCGGGTCTCGTCTACGATCAGCTCTTCGTCCGGCATTGGGACACGTGGAAAGACGGCAGACGATCGCATCTCTTTGTCGTGCCGGTCGCCCAAGAAGCCGCCCGCGAGGAAGATGCCAGCGACGGCACAGCCAGCGAGTCCGCGGAACCGGTCGACGTCACGGCTGGCTTCGATGCCGACGTGCCGTCCAAGCCCTTTGGCGGCGACGAAGAGTTCACCTTCACGCCGGACGGGCAAGGGATCGTTTTCACCGCGCGCACCGCCAACAACACCGAGCCGTGGTCGACCAATTTCGATCTCTTCTACCGCGCGATCGATGGCGAAGGTGAGGCCCGCAAGCTCACCGGCAACCCGGCCTGGGATACGCAGCCGACGTTCTCGCCCGACGGCAAGACGCTGGCGTACCTGGCGATGGCCCGCCCGGGATTCGAAGCCGATCGCTTCCGCATCGTCCTGCTCGACTGGCCGGGGGGCGCACTGACCGACTCTCCCACCGCAGCGCCCCGCACGCTCACCGAAGACTGGGATCGGTCACCGGGCGGGATGGCGTTCTCGCCGGACAGCAGCACGATCTACACGACGGTCGGCGACATCGGCCAAGTCGCGCTCTACGCAGTCGACACGAAAAGCGGTCAGCCACGAATGATCACCGGCGGTGGCCACGTGCGCAGCCCGCAGCCGCTCGCGGATGGCAGCATCGTATTCGGACGCGATGACCTCGACTCGCCGGTCGATCTCTATCGCCGCGCGTCCGACGGCACGATCGCACGCCTCACCGATCACAACGCCGAGCGCCTGGCAGGTATTCGTTTCGGCGACTACGAGCCATTCTCATTTGCCGGCTGGAACGACGAGACTGTCCACGGTTGGCTGGTCAAGCCCGCGGACTTCGATCCGGCCAAGCGCTACCCGCTGGCGTTCTTGATTCACGGCGGGCCACAAGGGTCGTTCGACAACGACTTCCACTATCGCTGGAATCCGCAGTCGTACGCGGGCGCCGGCTACGTGGCAGTCACGATCGACTTCCACGGCTCGACGGGCTACGGCCAGGCGTTTACCGACTCGATCACCGGTGATTGGGGCGGCAAGCCTCTCGAGGATCTGCAGAAGGGTCTGGACCACGTGCTCGAGAACTATGCCTTCATCGATGGCGATCGTGTTTGCGCCCTCGGCGCCTCGTACGGCGGTTACATGGTCAACTGGATCGCCGGTGCCTGGCCGGAGCGCTTTCGTTGCCTGGTCAACCACGATGGCCTGTTCGACCTGCGCGACATGTACTACACCACCGAGGAACTCTGGTTCCCCGAGTGGGAGATGGGCGGCACGCCCTACGACGTGCCCGCCAACTTCGAGCGTCACAACCCGGTGAACCTGGTCGACAAGTGGCAGACGCCCATGCTGGTGATCCATGGCGCACGGGACTATCGTGTCGTCGACACCCAGGGCCTCGCGACCTTCACGGCACTGCAGCGTCGCGGCATCCCGAGCCGCCTGCTCTACTTTCCCGACGAGAACCATTGGGTGCTCAAGCCCAACAACAGCCTCCAATGGCACGAAGTCGTCCTCGGTTGGCTCGATCAGTGGCTGAAGGACGACTAGCCCACACGGCTCACAGGGAGTGTTGCGAGGCAGGGTAGAGGCCCACGCCCGCAAGACCATGTCGAGCACGCTCGCGTGAGTGAAATGCAGCAGATGCACGCGGAATCACCGTCGTCCCGGTTTTCGTTGAGCGGGGCGCCCGGGCTGCGAACGGCCTCGCAGGGGCAGCCGGCGAGGTTTCCGCAGCCAACCCGTGTGGGTTCATCTATGGTTTCGGGATAGACGAACAGTAGAATAGCGAGCGGACGTGTGGCTCGGCACACGCCTCGCTCACCGAGACTTTGCGACCCAAAATACGACCGACCCGCCTGGACTGCAGGCGGGCGGGGGAGATACCAGACATGCTCGTCAGCGCCAAGATCGTCGAAGCCTTCAATGCCCAGATCGGCCATGAGCTGGGGGCGTCTCATCAATACCTGGCCATCGCTTCCTACTTTGACAACGAGGACCTCTCCGAGCTGGCGGCGTTCTTCTTTCGCCAGGCCGACGAGGAGCGGGACCATGCGATGAAGTTCGTACGTTTCCTGCTCGAGGCCGACGGCCAGGTGCGGATTCCCGAAATTGCGGCACCCAAGAACGAGTTCGGGACCGCGGTGGAGGCAGTGCAGGCCTCACTCGATTGGGAGAAAGAGGTTACCCAGCAGATCTATGACCTGGTGGCGCTGAGCCAGGCGGAGAACAACTACATCGCCCAGCGATTCCTCGACTGGTTCGTCACCGAGCAGCTCGAAGAGGTGTCGACCATGAGCACCTTGCTCGGCATCGTCAAGCGGGCGGGTGAAGGCAACCTGCTCTACGTCGAGGACTACTTGAGCCGCCACGGCATTGCCGCGGACGGCGAGTAGCCGATCGGGAGCGCCCGCCTGAAAAGGCTCGCGCAGACGCTCTGACGTCGAACGGAAAAGGCCAGCCTATGGAGGCTGGCCTTTTGGCATCATGCTGCGGGGTGTTTCTGCGCTGGAGGCGGCGTGGAGCGCTATTCGGCGCAGAAGCCGGCGTCTTTGTGCTGGCCGTCGCAGAAGGGCTTGGTCGACGAGGCACCGCAGCGGCAGAGAGCAGCACGGGCGCCTTCGCAGGTCGCCCCATCGGCTGTCTGCAAGGTCACTGGACCGGAGATGAGCAGAGGGCCGTGGGTGGCGGTGGTCACTTCCAGGGCACCAGCCTCCGCCGTGCCGACCAGCTTGCCACCAGCAATCACCCCTGGATCTTCGAAGTCGATCGCACTGTGGCTGCCGTCGCAGAAAGGCTGATTCTTCGAGGCGCCGCAGCGGCATAGGTAGACCGTCTCGTCGGTGGCAATCGGCGTACCGTCTTGCTTCTTGACCTTGACGTCGCCCGAGAGCTCGAACGGTCCGTCGGCAAACACCGTGATCTTGTTGCCGTCACTCATGGTTGCTGCTCCAGGATTTCGCCCGCCTACTGTCGACGGGCAGGGTTGTCGTCCATGGCTGCGCGTGGCGGCCGCATCGTGGTTCCGTTCCGGGTCGCTCAGTGAATGCCGCGGGCGGTCACGGCTTCGAGAATCGACACGGCATTGTTGGCGCCGCCCACAGTGAGGTTGTCGAAGACCGCCCACAGCCAGTACCGGCCATCGCTCGTGGGATCCGGGGTGATCCGGCCCACCAAGATTTCGTCGCGCGCGGCCGACTGGATGGGGCCGAGATCGTCCGGATCTTCGACCACCTCGATCAACGGCTGCTCGGTGAGGCAGTCGCGGACCGCGTCAAGGCCCGGATCGTCGCCGAACTCCAGGCAGAGACTGAGGGAGCAGCCGTGGAAGACGCCGGCCCGCAAGCGCTGCACCGTGCAGGTGGGTGCTCCCTCGCCGAGCGCCTCGGCAGTCAAGCTGCCCAGGTTCGTACCCGCGTGGAGATCGGGCAGGAAATTGAAGGCGATCTGGGTACCGTAGACCTCCTTGGGCCACTCGCCCTGGAAGGCGAGAATGCCTCGCGTCTGCTCGAGCACCTCGTCGAGGGCCGCGCCACCGTGGAGCGACGCGGGCTCGATCAACGTGGCCGTAGCCTGGCGCGGGGAGAGCGACATCAGCGGCGCCAAGATCGAAGCCAGGCCGATCACCCCGGGGTGCGGGCTGAGAAGCACCTCACCACGGCGGGCCTGATCGAGGTTGACGCCGGCCACGATGGGCTGCCCGTCGCTGTTCTCGGCGTCCGGCGCCAGCACAATGCCGGTGCTCGCCGCGCCCAGCCGTGGGAGCAGGGCGCGGGTGGTCGCGAGATCGCCACAGAAGATCGCGCAGTCGACCGTGCTCAGGTCGCTTTCGTCGAGGTTTTGCACGAAGGTCGCGGCGCCGGCGATCTCGGCCAGGGTGCCGGCCTCGTCGTCATCATTGGTGAGCAGACGGATTTCGCGCCACAGCTCTTTGCGTCGGCTGAGGGCTTCGCGAACTTCCTTGCCGAGGAGATCACTGGGGTGGACGAGTGCTACGACTGTCATGAGGAATCCGATGTGTGGTCGATTTCAGTATTGCCGACGGTCCGCCATGCGCGGCGTCCAGCGAGCCAGGCGAGCGGACCGTAGCACGTATAGAGCACGGCGACCGACACGAAGAACGCTGGCGGGTGAATGGCCGCGAGGATGAGCACGGCAGTGACCGGAATCAGTAGGCGGTAGCTGCGCCGGCGGCCGAAGTCGAGGCGCTTGAGACTGGGGTAGCGGAAGGTCGACACCATCAAGATGCCGATCACGAAGAGGGTGACGACCATCAGCACGGGGAGGAGATGGGACCAGCCATCGATCGCACCGGTCGCCGCACCCGTCGCTGCGCGGTCGCCGAGGGGCGCGCTTGCGGTGTCGGCGCGGCCGGCACCGGAATGCGGTGCGATGAGCAGAAAGGAACCGATCGCGCCGGCCGCAGCAGGAGAAGGCAGGCCGACGAAGAAGCGACTATCGACGCTCTTGTTCTGGACGTTGAAGCGTGCCAATCGGGTGGCGGTGCACACCAGGAAGAAGATCGGCGCCAGCCAGCCGATCCGGCCGAGGGATCCCAAACCCCAGAGATAGGCGAGCAGTGCGGGCGTGCTGCCGAAGGTCAGCACGTCGGCGAGCGAATCGAACGCCTTGCCGAATTCACTCTCGGTACCCGTGAGGCGCGCGATCCGGCCGTCGAGTGCATCGAGCACGCCAGCCGAGAAGAGCAGGATCGCGGCCCGGACGAAGCTTCCCTCCAGGCCTTCGATGATCGCGAGAAAACCGAGAAAGACGTTGCCAAGGGTGAACAGGCTGGGCAAGAGGTACATGCCGCGCCGAAGGTGTGGGTGGGCACGTCGTCGGGTGGAACGCGCGCGAGTCTCGTGCGTTGAATCGTCCGTGTCTGGGGCGCGCATGACCTGATCTTAGCCTGGATCCCGGTGCAGCAGGCCGAATCGCCCGCACCCCAGGGCACCTTGCCCATGGTATTTCGCTGGCTTCCAGCGTTTCGACAATTCCGCTACGCTGAAAAGGTTGCAGATGACATGGCGCTTGGCCTGAGGCTGAGTGTGTGATGAATCGTGAAGATCGGGAGGCTGCTCGAATGAAGGCCAGGCGCTGGCTGTGTGGGGTGCTGCTCGCAGCCCATGTGTGGGTGCCGGCCCCGGTTCCGGCTGGCGAGATCGTTGGGATCCGCATCACGCAAACCGGCAACACAGGGTTGACGGTGCATGCATCGGTCACGGCCTTCTTGCCCACCACTGTGACCGATTCCACGGTCGATCTCGGAACGGCGTATCGGATCCCCGCTGTGGACTGGGGAGACGGCGCCAAAATCGCGTATCTTGGCGGAGCTCCCGGCAAAGGCATCCCGTTTGTGACCACCTCGACCCGCGACGATGTACGCCTGCGCGTCTACCGAGGGAGTTTCTCTCACACCTATGGTCAGCCTGGACGCTACGCCGTTGCGGCCAACTCCGGCTGCTGCCCGCAAGTGTCCGGCGGCTCGCTGGTGGAAGGCATGGCGGTTGCTACGACGATCTCGACCTTGGGTCTTTTCGGCCCGACCACGTTCACGACGAGCTTTGCGCAGAGTCGTCTCGAAGTCGTCGCCCAGCCGCTCGGCTTTCGCAAGCTCTTCGTCCCTCAGGACGTTCGTGTCGGAATGCTCAGCCGACTGACCTATCAACTCGACAATGCGACGGGCCGTGAACCTGTCACGGGTCTCCGCTTTACCGATCACCTTCCCGCTGGACTGGCCGTGGCGACGCCGCCTAATCTGCTACATGATTGTGCGGCGGGTCGAGCAACGGCGGCACCGCGCGCATCGACCGTTTCGTTTGTCAACGGAACGGTCGATGCGAGAAGTCGATGTACCGTCGGCCTCGATGTCCGCGCGACCGCATCCGGCCACCACGTCAGCATCTCCGAATCGCTGAGAACAGCGTCGGGTGGCGGTGCGACGGCCATGGCGATACTGGATGTCCACGAGCCACCCTTCCTCAGCAAGGATTTCTCGCCGTCCGTGCTGCCTGACGGAGGCCTCAGCGTATTGACCTTTGTCATTGACAATACGGCCAACGCCAGGCGTGCGGATGGTCTCGCGTTCGTTGACGACCTGCCCCGCGGTCTCCAGATCGCCGATCCTGCGAACGTGGTCAGCACGTGCGTCGGAGGCGCGACGGCCGCGGATCCCGGCGATCGCCAGATCGCCTATCGAGGCGGCTCGATCCCTGGCCGCGAAACGTGCTGGATCAGCGTCGATATTCTGGTGGTCGGTCGGGGCGGAAACTGGGGAGAGGAACGCGGAGGCAGTGGAATCTACCGCGGTCTGACAGGTGAGCTCGAGTCGTCTTTGGGCGTTCGCCCTGCCGGCGGCGCCACGGCGGTGCTGACCGTCCAGGGTACACCGATTCCGACGCTGTCGACGGGCCGTTTGGTGGTATTTGGCGTGTTGATCACTGCGGTTGCACTGGTGATCGTTCGGCGAAACCGTCTGCGCCAGGCAAGCTGATTGGCTGCCTGCACAACTCTGGGAAATATCTGATCGGTCGGATAGAGGCCGAGGAGGCGCGCTGGTCGATGACCGCGCGCTACCTCGATGTAGTCGTCATCCTACCGAGCAATCCGTGGCAAGACGCTCGCCGGGCCATGCGTGAGCCTTCGTTCTCTACGGCCGCGGCAGCAGACTTTCGCCACCGCCTGTTAGGCCGGGACGGCTGTGATCTCGCGGCGATGCGCGATGATCATGACTTCCATCTGATCCTTGAGTGCGAGCTTGCACATCTTGATGCGCTTCATTTCGACTTCGTCTTCGAGGGAGTGAGGCGAGTCCTGAATACGCTCGAGTTGCCTCTCGTATGCCTGATGCTGCTCATGCAACTTCCGAAACCCTTCATCGTTCTTGATCAGCTCTTCCTTCAGGCTGTCTACGGGCATGCGTGTTCCTCCAGTGTTGCCTGGCCGCTCGACGTCCAGGCTGGGTTGCAGGTGGGGGGCTGGGGACGGTTGCGGATCTGAGTACAACGCCGCAGTTCGCGGGACGTCTCAGGACGCAGAGGATGGGCGTGATCAGACCATGCGCGTCGAGGGACTGCATGGCGGGCGAGCGGGGCTCCGTGCATGCCTCGTGACCGGTCTGCAGGCGGTCGCGCGACGGGCCCTTGGACAGACGCTGCACCTTGCCGGTCCGAAAGCATTCGGCTGGCAAAGGACGCTGTCGATCGTTGACTCATTGATCAGTGAAAGCATACACCGCGGTCGATGGGGTGGCAAGGTGATGGCGCGGCATGGCGACCAACAGCGACAAGCCGCGGCAGCGTTCGCTCAGGGGAGGAGCTGCCGGGTCAGCGTCAGGGCATCTGTGCCATCGCGGTAGTACCCCGGACGCCGACCAGCCGGTCGAAAACCGAAGGTGGCGTAGAGGGCCAAGGCAGGATGATTGTCGGCGCGAACTTCAAGGTGTACCCGAATCACACTTGCCGCGCGCAACGTCGGCCAGACGGTTTCCAAAAGCATGCGAGCATGTCCCTGGCGCTGCTGGTCGGGATGCGTGGCAATCCGCAAGAGCTCCGCCTCGTCGCCCAGGGAGCGAAATGCGGCCCATGCCCGAACCACACCCGGAGCGGGTGAAGCTGAGGGAGCGGCCACGACCCAGACACGGCTGAGCGGATCACGCAACGTCGCTTCGATCGATGCTGCGGACCACGGGTGATCGAAGGCTGCGTCTTCGAGGCTGCGAATGGCTCCCGCGTCTTCGCGGCAGGCGTCTCGGACGCTGACGATCACGACCCTCCGACAGGAGGCCGCTTGGTCGGCATCGTGACGGCGGGAGCCCGGGCGTAGAGCGGTCGCATCAGCAGGGCCTTGTCCCATACCGATCCCTGCGCGAGTGCAATCTGCCCAGCCCAGGGCGCCAAGACAGGCGGGCTGAGGAACGTGGCGCGCGGCGCGCCCACCGATGGCAGCTCGATGGCGTCCACACCAAAGCCGATCACGGGCCCCGAGAGGGTGGGCAGCGCCTCCGCCGAGACGAGCTCGGGCGGTGCCACAGGGTGGAGGGCGATCGGGCCAGCTGGGCTGGCTGGCTCGCGCCGCCCGATGGCGAAGCGCTGCAGGCTCCACTCGCCGCGCAGTGCATCGACCACGGCGTGCAGCATGCCCGGAACCGCCCCGTCCTCAGCCATGAAGAGCTCCTCGCCGAGCTGGGCAGCTCCTGCTGCCGCCACGGCATGGAGTGTCGAGACGGCGGCGACCGGCAGCGTTGTAGCTTGCTCCAAGCCCATCACTGTGGCCAGGCCGACGCGCAGACCCGTGAAGCTGCCGGGCCCGCGAAGGGCTACCAAGCCACCGAGCTCGCCGACTCCGAGGCCGACTTCGGCGAGCAGGCTGCGTGCCGCGGGAATCAGCTCTTTGCTCGAAGCACGCTGTTCGAGGCTTCGCTGGGCCAGTATCCGAGGGGTTCGGAGATCGCCACCGGGCGCGACCACCGCCACGCTCACCGTGGGCGAGCCGGTGTCGAAGGCGAGCAGCGGACGATCGATGTGCAGAGGCTCGTCGGTGGGAAAGGCAGGCATGGTCGCCGGATCATACCGCCGACGAGACCCCGAACGAGAACGTCGGCCGCGCTGGCCTGGCCACGCTCATAGCGGATCTCCATGATCTGCCGTTCGCGGCGCGTAAGGCGCTGGGGAGCAGGCGTCGAACCCGACGATTGGCTGAGCACAGGGGGTAGCGCATGCTGGTCGCCTCGGTCGCAATCCGGTATGGTCCGCCCCATTGGTAGTGCGGTCGTCCGTCGGCGCCCGGCGGCAACCCGCCTTCAGCAGGAAAACATCCCATGTCAGAGCTCGAACAACAGATTCTCAATCGACGCCGGAAGCGCGATGCCCTCGCCGAAGCGGGCGTTCCGGTCTACCCGAACCGCTTCCTCTACGACCTCGAAGCCAGCGACATCCATGCGCGCTGGGGAACGGCCTCGGCCGACGATCTGGCCGCGGAAGACGTCACGCTACGGGTTCCCGGTCGCATCACGGCGATTCGCAACCAGGGCAAAGTGGTCTTTGCCGATCTTCACGACGGCCGCACGAAGGTGCAGCTCTTCGTGCGCAAGAACGACCTGGCCGAGGACGTCTGGGCCCTGGTCTCCGACCTCGATCTCGGCGATATCGTCGGTACCGCTGGCACGCTGATGCGCACTCGCATGGGCGAGCTCAGCCTCAAGGTCACCGACGTGACCCTGCTGACCAAGGCGCTGCGTCCGATGCCGGAGAAGTGGAGCGGGCTCAAAGATGTCGAGACGCGCTATCGCCAGCGCTACGTCGACCTGCTCGCCAATCCGGACGTTCGTCGCGTGTTCGAGGTTCGCGCCCGGGTCATGCGGGGCATCCGCCGCTTCCTCGATGACCGGGGCTTCCTCGAGGTCGAGACTCCGATGATGCAGTCGTTGGCCGGCGGTGCCGTCGCACGTCCGTTCAAGACCCACCACAATGCGCTCGACATCGACCTCTATCTGCGTATCGCGCCCGAGCTCTACCTCAAGCGGCTGCTGGTCGGCGGTATGCCCCGGGTCTACGAGATCAACCGCAACTTCCGCAACGAAGGGATCTCGACCCGGCACAATCCCGAGTTCACCATGCTGGAGTTCTACTGGGCCTATGCCGATCACGACGCCCTGATCGAGCTGACCGAGGAGCTGATCGTCGGTCTGGCCGAGGATGTGGCCAAGGCTGGCGATACGACTCAGGCTGAAGAGGTGGACAAGGCTGAGGCCGACGAGGCCGACGACCAGGATCGGCAGGCCGACCCGCTGGTCATTCCCTACGGTGACCACCGGATCGATCTGAACCGGCCGTGGCGCCGGCTGACGGTCAAGGAAGCGGTTCTCACTTTGGGAGGCGTCGAAGAGGCAGCGCTCGCCGACGAGGCGAGCCTGCGCGCGGCGCTTGCCGTGCGGCATGCCGAGGCGCCGCCTGGCGCCGGCTATGGCAAGCTCTTGATGGCGCTGTTCGAGGAGACGGTGGAGGACCAGCTGATCCAGCCGACCTTCATTACCGAGTTCCCGACAGAGGTCTCGCCGCTGGCCAAGCAGAAGCCGGATGATCCGGACTTCACCGAGCGTTTCGAGCTCTACCTCGGTGGCATGGAAGTGGCCAACGCCTTCAGCGAGCTGAACGATCCAGACACCCAGGCAGACCGCTTCCGCCAACAGCTCGCCGCGCGCGACGCGGGCGATGATGAGGCGCACCGCTTCGATCACGACTACGTCCGCGCGCTCGAGTTCGGCATGCCGCCGGCTGGGGGCGAAGGCATCGGGATCGATCGACTGGTCATGCTGCTGGCAGACCAGCCGTCGATTCGAGACGTCATTCTCTTCCCGCTGCTGCGTCCGGAGGCGACTGGCGAGGATAACGGAGCCACGTGAGCCGGGCGCGGTCGGTGAACCTGCCCTTTCCGGCCTTCCTGGCCGCCCGCTACCTGCGCAGCAGCCGGCGCGACGCCTTCGTGACCTTGCTGGCTTCGCTGGCGACGGCGGGAATCGCAATCGGGACAGCCGCCTTGGTCTTGATCCTGGCCGCGCTCTCCGGCCTGCAGGCCTTCTTGCGCGACGATGTGCTGGCTCGTACGCCTCATCTCGAAGTGACCGATCCGACCCTCACCGATGACACCTACGCAGCGACCTTGGCAGCGGAACTGGCTGAGGTCGAGGGTGTGCGGTCGGTCCGGCGCGTGCAGCACGCGCGAGGCTGGGCGGTGATCGGTGGCAGCGCGAGAACCCTCGAGATCGTCGGCTACGAAGGCGCGTTGCCCGCGTACTTCCCAGACCCCGTCCGGCTGCCCATCAGTCGTGGTGACCAAGAGACCCCGCCAGTTGCCGCGGTGATGGACGACGGCGTGCCGGGCCTCTGGGTTGGCACGGCCCAGGCTTCGGCCTGGGGCTTGGCCGCGGGTGATGCCCTGGAGCTGGTGTCGCCACGCCCAACCCTCTCGCCTTTCGGCCCAACGCCGCGCGTGGTTCGCGTGCCGATGGTCGGTACGTTCCGCACAGGCAGCACGGAGCAGGTCGGTGAGGCGCGGGTGGCCATTCCACTGGCATCGGCCAACCGCCTCTTCGGAACGCGAGGCACGAGCCTGACGGTGCAGACCGATGGCTTGGCAGAGGCCCTGGAAGTTGCACCTCGCCTGGCAGAGGCGCTGCCACCGGGTGCCCGCATGGCGACCTGGCGCGACCTCAATCGCCCCCTTTTCTTCGCGCTTCGACTCGAGAAGTCAGCCATGTTCGTGTCGGTCTTCCTGATCGTGCCGGTGGCCGCGATGGCTCTGGTGACGGCCTTGACGCTGCTCGTGGCGGCCAAACGCGCGGAGATTGGCATGCTTCGCGCGATGGGTGCGACCGCGGGCGACATGCGCCGCACCTTCGCCTTCCTGGGTGCGGTGGTCGGTCTGGCGGGCGTCGTCAGTGGGCTCGGCCTCGGTGCGCTGCTGGCGCTGATCTCAGATCGGCTGCACCTGATTTCGCCGCCGGGGAATGTCTACTTTGTCGACCACTTGCCGTTTCGTTTGCAGCCCACCGACCTGATCGCGATCGCGCTGGCGACCGCCTTGATGACGGTCCTGGCGACGCTCTGGGCAGCGCGCCGCGCCGGTTCGTTCGAGCCCGTGGAGGCCCTTCGGACATGAAGCCTGGTGACGCAACGAGTGGCGACGGTGTCGGGCATGGCGTGGCCGTCGAAGCACGGGGGCTCGAGAAGTCCTACCGTGATGGTGCCGCGCGCATCCGCGTGCTGACGGGCATCGATCTGACCTTGGCCCCGGGCGAGCTGACGGCGATCGTCGGCCCTTCAGGATGTGGAAAGTCGACCCTGCTGCAGCTTCTCGGTACGCTCGACCGGCCCGACGCCGGCGAAGTGTCGATCGGCGGTCGCCGGGTCGACCACCTCGGTGCCGGCGATCTTGCGCGATTCCGCAACCAGACGATCGGCTTCGTCTTTCAATTCCATCAGCTCCTGCCCGATTTCGACGCCGTCGAAAACGTCATGATGCCGGCACGCATCGCGCGGCTCGGCGTCGCGGCGGCGGCGAAGCGTGCGCGCGAGTTGCTCGAGCACGTGGGCCTGGCCGATCGCCTGGATCATCACCCGAGTCAGCTTTCGGGCGGTGAGCGGCAGCGGGTGGCGATCTGTCGGGCGTTGATCATGTCGCCTGCGCTGTTGCTCGCCGACGAGCCGACCGGCAACCTGGATCCAGCCAGCGCCGAACAGGTATTCCAGCTCTTTCTGCGTCTCCAGGCCGCGCACGGAACCACGGCCGTGATGGTCACCCACAACCCGGTTTTGGCGGGGCGCTGTGGTAGGGTCTTGACGTTGGATGGTGGCCGTCTCTCGCCGCGAGTAGACATACAGAACGGCTCGTAAAGCGGGCTGTGAAGCGGATGCGCCGAAACCGATCCGGTACGGCAATCCTGCTTCCGTGCTCATCGTAGCCACGAGGCAGAGCAACGGAAGCTGGGACCCACGAGCCAACGGCACGGCGCTGGAAGACTGTCGAAATATGTTCGAGAAGTATAACGAGAAGGCGCGTCGCGCATTGTTCTTTGCGCGCTACGAGGCGAGCAAGCTGGGCAGTCGCGTGATCGAGTCGGAGCATGTGTTGCTCGGTATCCTGCGCGAAGGCGAGGAGACGGTCATCAACCTGCTCTCCGCTTTCGATGCCAAGCCGGACGATCTGCGTCGGGAGATCGAAGGCGAGCGTGTTTTCGTCGAGCGGATCTCGTCGACCGCCGAGCTGCCGTTGTCGGAAGAAACCAAGAAGATCCTGGCCTACGCCACCCACGAAGCCGAGAGCATGCTGCATCCGACGGTCGGTTCGGAGCACCTGCTGATCGGCATTCTCCGTGTCGACGGCTGCCGGGCGATGTCGGTGCTCGGCGAGGCAGGGCTCGATCTCTACGCGGTGCGCGAGGAGGTATTGGCCATGGCGCGCGAGCGCGAAGCGGCCAAGGCGAAGAAAGAGCTGCCGTTCCTGACCGAGTACGGTCGTGACCTGACGGCGCTCGCCACGGAAGGCTCGTTCGATCCTTTGATCGGGCGTGAGCCCGAGCTGGACCGAATTGTCCAGGTTCTCTCTCGCCGCACCAAGAACAACCCGATCCTGCTCGGCGAGCCGGGCGTGGGCAAGACGGCGCTGGTCGAAGGACTGGCGCAGCGGGTTGCCGGCGACCGGGTGCCGATTTTCCTTCGCAAGAAGCGAATCATGGCCCTCTACCTCTCACTGGTCGTCGCGGGCACCAAGTACCGCGGCCAGTTCGAAGAGCGGCTCAAGGGCATCATCAAAGAGCTCGAAGAGTCCGACGATCTGATCATCTTCATCGACGAGATCCATGCACTGATTGGCGCCGGCTCGGCGGAAGGCTCGCTCGATGCCGCCAACATCCTCAAGCCTGCGCTGTCGCGCGGCACCGTCTCTTGCATTGGCGCCACGACGCCCAAGGAGTACCGCAAGTACATCGAGCGTGACCGCTCGCTGCTGCGGCGTTTCCAGGCGGTCAACATCGAACCGCCTACCACCGAGGAGACGTTCGAAATCCTGGCCGGCATTCGTGAGCGCTACGAATCGTTCCACAAGGTTCGCTATTCCGACCCGGTGATCCGGCGCGCCATTGATCAGAGTGATCGGTACATCCCGGACCGCTTTCAGCCCGACAAAGCCATCGATGTGATCGACGAGGCCGGTGCGCGGGTCAAGCTGAGACGAGTGCGTGAAGCCCAGAACTTGGAGCAGCTCGAAGACGAGGTCGCAGCGGTCGAGAAGGATATGAAGGCCGCCATCTCGAGCAAGGATTTCGAGCGCGCCGTCTACCTGCGCGAACGTGAGATCGAGCTTCGGGGCGACCGCGAGACGCTCGCCGGTGATCTCGGCGCCGACCAGGTCGAGGAGGTCTCCGAGCGCGACGTCGAGGAAGTGATTTCGTCCTGGACCGGCATTCCGATTGCGAGTCTCCTGACCGCCGAGGCCGAGCGCCTGATGGCGATGGAGGATACGCTGCGTCAGTGGGTGGTGGGGCAGGATCAGGCGATCAGCGCGATCAGCCGCGCCATCCGTCGCTCGCGGCTAGGCGTCTCGAATCCCCAGCGACCTGTAGGCTCGTTCATCTTCCTGGGGCCGTCCGGCGTCGGCAAGACCGAAGTGGCGCGGCGCCTCGCCGAGTTTCTCTTCGATTCCCAGCAGGCGCTGGTGCGCTTCGACATGAGCGAGTACATGGAGAAGCACGCGGTCTCCAAGCTGATCGGCTCGCCTCCGGGCTATGTTGGGCACGAAGAGGGCGGACAGCTCACCGAGCGGCTTCGCCGCCAGCCGTACTCGATCATCCTCTTCGACGAGATCGAGAAGGCGCATCCCGACGTTGCGAACGTGCTGCTGCAGATTCTCGACGACGGCCGCCTGACCGATGCGTACGGCAATACGGTCGACTGCACGAACGCCATCTTCATGATGACGTCGAACGTCGGCAGCAAGCTGGTGCTGAGCGGTGGCCGGGTCGGCTTTGGGGAGCAGAACGCGGAGAAGGACTTCGCGCTGCTGGAAGAAGAGATCCTCGCGGCTTTGCGCAGCGCGTTCAGCCCCGAATTCATCAATCGCGTCGACGAAGTGATCGTCTTCCATCCGCTCGGTCAGCCCGAGCTGCGGGCGATCGTGGACATCTTGATGCTCGACGTCAACGCGACGCTGCAGTCCCGCGGCTTGACGGTCACCCTCGGCGAGGACGCCAAGACCTGGCTGCTCGCCCAGGCCGGTCTCGACCCGTCGACCGGTGCCCGGCCGCTGCGGCGAACGATTCAACGCCACATTCAGGACGCCGTGTCAGAATTGCTCATCCGACGCGGCAAGAAGCCCGTATCGACTATCGAGGTAGACGTCGTGGACGGCGCGCTACGCCTCGAAGTCGGTGACGCTTGTTTGGTGACGGAAGGCTGAGCGCGGACCAGACACCTGGGAACGAGCACGAAGCCAGCTCCCGGGTCGCCGATTGGTGGCGGCACGGGACTTGCTTTGATGCGGGTGTTCCCGTTCGCGCAACCCGAGGATGCCCAAGGGCGGCCTCGGGGGCGTAGGGCGATATCCCGCCACAAGGAGCTCACGTTGAAGACCAGCACGAAACGACAGCCCCTCGGGGATGCACGTCTTCCGGTTCGCCCAAGGGTGACCGGTCGCATCGGACAAACCTGTACGATTCTGCCGACGGTTGCTGCCCCGTCCGCGCACCCACGGCGTCGGCTCGGCCTGAGCGTGCGAGGCGTCAGCTTGGCGTTCTGGCTCTTGGTGGTCGGCAGCATCGGCACGTCGTCGCTTCCGGCCCAGCCGCTTCGCACGCAAGCGGCGGCCTCGCAGTTCAACGGGCAACCCATCCTCGAGATCGAGTATGGGGGCACGTCGCTGGCGCCCGACACCCTCCGGCACTATCTCTTCGGTCGCGATACCGGCGAGTCGCCGCCCCTCGATCTGGACGCCTTGAATGAGCGCATTCATCGCCTCTGGCGGCGCGAGTTGGTCGACGACGTGAAGGTCGAGGTCATGCCCGTGGTGGGCGGCGTCCGGCTCAAGATCACGATCACCGATCGGCCTCGGCTGCTGTCGATCGGCTACGTCGGCCTGAAGAAGATCGGCAACGCCGAGATCAAGGAGCGAATCGACCGTGATCGCGTGGCGGTCTACGAAGGCCAGCCCGTGTCGCGCGGCGAGCTCGAACGGCTCACCGACGTGATCGAGTCGATGTACCGCGAGAAGGGATTCCGCTTCGCGCAGGTCCGTTACGGTCTCGAAGAGGTGTCGCCGGGGCAGGTTCGCGCGACCTACACCATCGACGAAGGCGACAAGGTCAAGATCGGCGATATCGACTTCGACGGCAATACGGTGTTCAGCGACTTCCGTCTGCGCCAGGCGATGAAGAAGACCAAGAAGGCCGGCTTGTTGTGGAGCACGTTCAAGAAGGACATCTACACACCGGCCAACCTGGACGAGGATCTCGACAGCCTGCGGGTGCTCTACCGACGCAAGGGCTACAAGGACGTGCTGGTCGCCCGACCCGAGATCGACGTGCGCGCGAAGCGGCCGGACGCCCCGACGATCAAGGAGCAGAAGCGCCGCCTGGCGGTGACCATCCCGGTCGAGGAAGGGGACCGCTGGCGTCTGGGCGAGATTGCGATCGAGGGCAACGAGGTGCTCTCGGATCAGTTCCTGCTGCGTCAGTTCGAGCGGCCCAAAGGCGGTTGGCTGCGGTCCAAGGTGATCGACGACGCGCTCGAGAAGATCACGGACGTCTACCGCAGCCTCGGATACATCTTTTCGGAGATCGACACCGAGCTACAGGAACGGGACGAGAACGTCGCAGACCTGTTGATCAAGGTGGCGGAGAAGGATCAGTTCCGGGTCGGCCGGATCGTTTTCGACGGCAACACCAAGACCCGCGACAAGGTGCTGCGTCGCGAGCTTCTGGTCCAGGAGAGCTCGGTGATGAACATGAGCGCGCTGCGCAACAGCATGCTCAAGATCCGCCAGCTCAACTACTTCGACATGGACGAGAACGAGCCGATCGACTTCGACTTCAACACCGAAGAGAAGACCGTCGACCTCACCCTCAAGGGTACCGAGGCGGATCGCACCGAGCTTCAGTTCGGTGGTGGATGGAGTGAGTTCGATGGCTTCTTCGGCCAGTTCTCGATGCGCACCCGCAACTTCCTCGGCCGTGGTGAGACCGTCGGAGTCTCGGCGCAGATCGGTCGCCAGCGCGACATCTTCGACCTCGAGTACTCGGTGCCCTGGTTCCTCGACCGGCCGCAGTCGATCGGCGTCCGACTGTTCAGCCAGTCACTCGAGACGCCCCTGCTCAACGGCTTCGAGTTCATCCAGGACAACACCGGTGGCTCGTTCACCTACGGGCGGAACTTGCGAGCGTTCCAGACGCTCAGCGTCACCTATTCGTTCAGCGATCTGGAGCAGAGCCAGACGTTCTTCGACTCCGAGCTCGGTGAGTTCACGGATCCGCAGATCTTCGACTTCACCAGCTCGTCGATCCGTCCGAGCTGGGTATACAACCGGCTGGATAGCCGGCTGGAGCCGTTTCGGGGCTTGCGCGCCGTGGGCTCGGTCGAATTTGCCGGTAGCTTCCTGGGCGGCGACACGGAGTTCATCCGCCCATCGGTTCAGGCCACCTGGTTCAAGCCGATCAGCCGGCGACGGCCGTTCAAGTCGACCCTCGGTATGAACGTCTCGTTTAGCCACATCCGGCCGATCAACGACACCGAGCTGTTCCCGCTGCAGCGCTTCTTCCTGGGCGGCGAGAACAGTGTCCGCGGCTTCCGTCGTCGCTCCCTGACCGTCAACGACGAGTCGGGGCGGCTGGTACGTGACGAGGACGGATTCCCGTTGCTCGGAGACCTCCTCGCGCAGGTCAACCTGGAGTACCATGTGATTGCCGGCGGCCCGTTCCGCGTCGTCCTCTTCGCGGATGCCGGTGGCGTTTTCAATCTCGACGACGACATCGAAGGATTCATCCGGTTGGATGACGGTACGTCGGTTCCAGCAGGCGACCTGGGCTTCGATCCCAGCCGTTTGCGCCTGAGCGCGGGTATCGAGCTTCGCGTTCTGGTTCCGCTCTTCGGCGCTCCTTTGCGCTTCATCTGGGCGAACAACCTGGATCCGATGCCGCTGATCGACCAGTTCGAGTCCTTTGACTTCAACATCGGAACCTCGTTCTAAAACCACGACGGACGATCCAAAGACGACTGAAACGTTGTCCTGCAGGAGATTCAATCCCATGAAACAACAGACTTCATTCGGGCGCGGCCTGTTCATCGCGCTCCTGGCCTTGGTGGCACTGGCGACGACGGGCGCCGCGACCGCGCAGACGACGTCCATCAAGATCGCGGTCGTCGACCTCGAGAAGGTGGTCGCGCTGTCGGAGAGTGGCAAGGCACTGCAGGCCAAGCTCGAAGCGTTCCAGCAGGGTGTGCAGGCGGAAGCCGACGCCATGAAGGCCAGCATGGACGATCTGCGCAACCGGATCACCCAGGGCGCGAACACGCTGTCGGAAGAAAAGCTCACCGAGATGCAGAAAGAGTTCGAGGACAAGACCATTGGCCTGCGCCGTTTGGGTGACGACAAGCAACGCGAAGGTCAGAAGATGCAGAACGAGGGCCTGCTGGAGATCCAGGGCCAGCTCGAGCCGATCTTCGAGAAGATCCAGGAAGAACAGGGCTACGATCTGATTCTCAACTACGTGCCGGGCGTGGTGGTGATGGCCAACGAGCGCGTGGACATCACGGAGTCCGTGGTCGCCCGCATGAACGGCGAGACGGCGGGCCAGTAGCCGAAGCCGGCTGCCCGCTGCCGGACAGGCTCGTTGCACGCGTGCCTGTCCGTGGCCACGATGGGTGATCTCGCCATCCCGACCTCCTCAGAAACGCAGCCGGATCTGACCCTCGGCGCACTCGCCGAGCATGCCGGTGCCGAGCTGCGCGGCGAAGCGGATTTCGCCATTCAGAGCGTTCGCTCCCTCGAACAGGCTGGCGAGCGCGACTTGTCGTTCGCGCTCAGTGATGCCTATCGGTCACGGGCGGTGGCTTCCGGGGCAGGTGCCCTCTTGGTGCCGCCATCGCTCGGCGATCTCGAATGCCCGTTGCTCGTCGCGCGCGAGCCCAAGCTGGCACTGGCACGGATTCTGGCGCAGCTCGAGCGAAAGCCGCGGCCGGCACCGGGCGCGCATCCCACTGCCGTCGTCGATGCGGAGTGCGAGGTCGATCCCACGGCGTCGATCGGCCCGTTCGCGGTGGTGGGCGCGGGTGCAGACGTTGCCGCAGGCGCGGTCGTGCATGCCCATGTCGTGATCGGGCGAGATTGTGTGATTGGCGAAGGCGCCGAGCTCCATCCTCATGTCGTGCTCTATGACGGCACTCGGATCGGCGCACGCACGATCGTGCATGCCGGCACCGTCTTGGGAGGCGACGGCTTCGGCTATGCCCATACCGCTCAGGGGCACGTCAAGCTCCCACACCTCGGACGGACGGTGGTCGGCGACGATGTCGAGATCGGCGCGCTATCGGCGGTCGATCGTGGGCTGACCGAAACGACGGCTGTCGGCAGCGGCACCAAGATCGACAACCTGGTGCAGGTGGGACACAATGTGACCATCGGTCGTGGGTGCATCATCTGTGGCCAGGCTGGGCTGGCGGGAACCGCGACCCTGGAAGACTTCGTCGTCATGGGTGGACAGTCCGGGGCGGGCGATCATGTCCGTCTGGGCAAGGGCGCACAGGTGGCGGCTCGCTCGGCGGTCCTGCAATCGATCGACGATGGTGCGGTGGTTGGAGGTGTTCCTGCGATTGCCCTCGGGACCTGGCGGCGGCAGGTCGCGGCGCTTGGGCGTCTGAGGGATTGGGCGAGACGTCTTCGCAAGGTCGAGAAGGCGCTCGAGTCCCGTCAGCACGACCCTGAAGCTGACCCCGAACGCTGACACGGGCGGCTGACCCGCCTGGCTGGGTCGACCGAGACACCGAATCGACCCAGGTCAGGGGATCGGCTCGGGACGCGGTTTTCCGTAGCAAGATTCGGCCCGAGCGGGGCGGATGCAAAACCAAGACAATCTCCCGGTGAGGCGAGACAGAGCGTGAGCACGGCGAACGAATGGAACATCCGTCAGATCCTCGAGGTCATGCCGCATCGGTATCCGATGTTGCTCCTCGATCGGGTCCTGGAAGTTGTGCCCGGAAAGCGGGTGGTGGCGATCAAGAACGTCACGATCAACGAGCAGGTCTTGCAGGGGCACTTTCCCGATCATCCAGTCGTTCCTGGCGTACTGCTGGTCGAAGGAATGGCCCAAGCCGGTGCGTTTCTGATGCTGCACGAGATGCCGCCGGAAGAGCGCGAGAAGAAGCTGCTCTACTTCACGGGAATCGAGCGGGCGCGCTTCCGCCGCCCGGTCGTGCCGGGTGATCAAGTCCGATACGAGATCGAGCTACTTCGCTTGCGCCTCGGAACCTGCAAGCTCAAAGCCGTGGCACGGGTCGACGGCAATTTGGCTGCCGAGGCGATTCTGACCTCGGCCACTGTTGACCGCTAACGTTGGATCGATAGATGAAGAGTACAGAGATTCATGCGACTGCCGTGATCGATCCCACTGCGACGCTGGGGACCGGTGTGGTGATCGGCCCCTATGCAGTCATCGGCGCCCAGGTCGAGATCGGCGACGGCACCGAGATCGCCAGCGGAGCGCAGGTCATGGGGCCGACCAGCATGGGACGCGACAACCGCGTCTTCCCCCACGCCTGCATCGGCTTCGATCCACAGGACCTCAAGTTCAAGGGTGAAGAGACCCGCCTCGACATCGGTGATGCGAACCACTTCCGCGAGTTCTGCACGGTCAATCGTGGGACCGGTTTCGGCGGTGGTGTCACCTCGATTGGTGATCACAACCTCTTCATGGCCTACAGTCACGTGGCGCACGACTGCCACGTCGGCAACGAGACGATCTTCGTCAACAACGCGACCCTGGGCGGCCATGTCGAGGTCGGTGACTACGCGACGGTCGGTGCCTTCGGCTCGGTGCACCAGTTTTGCCGGGTGGGCGCCTATGCCTACATCGGCGGCTATTCGGTGCTCACCCGCGATGTGCTGCCGTACATGAAGACCGTGGGCATGAAGCCGGCGTGCTACGGCGTCAACCGTGTCGGTCTCAAGCGACGCGGCCTGGCAGCCGAGTCGCTGTCGGCCCTCGAGTCCGCCTACCGCCTCCTCGTTCGCTCGCGCCTGCCACCCAACAAGGCGCTCGAGCGTCTGCGCGCCGAGCACAATGGTGACGAGCACGTCACCCAACTGATCGCCTTCGTTGCTGGCTCCGAGCGCGGCGTCATCATGGATGCGCCGGGACGCGGCGCCAGCCGCGGTGGAGGGGCAGCATGAGCACATTTCGGATGCGGGTCGGTGTCATTGGCACCGGCGCCATGGGTCGCCACCACGTTCGCATTCTCTCGGCCCTGCCGGAGGCTGAGCTGGTCGGCATCTACGACCAGCGTCCGGAGGTCGCCGCCGCCCTCGCCCAGGAGCACGGGACCCGGAGCTTCGAGAGCATCGAATCGTTGACCACCGAGGTCGATGCCATGGTGCTCGCCGTGCCGACCTACGCGCACGCGAGCATCGGCTGTGCGCTACTGGAAGCCGGACGTCACCTGATGATCGAGAAGCCGATCGCGGCATCCCTCACCGAGGCGAGCCAGCTGGTCGAGACCGCGGCTTCGGGCAAGGCGATCACTGGAGGTGGCGCGCTGGTGCTGGCGGTCGGCCACGTCGAATTCTTCAATCCTGCCGTGCAAGCGCTGCTCAGCGTCGGTGGCCAGGCACGGTTCGTCGAAATTCAGCGCTTATCGCCGTTTACGCCGCGCAGTCTCGATGTCGACGTGATTCTCGATCTGATGATTCACGATCTGCAGCTCTTGCACGCCCTCGATGGTTCGCCAGTTGCGGAGGTCCGGGCCTCGGGGATCGATGTCATGTCGGGCAAAGTGGATCTCGCGCATGCGCGGATCGAGCTGGCGAGCGGTGCTGTGGCCACGGTCGCAGCGTCGCGGGTTTCCGCCGAGCCGGTCCGCAAGCTGCGGGTTTATCTCGATCAGCGCTACTTCTCGCTCGACTACCGCAAGCAGGAGATCAATGGCTACGGCCTGCGCGAGCATGAGGATCGTCGCGTGATCGTGCCCGAGCACCTCCCGGTTCGTCGCTGCGAGCCCCTGCGCGCCGAGCTCGAGGCCTTCCTGGCCGCCTGTCGTGGCGAGACCGTTCCCTACGTCGACGGCAAGGCCGCCCAGCGCGCGCTCGAGACCGCCCTCGCCGTCCGCGACGCCGTCGCCGGTCGCCACTAGTCGTTCTTGTCTGCGCAGGGCGGGAAAACGCGCGCGGAGCTCAGATCCGCAGCGAGAATGTGGTCGAAATCGCGGTCGCGGAAGAGCAAGAAGGTCGCGTGCTGCGCGGCAAGCACGGTGATCAAGCAGCCAATGGTCGAACCTACAGTGATGCCGCGCTGGCGGAGCCTTCGAAACAACGCGACCGCTTCAACGTGCGTATCGTGCGCCGGGCTCTCTTCCGGGTGTGGCCTTTTCTCGGTGGGCGCTTCGAGGTAGTCTCGGAGCCCCGGCCGAGAGGACGAGCTCGGCCCTGACTCCACCTCGTAAGGAACGTCATGAGCGAAGCGATGATCGGTGTCGTGGGCGGCAGTGGCCTGTACGGCATGGACGGTTTGGAGGTCATCGAGGAGCGTACCCTCGACACACCGTTCGGTCCCCCCAGTGACCCCTACGTGATCGGTGATCTCGACGGCCGGCGCGTGGCCTTTCTGGCGCGCCACGGTCGTGGACACCGGCTTGCGCCTTCCGAACTGAACTTTCGCGCCAACATCTTTGGTTTCAAGCTGTTGGGCGTCGAACGCCTGCTCTCGGTGTCGGCGGTAGGCTCGATGCAGGAACGCTACGTTCCGACCCACGTCGTGGTTCCGGACCAGTTCTTCGACCGCACCCGGCATCGGCCAGACACCTTCTTCGGCGAAGGCTTGGTTGCGCACGTTTCGATGGCCGATCCGATCTGCCCCCAGCTGATGGCGGTGGCCATGGCGGCTGGCGAGCAAGCCGGCGCCACCATGCACCAGGGGGGAACCTACCTGTGCATGGAAGGCCCGCAGTTTTCCACCCGGGCAGAGTCGCGAATCTACCGTCAGTGGGGCGTCGACGTGATCGGCATGACCAACCTCCAGGAAGCCAAGCTCGCACGGGAAGCCGAGATTTGCTACGCCACGCTCGCCATGGTGACTGACTTCGACTGCTGGCACGACGAGCATGACGACGTGACCGTCGAGACTGTGATCGCGACCCTGCATCAGAACGCGGCCATGGGGCAGGCGATCGTACGTGAGGCGGTGAGTGCCCTGGCCGGGGTCGAACGGACCTGCGGCTGCGGTGACACCCTGGCCACCGCCCTGATTACCGCCCCCGAAGCCGTTCCCGCGGCGACGCGCGAGCGCCTGGCACCCCTGATCGGCCGCTATCCGGGCTTTGGAGGGCCACCGGCGGAGAATGGTGGCACGCCGGATGGCAACACCGAAGCAGGTGATTCGTGATCAACGTCCTGGTCACCAATGACGACGGTGTGTTCTCGGAGGGCATCAAGGCCCTCGCCGAGGCAATCGGTGAAGTGGCCCACGTCATGGTGGTGGCACCGGATCGCGAGCAGAGCGCGAGTGGGCATTCGCTGACGCTGCATCACCCCTTGCGCATTCGCAAGGTTCGCGATCACTGGTTCACCGTCGACGGCACACCCGCGGACTGCGTCAACCTGGCGATTCACGGTCTGCTCAAGGAAGCGCCGCCAGATCTCGTGGTGTCCGGTATCAACTTTGGTCTCAACCTCGGCAACGACGTCACCTATTCGGGGACCGTCAGCGCCACCTTCGAAGCCAGCCTGCAGAAGCTGCCCGCGATTGCCTTCAGCCAAGAAGTTGCCGAAGGCTTTTCGTTCGAGCGCGCCGCTGGCTTTGCCCGACTGATGGTCGGCAAGATGATCGAGGACGGGCTACCCGAGCGGCTGCTGCTCAACGTCAATGTCCCCGCGGATCCGTATACCGGTGTCGCGATCACCCGCCTGGGTCATCGCTTTTATCGCCAAACGGTCGTCGAGAAGCGTGACCCGCGCGGGCGCCGGTACTACTGGATCGGCGGCGTACCTGAGTGGGAGACTGAGGAGGGGACCGACCATGCCGCGATCACCAGCGGACGGATATCGATCACGCCCTTGCACCTCGATCTCACCGACTACCATGGGCTGGAGGGCTTCGACGGGCTGACCCGCGAGCTCGACCAGGCTGTGAAGCAGGCCGACGATGATGACTCCAATGCTTCGGACGCCTGAGCCTAGGATCGTGCAAGGCGACGATCGGAGGTTGGCCCGAGAGCGCATGGTGCGCCAGCTCAGCGAAGGTGAGCATGCTGTTCGCGATCGCCGTGTTCTCGAAGCCATGCGCAAGGTACCGCGCCACCTCTTCGTGACCGGACAGCACATGACCAAGCAGGCCTACGGTGATTTCGCGCTGCCGATCGGGCACCGGCAGACGATCTCGCAGCCCTGGGTCGTGGCCCGGATGAGCGAGCTGCTCGATGCCGGACCCGATCACAAGGTACTCGAGATCGGCACCGGTTCCGGGTACCAGACCGCGATTCTGGCGCACCTCGCGCGCTTCGTCTTCTCCATGGAGCGCATCGGCGCACTCTCCCGCGAAGCCATCGGCCGCATTCGGACCCTTGGGTTCGAGAACGTCAAGATCCAGGCCTTTGATGGCACGGTCGGTTGGACGGGCGTTGCTCCCTTTGATCGCATCCTGGTCACTGCGGCAACACCTTCGCCGGTGCCGAAGCCCTTGCTCGAGCAGCTTGCCGAAGGGGGACGGATGGTGGTGCCGGAAGGGGACCGCGAGCGTCAGCGTTTGATTCGCTACACCAAGACTGCACACGGCCTCGAGCGCGAGGCGTTCGAAGCCGTGGTCTTCGTTCCATTGATCGGCCGCCTCGGCTGGCAAGAGGAGTAACGACCTCGTGGGTGACTTCTTCGATCGGATGCGTGACGTGCTGCATGGCCTACTCGATTGGGTCGAGAGCTTTGCGGCCACACCCTACGGCGACTGGGCGCTTTTCGGTATCGCCTTTGCCGAGTCCAGCTTCTTCCCTGTGCCCCCCGACGTGCTGCTGATCGCGCTTTGCGTGGCCAAACCCGAGTCCGCCCTCTACTTCGCGGCCTTGTGCTCAGTGGGTTCGGTGCTCGGCGGCATGCTCGGCTACGGCATCGGCTACTACGGCGGTCGTCCCTTGCTCTACCGCTTCTTCGATGAACGCAAGATCAAGGCGGTCGAGTCCTACTACGATCGATTCAACGCATGGGCCACGGCCATCGGCGGGCTGACACCCTTGCCCTACAAGATCTTCACCGTCGCAGGTGGCGCCTTCGCGGCCCGTTTCTGGATTTTCGTGATCGCCTCGATCATCGCGCGCAGCCTGCGCTTCTTCGTGGTGGCGGGTCTCATCTGGTACTTCGGCGAGTCGATCACCACGCTCATCGAGAAGTACATCAACCTGGTATCGATCGTCATCGTCGTCTGCCTGGTCGGTGGCTACTGGCTGTTCGCGCGCACCGTGCGCAAGGTCGGCAACTCAGTAGACGAAGGCCCCGAAGACAAGTCCGCCGCGGAAGCTTGATTCGCAACGCGATTCGATCGATGAAACAAGGCTGCTCGCCGGCCGAGGAGATGCCATGGAACTGAAAGACCACATCCGCGAAGTGCCCGACTTTCCCAAGCCCGGCATCAACTTCTACGACATCACCACGCTACTCAAGCATCCCCAGGCCCTCAGCACCTGTCTCGACCGCTTTGCCGCCCTCTTCGAGGATCTCGCGGTCGACAAGGTCGTCGGCATCGAGTCACGCGGTTTCCTCTTCGGCCCCCACCTGGCCTGCAACCTCGACGCCGGATTCGTGCCGGTGCGCAAGCCTGGGAAACTGCCCGCCGACACCCGCCACGCGACCTATGACCTCGAATACGGTACCGATCAGCTCGAGATCCACCGCGACGCCATCGCGCCCGGCGAGCGCGTCCTGATCGTCGACGACGTCATCGCCACCGGCGGCACCGCCGAAGCCACCTGCCAACTCGTCGCCTCCGGCGGTGGGACCGTGGTCGGCGTCGGTTTCGTCATCGAGCTCACCTTCCTCAGTGGCCGCGATCGCCTCAGCGCCTACGACACTCGCGCGCTGATCACCTACTGATCCTTCGTCGGGGCAGCTCCCTCTGCCGCGTAGCCAAGCCAGAACCACTGCGTCGCGCATGACCCGCCCGCGGTGCGATGCTGTGGCGGGCTGTTTTTGCGATTACGGAATCGTCGCGCTCCAGTCGCTGGTGTCGCCGGTCTCGAAGCTGTCGCTGAAGATGGAGCGGGTGCGGATGACCAGCGAGGCGCCCGGGTCGTCACCGGCGGGGTCGCCGCGAAGTGGGACGCCGATGGCGAGATCGACGCCTTCGTAGCTGGCGTCGAAGAAGCGGCCGGTGGCGAGGGCGTGGCCGAACTCGTCGCCGATTTCGAGGGTGTCGAAGAAGAGCATGTTGAGGACCTGGTGGCCGGTGAAGTTGGCGCCCGCCGCGCTGCCGTAGACGACGGTGACCTCGCCGGCATTGGCGACGCCCTGGGAATTGTCGAGCGGGGCGCCGATGGCCAGGTCGTCTCGGCCATCGCCATTGAAATCGCCGGCACTGAGGCTGGTGCCGAAACGGTCGAAGGCATCGACATTGGCGCCGGTGACACCTTCGGTGAGGAATTGGTTGTTTGCCGCGCTGAGGCCGATGGCGTTGCCGTAGAGGATGTGGACGGCACCGGATTCGGTGGTGCCGATCTCGCTTTCTCCAGGGGCGCCGATGGCGAGATCGGGCCACAGGTCGCCGTTGAAGTTGCCGAATGCGAGGGCATAGCCGAACTGGTCTCCTGGCTGTGGCACGCCGATCACACCGCTACTGCTTTGGCTCCACTCGATCACGATGCTGGCTGCCGGATCGATACCGCTGTCAGTACCGGACAGCACGACCACCGTCCCTCTGGCACCGGGACCGCGCACTGCTGAGCCAGGCACGCCGACCACCAGATCAGGAATGGCACTCACGATTGCTTGACCAACAGCCACGGAGAATCCGAACTGTCCGTCGGTGTTGGCGTCGAGGCCCAGGCCGGGCGTGTCTTCGTGAAGGGTCAGGCTATCGGCGAGGGTCAGTCCATCCTCATCTACGCCATAGATGATCGTCACGGCACCGGCGTCGATCTTCGCCGGGCCGATGTCTTCGAGGGGGATGCCGACCACGAGATCATCGACGCCGTCGTTCGACAGGTCGCCCGCCGCCAGGCTCGTGCCGAAGCGATCTCCGGTCTCCGGCACGCCGGGGAGGTCGACCTGGTCGAAGACCTGGGTCCGTTCGAAGTCAAAGATGCCTGGGCCTCCGTAGAGCACGACCACTTCGCCCGCCGCCAGACCATCGCTGACCGTACGGCCCGGCGCTCCGATCGCCAGGTCGTCGTGGCCATCGTTGTCGAAGTCGCCGGTCGCCAGGGCGCTGCCGAATCGCGCCCCTGCCTCGCCTTCGGCGCCGATCACGTTGGCAGAGAGCGACGTGATCAGGGACCAATCGCCGGGGCCGCCAATAAAGAAGCCGACGCGGCCTGCTGTGGGATCACTGCCCACATCGAGGGTCGGCATACCGACGGCCAGGTCGTCGTAACCGTCGTTGTTGAAGTCGCCGGTCGCCATGGCGCTACCGAGCATGGAATCGTCTGCGCCATCCATGAGCATGAAGTTGGCAAGGTCGAGCTGAGCGTGTGCCGTGTTGGCGCCCAGGCCCCCGAGAATCGAGATCAAGAGGGAGGTGAGGAGCCGGTGTCGCGAGGTGGCGGTTGCGTCGTGGGCAAGCGGGGAATGGGTGTGGTGGCGCATGGTCAGTAGGTCCTTCCCTCGCCTATGGGAGGGTCACGCTCCAGTCGCTGGTGTCGCCGATCTCGAAGCCGTCGGAGAAGATGGAGCGGGTGCGGATGACGAGGGAGACGCCGGCGTCGATTCCGGGGCCGATGTTGCCGCGGAGAGGGACATCGCGCAGCGGGATGCCGACGGCGAGGTCTTCGCCTTCGTAGGTGGGGTCGAAGAAGCGGCCGGTGGCGAGAGCGTGGCCGAATTCGTCGCCGATTTCGAGCGTGTCGAAGAAGATCATGTCGAAGATCTGGTGACCGGTGAAGTCGAGGCCGGCGGAGGTGCCGTAGACGACGGTGACTTCGCCGGCATTGACGAAGCCGAGGGAGTTGTCGAGGGGCGCGCCGATGGCCAGGTCGTCTCGGCCGTCGCCGTTGAAGTCGCCGGCTGTGAGGCTGGTGCCGAAGCGGTCGAAGGCGTCGACATCGGCGTCGATGACGCCTTCGGTGAGGAACTGATCGTTTGCCGCGTTGAGGCCGACGGCATTGCCGTAGAGGATGTGAACGGCACCGGACTCGGTGGTGCCGAGCTCTTGTTCTCCGGGTGCGCCGATGGCGAGATCGGGCCACGGATCACCGTTGAAGTTGCCAAAGGCGACCGCGTAGCCGAACTCGTCGTCGATCTGTGCCGTGCCGGCGATTCCGCCACTTTCTTGGCTCCAGACGGCTTCGGTGCTGACTGCCGGATCGATGCCGTCGTCGGTGCCGGGGAGCACGACGACCGCTCCCTTGGCGCCTGGCCCGATCACGACTTCGCCGGGCACACCGACCACCAGATCGGGGATCGCATTGTGAAGCGCTTGACCAATGGCCACGGAGAATCCGAAGCGCTCCCCGGCGTTGGCGTTGAGGCCGATACCGGGCGTGTCTTCGTGGATGAGCTGACTGTCGTCTGTACTCAGGCCGACGTCGAGCACGCCGTAGATGATGGTCACGGCGCCAGCGTCGATCTGTGTTGGGTTGCCGACGTCCTCGAGGGGAATGCCGACGACGAGATCGTCGACACCGTCGTTTGATAAGTCACCCGCCGCCAGGGTCGTGCCAAACCGGTCTCCGGTCTGGGGCGCGCCTGGGAGCGCGACTTGGTCGAAGATCTGGGTGCGGCTGGGATCAAAGAAGATGCCGGGGCTGCCGTAGATCACGATCACTTCGCCGGCACCCAGCGCGCCATTGACGGTTCGGCCCGGCGCGCCGATCGCCAGATCGTCATGGCCGTCGTCGTCGAAGTCGCCGCTCGCCAGGGTGCTGCCGAATCGGGCGCCCGTGGCGCTCGTGGCTCCAACGGAAGTCGCCGAGAAAAGGGTGGCGTTCATCCATCCGTCGGGGCCGCCGAGAAAGACGCGGATGAAGCCGGCCGCAACGGTGACTCCCGCGTTGAGCTCCGGCACGCCCACGGCCAGGTCGTCGTAGCCGTCGGCATTGAAGTCGCCGGCCGCCATGGCACTGCCGAGCATGCTGCCGGGGTTGCCGCTGTCGAGTGTGAAGCCGACAAGTCCGAGCTGAGCGTGGGCCGTGCTGGCGCCGCTGCACCAGGCGATGGACAAGAGAATGAATGCCAGAAGTCGCTTTCTCGAGGTCGCGGGCACATTATGTGAGTTGTCGGGGCCTTGATGCATGGTTGGTCTCCGATCGTTGACGTTCCGTTCACAGAGTTGGTGCCGACGCTGCACAGAATCGAGAAGAGAAGTGGAGTGACGAGTCGATGCTTGGATGTGCTGCCAGCAGGAACGTCGCGCGTGTGCGGGAATTGGAGAGCATGGCGCATCGTCGGTCTCCAATCGTTGGCAAGCGATACACTGTTCATCAGCGCACTGCTGGAGCGGTGTCCAGGATCCGGCCGTCGTGGGGGCGATGTCCGGATGAACGGAAAAGGGATGGCTTAGGGTGAGCTTAGGGGACGCATCTTCGTCGCGATCGGTCGGCGTGGAGCCTGTGAGCAACATGTCAGGGGACGAGAGTGTGGATGGGCACGAGACGATTCGGCTCGGCGACTGCCTCGTCGAGCCCGATCGTCTCTGCGTGACGCGAGATGGCGCACGACAGAAGCTCGAGCCGATGGCGATGCGGGTGATCGTGTACCTCGCTACCCGTCCCGACCAGGTCGTTTCGCGGGCGGAGATCCTGGAGCAGGTTTGGGAAGGGCGGGCCGTGGTCGACGAGACCCTGAGTCGGGCTGTTTCTCTGGTCCGCCGAGCTTTGGGCGACAACGCCCAGAATCCCACCTACATCGAGACCATTCCCAAGCGCGGCTATCGCTTGATCGCAGCCGTCGAGCGAGTTGAAACCGTAGAGCCGGTCCAACCAGGGAGCCGGTCAGAGTCCGACGAACGGGATCGTCCCGATGGCTCCCGAGCTGGCATGCTCCGTGCCCCGTTGGTGCTGGGCTTGGCGCTGGCAGCCCTGGTGGTCGTTGGCCTGGCGATCGATGTTGGTCGGGCGGGTGGACCGAGCGCGACCGAGCGTGACGTATCGGCAGGCGTCGCCGATCCGACGGCATCACTTTCCTCGGCGGCAGCTCCCAAGGCGGCCACAGCGGCCTTCGAGGATCGCCCGGGCATCGCTGTCTTGCCGTTCGAGAACCTGTCGCCTGATTCTGAGAATGCCTACCTTGCAGAAGGGCTGACCGACGAGTTGATCCACCAACTCGCGGAGTTCTCGGGACTGCGGGTCGTGTCGAGGAGGTCGTCGTCTCGCTTTCGTGACACGGCCAGCACGAATCCCGAGATCGCCCGCGCCTTGGACGTCGACTACCTGCTGACGGGCACCGTTTTGGTCAGCGACGGGCGGCTGCGAATCGGGGCGCGGCTGATCCGCCCGGATCGAGATGACCACTTGCTCAGTCGCTCGTACGATCGGACCCTCTCCGAGGTCCTCGATCTTCAGCGCGAGGTCGCGAAGGACGTGGCCGAGCATACGCGGACGACCCTGAAGACGGCAGAAGCACTGCGCTTGACACAGCAGCGCGCCGTTCGCGTCGAAGCCTACCGTGCCTACCTGCGGGGACAGCAGCAGGTGCAGCATCGAAACGATGTCGGGCGCGGAATCGAGCTGCTCGAAGAGGCTGTCGTCCTTGATCCGGCATTCGGCCGGGCATGGGCCGCGCTGGCCAACGCGTTTCTGTTGAGCAGCGCCTATACCGGACGGTCCGAAGTCGACGCCTACGCCGCGGCCGATCGTGCCATCGGCCGCGCGCTCGATCTCGATCCCGATCTTTCCGCGGCCCACACGGCGCAGGGATTGCTGCGTTTTCAGCGTGATCGTGATTGGTCAGGCGCCGAGGCGTCCTACCAACGTGCCATCGCGCTCGAGCCGAGCCACGTCACGGCCCATCAGTGGTACTCGGAGCTGCTTTCTCTGGCCGGCCGCCACGAAGAAGCACTGGCGCGAATCGCGGTCGCGCTCGATCTCGATCCCCTTTCGCCGCTCGTTCACGCGGCTGCGGGGCAGCGCCTCAACAACGCGGGCCGCTACGCGGACGCACTGCGTCGATTTCAGGACTCGGAGGCACTCGGCGCAGACTTTCGCTGGCACCTGCGCGAGAAGGTTTGGTCGCTCTACCGCCTGGGACGGAAGGAAGAAGCGCTCGCAACTCGGGTCGAAGCCACCAAGCTCC